>NZ_AEJC01000117.1 GCF_000317595.1 Streptomyces ipomoeae 91-03 | reverse complement strand
GTGGCGCCGGCACCCGCGGCCGCGAGGGCGATGAGGACGACGGCGTAGATGAGGTGGTAGTCGGCGAACGGGTTGGTCGACATGCTCGCCGACCCGTCGGACAGGTGCTGGGCCGGCGGCCACTCCGCGATCCACATCAGCGCCATCATGGCGGTGCCGGCGACCGCGGCAAGCCGCAGGCCGATGCCCGCGATCAGGGCGAGGCCGACGCCGAGCAGCCCGAGCATGAACAGCCAGTTGGCCCAGGTGGCCCCGGCCCAGTCGTGGAAGGTGGACTCCATCGGGCCGACCGCCACGCCGCTGAGGAAGCCCTTCGTCGGCGAGCCGCCGTCGATCCAGCCCTTGCCGGACGGCGTGGCGTAGCCGAAGCCGAAGGTCTTGTCGAGGAACGCCCACAGGAAGACGAAGCCGGTCAGCAGGCGGAGCCCGGCGAACACGTACGCACGGGTCGCCGTCGCGGCGGCGGTCGTCTCGGCGGCGGAGGCGGGCGCCGTCCCCGCCCTGCGCAGGGACGGGAAGCGGAATCCCGGATGCCGGTGGGGGTGGTCGTGCACTGCCATGATGCTCATCCCTTTCGAGGGGTGCGACGCGCAGAATGTGGACGACTCTCGGTGCGCCTTCAATGTCCCGCGTCGTCAACGCCCGGCGGAGGGGCTGCAGGGCCCGGCAGGCGGGCCGAACGGCCCTCTCTGCCCGGGCCCGTTGGGATCGGTCAGCCGTCCCAAGCCCAGTCGGCGATCTCTGGCAGGTCGGTGCCGTGGGCGCGGATCCAGTCGTGGTGGCGCAGCCGGGCGTCCTCCATCCGCTGGCGTACGGCGGCGGCGCGCACCGCAAGGCCGGGGACGCGGTCAATGACGTCCATGACCAGGCGGTAGCGGTCGAGGTCGTTGCGGACCACCATGTCGAACGGTGTCGTGGTGGTGCCGATCTCCTTGTAGCCGCGCACACGAAGGTTCTTGTGGCCGGTGCGGCGGTAGGCGAGCCGGTGGATCAGCCACGGGTAGCCGTGGTAGGCGAAGATGACCGGCTTGTCCGGCGTGAAGAGCCCGTCGTACTCGAAGTCGCTCATGCCGTGCGGGTGTTCCTCGCTCGGCATCAGCCGGGCGATGTCGACCACGTTGACGACGCGGACGGCGAGTTCGGGCAGGTGCCGGCGCAGCAGCTGGGCGGCGGCCAGGATCTCCTGGGTGGGCACGTCGCCGGCGCAGGCCAGCACCACGTCCGGCTCGCGGCCGTTCTCGGTGCCCGCCCAGTCCCAGATCCCGGCGCCGCGCGCGCAGTGGACCTTGGCCTGCTCCATCGTCAGCCAGTCGAAGCAGGGCTGCTTGCCGGCCACGATCACGTTGACGTAGTCGCGACTCCTGAGCGCGTGGTCGGCCACCGAGAGCAGGGTGTTGGCGTCCGGCGGCAGGTAGACCCGTACGGCCTCGGGACTTTTGTTGAGGATGTGGTCGACGAAGCCGGGGTCCTGGTGCGAGAAGCCGTTGTGGTCCTGGCGCCAGACGTGCGAGGTGAGCAGGTAGTTGAGGGAGGCGATGGGGGCGCGCCAGGGCAGGCGCTGGGTGACGCGCAGCCATTTGATGTGCTGGTTGACCATCGAGTCGACGATGTGCACGAACGCCTCGTAGCAGGAGAAAAGTCCGTGCCGGCCGGTCAGGAGGTAGCCCTCCAGCCAGCCCTGGCAGGTGTGTTCGGAGAGGATCTCCATCACCCGGCCGTGCCGGTCGAGGTGTTCGTCCACGTCGAGGGTGTCGGCCTGCCACGCCTTGCCGCTGGCGGCGTAGACGGCCTGGAGGCGGTTGGAGGCGGTCTCGTCGGGGCCTACGAGGCGGAAGTCCCGCCGGTCGGTGGTGGCGCGCATGACGTCTTCCAGCAGGTCGCCGAGGACGCGGGTGGGTTCGTGCAGGGTCGCTCCGGGTTTGTCGACGGAGACGGCGTACCGCTCCAGCGGGGGCAGGGGCAGTTCGCGCAGCAGCAGGCCGCCGTTGGCGTGCGGGGTGGCGCCCAGGCGGCGGGCACCGTCCGGGACGCAGGCCAGGACGGCGGGTACGGGACTGCCGTGCTCGTCGAACAGCTCCTCGGGGCGGTACGAACGCAGCCACGCCTCCAACTGCCGCAGGTGATCCGGGTTGTCGCGGACGGCGGACAGGGGGACCTGATGGGCGCGCCAGGTGCCTTCCACCGGCAGCCCGTCGACTTCGGCCGGGCCAGTCCAGCCCTTGGGGGTGCGCAGCACGATCACCGGCCAGCGCGGGCGCTCGGTCGCGCCGTCCTCGCGTGCGGCGCGCTGGAGCGCGGCGATGCGGTCCAGGGCGGTGTCCATGGCCTCGGCCATCGCGCGGTGGACGGCGGTCGGGTCGTCGCCGGTGACGTGGATCGGATCATGGCCGTACCCCTGCAGGAGTGCGTCGAGTTCTGGCTCGGGGAGCCGGGCGAGCACGGTCGGGTTGGCGATCTTGTAGCCGTTGAGATGGAGGATCGGCAGGACGGCGCCGTCGTGGACGGGGTCGAGGAACTTGTTGGAGTGCCAGGAGGCGGCCAGCGGGCCGGTCTCCGCCTCGCCGTCGCCGACGACACAGGCGACCAGCAGGGCCGGGTTGTCGAGGGCGGCGCCGTAGGCGTGCGAGAGGGAGTAGCCCAGTTCGCCGCCCTCGTGGATGGAGCCCGGCGTCTCGGGCGCGACATGGCTGGGGATGCCGCCGGGGAACGAGAACTGTTTGAACAGCCGGGCCATGCCGGCCGCGTCCTGGGTGATGTCGGGGTAGGTCTGGGTGTACGAGCCTTCCAGCCAGGAGCCCGCGACCACCGCGGGGCCGCCGTGACCGGGGCCCCAGATGCACAGAGAGTCCAGGTCACGGGCCTTGATGACGCGGTTGAGGTGGGTGTGCACGAGGTTGAGCCCGGGCGAGGTGCCCCAGTGGCCGAGCAGGCGCGGCTTGACGTGCTCCGGGCGCAGCGGCTCGGTCAGCAGGGGGTTGGCCATGAGGTAGATCTGGCCGACGGAGAGGTAGTTCGCGGCGCGCCAGTGGGCGTCCAGCGTCCTCAGCTCGTCGTCGGAGAGCGGGGTCGGCGTCCGCTGCGTGTCGACGGACATCATCGGGTCCCTTCCGGATCGGGGTCGGTCGGAGGTGCATGCGGGTCCGTACTTCCCCACCCTCCCCCGGTCCGTCGGGTACCCGCCAGGGCCGACCGGGCCATCCCGGGACCGCTATATCCGTTATCCGGTCGCCGGCACGAGCACGACAGGGCAGTGGGAGTGCTGCAACAGGACATGCGCGACCGGGCCGACCGGTGGCCCGAGCCGGCCCGCGCGCCGACGCGTGCCGATGACCACGACGCCGGCCTCACGCGTGCCCGCCAGCAGGGCGTGGGCCGGGCCGGTGCGAACCGTCCGGCTGTCGACCTCGACCTGGGGATACGCCTCCCTCAGCCCGGCGATGCTGAACCGCGCCACGGCTTCTTCGGCCCGGTCGTTGCGGGCCTGGCGCTGTTGGCCGGGGCTCGTCGCGGCTACCAACGAGGGCAGTTCGGGTGCGACATGCCGGTGCGTGGCAGAGTGCACAACACGCAGCCGGACCCCGCGCCGCGCCGCTTCCTGGAAGGCATAGGCAGCTGCGGCCTCGTCGGCGTCGCTCTCCAGACCGAGCAGCACCTCACGCCCCTCGTCACAGGGATGGTCCCCACGGGCGACCAGCAGCGGACTGTGCACCTGGGCGGCCAGGCGCCAGCTCACCGACCCGGCCAGCAGACCCGAAACACTGCCGAACCCCCGTGTACCCACGACGGTGAGGGCCGCGGCCACGCTCTCCCGCGCCAGCGCCCGCACCGCGCCGTCCTCCACGGCCCTGGTCTCCACCGGCAGACCCGGGTGGCGCTCGTGGACCCGTGCGGCGGCCGACGCCAGAACCGGCCCGGCCTCGTCGCGGTCGGCCACGGCGTAGACAATGCGCAACGCGGTGCTGCGGCGCACCGCTTCCTCGGCGGCCCAGTCCAGGGCCCGTACGGCGACCAGTGAACCGTCCACTCCCACAGCCACATGACGATCAGTCATTGTCCTGTTCCCTTCTCTTCCGTGCGCAGGGTGGGCACCCCCGAAGGGGCGCCGAGTGCGGTGGCGAACTCGCGCCGATCGACTGGGCGTCGATCCCACGGCGGGTCCACGAAGGATGCTCGTCGTCCGCGGCCGCCAGGGGCAGGGACCGATGGAACCCGTCGGTACGCCGTGCGGCCCGTCCCGTCGGGACGAAGGGTCCCGGCAGGCCCTGTGGCTCGCCCGGCCGGACGAGAGGGAACCCCGGGAAGGAGAAGTGAGACCTTCAAGCGGTGAGGTCCACCCCATACAGGGTGCGTCCGCCGATGAGCTCACGCCCGGTGACCAGTTCCGGCTCGATGCGGACGAAGACCTCCTGCGGCGCGGGCACCCAGGAGACCGGACCGGTGCGGGCCAGCCGTTCGTGCTCGGAGAGGTCGGTCACCACTGCAGCCGATCCTGTGACGACAACGCTCCAGCCGGAGTGCCGGGCCGCGTCGACGTCGTCGGCCTCGAAGGCGACCACCGCGCCGTCGACCGCGCGGACCAGATCCGAAGCCGCAGAGGTGCGCAGCAGGACCGCGCCGTCGTCGTCGAGGCTGAAGTTGACCGGCAGTACGGCGGGCAGGGCCCGGCGCGTGTAGACGATGCGGCCGACGGGCACCTTGGCCATCAGCCGCAGACATTCCTGCCGCCCGAGTTCGCGGAAACCGTCGTTGGGATACATCTGCCAACCTGTCTTTCGCCTGGTACAGCGGTACTGCGTCTTGTCCAGCCTGAACCGTGTGAGGCTCGGAATGAGTGGGCCAACGGTCCCGGCCATAGCGGAGAACGACCCGTGTCACGCTGCGATCAATCCCCCAGTGGGCCCTGGCCTTCCGGGGAGGTGCTGGTCCTGCTTGGGCCAGTGGGCTGCTTCACCCCGCTCGGCAGGCGCGGCGGCTACGCCCGAACCGGACGGTAGGGCCGACCGGCCCTACCGCCACCTCGATTTGCCCTGTTGTCTCAGACCATGTCCGGAATTGACCCCAGGTCCACGCCTCACCCCACGGAACACACCGTCGGTGAAACCACCGTCGTGGAGCTGCGTGGCGAGATCGACATCTTCACCGCGCCGCCCCTCGCGGCCCGACTGGACGCCCTGACCGCCGCCCTGCACCCCGATCTGGTGCTGGACCTGCGCTCCACGGCCTTCATCGACTGCACCGGCCTGGGCGTCCTGTGCCGGGCCCGGAACCGCACCGAGGCACGGTACGGTCGGCTGCGGCTGGTCACCGACAGCGCCGGCTTCCGGCGGATCCTTCGAGCCGTGGGCCTGGCGGGTGTCTTCGAGCTGCACTCCAGCCTGAACGAAGCCCTGGCCGGTACGCCCGCGGCCGTCGCCACGGGCTGATGACCGGCCCGGGGGCCTACCGGCTCGGCAGCGCCGCATCGAGCACCGCGCCCGGGGCGCGCCGCGGGCTCTCCGCGCCTTCGGGGCCGTATCCGAGGCGGATGAGCATCTGCACGGGACCGGTCCGCCCGGGGGTCGGGCTCAGGGACCTGCGCAGGTCCGGCCACTCCAGCGCCTGGTGCAGCAGGGAGGCGCGCAGACCGTGAGCGGTGGCGAGGAGCCACACGTGCTGGAGTGCCTGGCCGGCCCGCAGCCAGTCGGCGCGGCGGTCGTGCTCGGTGATCAGCACAGCAAGTACGGGTGCCGCCTCAAAGGGTCGGGCGATCAGCCGCTCGGTGTGCCGCTGCGCGGTGAAGTCCCGCAGGGGAAGGTGTTCGCGGGCGTCCTGGGGGCCGAGCACCGCCTGCGGCAGACCCACATCGGGAGTCGGCTGCAGGTCGCGGTGCACCCAGCGGTTGCTCTCCGCGGCGCGGTCGGTGTCGACGCGGTTGCGGCGCTCCGCCTCCGCGGTCAGGCGGAGCAGCCGCCCCGTCTCGACGGGGTCGGGGAACCACAGCCGCGCGCCCTCCACCCGGGCGGCTTCCCCGAGTTCGCTGCGCAGATACGGTGCCAGCGGCCGGCCCGAGAACGGCAGGCGGCTGCTGCGCCTGCGCCAGATCGCCTCATACAGGTCGGCGCGGTGCCCTGTGGGGCGGGCAACGGACCCCGCCAGGCGCACGATGGCGAGCAGGCCGGGGTCCTCCGGGGAGGGCAACAGGCGGCCGACCGGCGACCATCCGCAGTGCGCGATCGCGACCCGGAGATTCAGCAGGCACGCCCCCACCGAAAGATGCAGGGCACGGGCTGCCGGGTCCGTGTGCCGCAGGCCGCGTTCAGGGGCGGCACGCACCTGGAACGTGGCCGACTCGGCGTCCAGGCAAAAGCGCCATGGCTGGGTGTTGTGGATCGAGGGCGCGGCGACCGCGGCCGACACGCAGGTCTCCGGAATCACGGCGTCCAGAGTTGTACTGTGCATGATGCCCTCCTCATGCGTCGGCGTAGGACAGGGGGTGCTGGTCCTACGAGCGTGGGGGCCCGGCCACGGCCCGGTGAGGGGCCGATGGTCCCGCCGCCAGGCCCGGACGGGCCACACCTCACCGAGTGAGCGGCATGCGGGAACACCCTCGCGATTCCCACCTCCGGCTCCCGTCCGGGCATAGGCGGAACGGCCCACCACCGGCTGCGCGGTGGCCCCTGCCGACACGTAGCCGCCACCAGACGGAGGTGCCGGACTCCGGGTCGAGCGCTCCCGCCCGTGCTGCCTGGTCGGCCCATGCCAAGGCTCGTTGGCGGCAGCTCAGCCGACGATCAGGTCAGGACGCACGAGCGTCCCCGACCTGCCGTGGACGGTCTCGTACGCCGCGTCGAGGGCGCCGATGGCGGCCACTCCTCCGGTACGTTCGACGAACCGGGCGGCGGCCTCCGCCTTGGGGCCCATGGAGCCGTCGGGGTAGCCTCCGCGGCGCAGGTCGTCCGGGGTTGCGTCGAGGACAGGCTGCGCGTCATGGGTGCCGTAGCCGGCGTAGACGCACGGGACGTCGGTGAGGATGAGCAGGAAGTCGGCCTTGAGGTGCTCGGCGAGCAGGGCCGCCGTGAGGTCTTTGTCGACGACCGCCTCGACGCCGGTCAGCGCGCCGGTGTCGTTGTCGGCGGTGACGGGGACGCCTCCACCGCCGGCGCACAGGACCAGGGCGCGGCTGCCCAGTAGTGCGTGGATGGTCTCGATCTCCAGGATCCGTTCGGGCGAGGGTGAGGGGACCACGCGGCGCCAGCCCCTGCCGTCCTTGGCGATGTGCCAGCCGTGCGTGCGGGCGAGGGACTCGGCGATCTTGCGGGAGTACACCTGGCCGACGAACTTCGTGGGCCGGCCGAAGGCGGGATCGTCGGCCCGTACCAGGGTGTGCGTGACCAGCGCGGCGATCCGGTGCCCCGGCAGCGCGTCGTGCAGTGCTCGGACCAGCAGCGAGCCGATCATCCCCTGTGTCTGGGCGCCGAGCAGGTCCAGCGGATAGGGAGCCCTCAGCGCCGGGTCGGCGGCGCTCTCCTCGGCGAGCAGACCGATCTGTGGCCCGTTGCCATGGGTGACGACGATCTCGTGTTCCAGGGCGAGACCGGCGATCGCCGTGGTCACCCGGTCGATGTTCGCCTCTTGAATGTCGACGTCGGGGCGTTCGCCCCGGTGCAACAGTGCGTTGCCGCCGAGGGCGATGACGATACGCATGGCTTTGGTCCTCCAGGGTGGCCACGAATACGGCGCTGTTGGTGTGCAGCCGGTTCTCCGCCTGGTCGAAGGCGACAGTTTCGCCGGCCCAGTGCTCACTGAGGTACAGGGATCCGATCAGGTCGGCGGGGCACCTCAGCCCTCTCCACGGCGGCCGGTCGGCGGTCGGCCCGACGCCGCTGCGTCCGCAGTGCCAGTGCGTCGAGCACCGCTCTCAGCACGAAAGTGACCGTCGTGGAGACCGCCAGGAGAACCGCGAACAGCTTCCAGAACTCGGAGGTCGGTGACGTAGCCACTCTGCACACCCCCTTCCACCGGGTCGTCTCTCGTCTTCATCGAACATCCAGAACTGTTCCGGCACAGGGTGCCGATGGACCCGGACGCGGGGCCGGGCGGCCCGGCCATGGGGCCGGGTGGCCCATCGCTTGGCGCAGGGCACGGGCGCACGCTGGCAATGGCACGTTCGTACGCCCTGATTGGAGGCACGTCATGAACGCTCCCGCCACGGCCGGCATGCTGCAGGCGCTCCCCGCCGAGCACCGGCAGCGGCTGATGCGCTTTGCCCGGGAGGTGTCGTTCCCCCAGGGCACCCGGCTCTTCGAGGAGGGCGGCCGCGCCGACCGGTTCTGGATCATCCGTACCGGCAGCGTCGACCTCGACATGCGCGTACCCGGTCGCCGGGCCGCCGTCATCGAGACCCTCCGGCACAACGAACTCATCGGCTGGTCATGGCTGTTCGCCCCACATGCCTGGCACCTGGGCGCCGAGGCGACCAGCCCGGTGCGCGCCTACGAGTTCGACGCCACCGCGATCCGCTCGATGTGCAAGGACGACGCCGCGCTCGGCGCGAGCGTCGCCGAGTGGGTGGGCGGCGTTCTCGCCCACCGCCTGCGCTCGACCCGCATCCGGCTGCTCGACCTGTACGCCCCCTACGGCAGCGGCAGCCTCCTGTGACGACACCGACGACACGAAGCGACAACGCCCCAGGAGGCATGATGCACGGCAGCCCGCACATCGTCAGCGACGTGATGACGCACACGGTGGCCGCCATCGGCCGTGGCGCCTCCTTCAAGGAGATCGTGCGGATGATGCAGGAGTGGAAGGTCAGCGCCCTGCCCGTCCTGGAGGGCGAGGGCCTGGTCGTCGGGGTCGTCTCCGAGGCCGACCTGCTGCACAAGGAGGAGTTCCGCGACAGCGACCCCGACCGGCACACCCAGCTGCGGCGCCTGTCCGACCTCGCCAAGGCCGGCGCGGTGACCGCCGGGGAACTGATGACCTCCCCCGCCCTCACCGTCCGCGCGGACGCCACCCTCGCGCAGGCCGCGCGGGCCATGGCACGAGCCAAGGTCAAACGGCTCCCGGTCGTCGATGAGCTGGGCATGCTGCAGGGCATCGTCAGCCGCGCCGACCTGCTGAAGGTGTTCCTGCGCGATGACGAGGAGATCGCGGAGGAGGTCCGCCGGGAGGTGGTCGCGTACCTCTTCCCCGCGCCGACGTCCGCCGCACGTGTGGCCGTGCGGGATGGCATCGTGACGCTCAGCGGCCGCATCCGGGACACGTCCCTGGTCCCCGTGGCCGCCCGTCTGATCCGCGCCGTTGAAGGAGTCGTGGACGTGGAGTTCGACGTCTCCGGGCACGGCCGTTCCTCGGAGCCGGCGCCTACTCCGTCGAGTAACAGCGAGGACGCCTCAACCTTGTGACCCACCCGAGCCCGCACCGCACTCCTCCGCACGCGGTGACTCTGGCCAGGCCGACGCCGTCGCCGCTCTCGCCGTCGCGTTCCGGACGCCTCCGGCTTCGCCGTGCTCCCTCGCCGTCGAGTCATCGCGGTGCGGCGGCGAGGCCCGATCGCTCCGGCCGAGCCGACGGCCGCCTGACAATCGTCGCCGCCACGTCGCCCACCCCTTACGCTCGCGACTGGAGCCAGTGAGTTATATGTGGCAAAAGTGACTGATTGTGTTTGTTGCCCTGGAGGAGTAATGGCTCATGTCCTCGTGGCCGACGACGACACGGACATCCAGGATCTTGTGACGTTGAAGCTCACCCAAAGCGGTCATCAGGTCACGGCCGTGGAGGACGGCACTGCGGCGCTGAGGGCGGCGCGCGAGAACACGGTGGACCTGGCGTTGCTGGACATCCGGATGCCAGGGATGTCGGGCCTGGACGTCTGCCGGGAGCTTCGCGCGGCACCCGAGACAGCGACGCTTGCTGTCATCTTGATCACCGCCAGGTCCCAGGAAGGGGACATCGAGGTGGGCTTCGCGGCCGGCGCCGACGACTACATCATCAAGCCGTTCAGCCCGCGCGAGCTGGCCAGCCGGGTCACCGCGCTGCTCAACCGTGCGGACAAATGACCGGCGTTCACAGGATGCGCGCTTCGGATGCGCACGACTCCCGCTTCATCACACAGTGACGGGATCGCGCGTTCACGCCCCGACCGCAGCCGTTCAGCCACGCGGGCTGACGCCGGTGGGGCACGGCACGACGGCGGTCACCGTCTTGCCCGCCGCTTGAACGTCGACCCGCACGTCCACCGACAGCTCCTGCACCAGATGCCAGCCGAATCCCCCCGGCCTGGTGGCATCCAGCGGCAAGAGGCGCGGCAGGACGGGGCTGGCATCGTGGACCGTGACCGCCACCGTTCCCGGCCCGGCCTCCAGCCGGAACCCGGTCACCCCATCGGCATGCCTCACCGCGTTCGTGAACAGCTCCGACACCACCAGCAGCACCGCATCACGCGCAACCCCACCCTCCGGCGCAGCAACGGACAAAAACCCGCGGGCCACGTCTCTGGCCTGCTCCGCCATCCGGAGACTGCCGTCATCGTCGAGGGGCCCGCGGACCTGTTTAGGGGGATGCGCCATCACGGTCTCCGGCGACTCGGTCCTTGAGATTCCTTCCGTCTTCCCCCGACAGATCGGATCATCCAGGAAGCACGAAGCCGTCACTCATTCGGGCGTAGTCGACCGCGGTGCACCGGCCCAGAAGCCGGACCGATGGGCCTGCGAGATCTCAGCTCGGGGTTCGAAAACCGCAGGTCACCTTCTGCGTCACCTGTCACAGCAGCCACCACAGGGAACTTCACATGGCTGTACATCAGCGAGCCCAAGGTCAGCGCCTTCTCCACGTCGTGGCTGTCACGATCCCCGGCAGCGTCACGCATTCATGTGCGTCAGCTCGTCGGCAACGTGTGCCGCCCATGTCTCGATCGCGGTGAAGTCGCGGAAGTCCCCGCCTTTTCCGTTGCGGAGGATCATCCGTGCGACCCATCCCTTCGCGCCTTCCTCCAGGCAGCCGCCGAAGGTGACGTGTTCCCTGGCGTCGAGCTCGGTCATGGCCTTCTTCACCCCGGGTACGGGCGGGATGTCCCGCTCCGAGGCCGAGGCGTCGAGCGGGCCGCTGCTGAACAGCCACAGGGGGCGTCCGGCCAAGGCGTGGCGGTGCCGACGGAGGAACCGGCGGGCGTGCTTCTGCCAGCGTCCGGCGTACAGTCCGCCACCGACCACCACGGCGTCGTACGACGCCACGCTCGCGACGGATGGGGCCGGGAGGGCCTCGACCGTCAGCCCTTCCTTGCGCAGGACGTCGGCGATGGTTTCGGCGATCTGCGCCGTCGATCCGTTCGTGGTTCCGTAGGTGACCAACACGGTGCCGGTCATGGGGATACGCCTCCTCTCACAATCGGCGCGGCCAGTCGTCGGCCACGCCGTGCAGCGCCTGTTCCGGGGTGGGCAGGTGCGCCTCGTCCAGCCGGTAGGTGAGCTGGTCGACCACGCCGACCACGCCGTCGATCCGGCGGGTCATCGACAGGGCGATCTCCGTCTCGCTCTTGCGTTCCATGTGGCCGGTGAGTGTGACAACGCCCTCCACCACGGACACGTCGATGCCGCGGGGCGCCAGCCACAGGGTGCTCACCAGTACGTCCTCGATCACCTCCTCGCGGATCTCCTTGTCGGGGCGCAGGAAGACCTGGAGCAGGTTCCGGCGGGTGACGATGCCGAAGGGGCTGGTCCTCCTCGTCGAGCACCGGCAGCCGTTCCACCTGGTGCTGGGCCATGGTGCGGGCGGCCTCGACGATGGTGTCGTCGGCGTGGGCGGTGATGGCCGGCGCGGTCATGAGCCGGCCGGCGGTGCGGGCGTTCGTCTTCGCCGCCTGCCGTCGGGCTCCGCGCGTCAGACCGGGGAACGTGAAGCGGCGGCGCGGTTCGTACGGTTCTGGGGTGGCGGCCTGGCGTGCGATCAGGTCCGTTTCGGAGATGACGCCGATGACCTTGTCGTCCTCGTCGACCACCGGCAGTCCGCTGATCCGGTGGTCCGCGAGCAGCCGCGCGACCTCCTTGAACGGGGTTCCGTACTCGGCGCGGACGACGTCCGTGGTCATCACGGAGCCTACCTTGTTGTGTTTCATGTCTGTTTTCTCCTCTGCTTCACTCAGCGGAGCCGGCGCAGATAGGGGTCCTGGGGCCTGCACGGCACCAGGCGGATCCGCGCGTCCAGCACGGTGACGCCGCCCGGTGTCGAGAGGACCGGGTTGAAGTCGGTCTCAGCAAGCTGTGGCAGGTCCGCCGCCATGCGGGACAGCCGCAGCAGCAGTTGCTCCAGCTCTTCGAGGTCGACGGGTCCGTTGCCGTGCGCGCCGAACAGGAGCGGGGCGCAGCGCGGGGTGGTGATCAGGTCGTGTACGTCGTGGTCGGTGAGCGGGGCGAGCCGGGCCGCGTGGTCGGCCAGTACCTCTGTGGCCGTACCGCCGAGCCCGAACAGGACGAGCGGGCCGAAGACCTGGTCCTGGACGACGCCGGCGAACAGCTCGGTGCCTCGGGCGGCGAGCGGCTGCAGCACGACGCCGGTCATCAGCCCGGCGAAGCGGGTCTCCAGGTCGCGGAAGGCGGCCCGGATCTCGGAATCGCCGCGCAGGTCGAGGTGGACGGCGTGCTGCTGACTCTTGTGCACCAGCCCTGGCCAGTGGGCCTTCATGACCACGCGGCCGTCGACGCCGCGCAGCCGGTCGGCGGCCAGGACCGCCTCGTCCTCGGTCTCGGCCCAGGCCCAGGGGATCTGCGGGATGCCGTAGCAGGCCAGCAGATCGGCGCAGGTGCGCGGGTCGAGCCAGCCGCCGTCAGGGTGTGCGGCAAGGTAGTCCTCGACGACTGCGTGGGCACGCTTCGTATCGACGCCGTCGAGGGCGGGGACGGTCCCGGCGGGCCGGGCGAGCCAGGCCGCACGGTGGGCAGCGTGGGCCAACGCCCGTGCCGCCGCCTGGGGTTCGGCATACGCCGGGACGGTGGCGCCATCAGCGGCGGGCAGCAGCTCGACGGGCAGGGCCTGTTCGAGCCGTACCGCGACGAGCGGCTTGGGCCGCCGGCCAGAGGTTCGGGTGAGGGCCCTCACGAGGTCGTCGCCGGTCGCCGTGGCGACTGCGGTGGGCACGAGGGCTACGAGGACGGCATCGACGCCGCCGTAGCGCATGATCCGGTCCACGCACTCGGTGAGCTGTTCCTCCGTGACGGCGGCGGTGGCGTCGACCGGGTTGCCCACGGCAGCTCCGTCCGGCAGGACGGCGAGCAGGTCGTCGATCAGCTCGGAGGTCGGCGCCGGCAGCGACAGCCCGGCCTCGGCGCAGGCGTCGGCCGCCAGGACACCGGCGCCGCCCGCATTGGTGACGATCATCACCCGGCTGCCGGCGGGCAGCGACTGCGAGTGCAACAGCGCGGCGGTTTCGAGGAGTTCGCCGACCGAGCGGGTGGCGGTGATGCCTGCCTGGGTGAACAGCGCGCCGCGGGTCATGGTGCGGGTGGCGGCGGCCGCGGTGTGGGAGGCGGCGGCGCGGCGGCCTGCGTCGGTACGTCCGGCGTCGACGGTGAGCACCGGCATGCGGCGGGTGACGCGGCGGGCCGTGCGGGAGAAGGCGCGGGGGCTGCCGAAGGACTCCAGGTGCAGCAGGGCGAGGCCGGTACGGCCGTCGCTCTCCCACCATTGGAGCATGTCGTTGCCGCTGACGTCGTACTTGTCGCCGAGGGAGGCGAAGGAGGAGACGCCGATGCCGAGCCGGGACAGCCCGTCGAGCAGGGCGATGCCCACGCCGCCGGACTGTACGGCGACTCCGGCGGTGCCGGGGCGCGGGTGGCCGGCGGCGAAGGTGGCGTCGAGGCAGAGTTGGGGGGCGGTGTTGGAGATGCCGAGGCAGTTGGGACCGACGAGCCGCATGCCGTACGAGCGGCAGGCCGCCAGCAGGGCGTGCGCCTGGCCGGCGTCCAGACCCGCCGTGACGACCAGCAGGGCCCGTACACCCGCTTTACCGCACTCCTCGGCGGTCTCCGGGACCGCGGCGGCGGGTACGGCGACGACGGCCACGTCGGGTGTCTTGGGCAGGGCGCTGACGGACGGGTAGGACGGCACGCCGAGGATCGAGTGCGCGGCGGGGTTCACCGCGAACAGCCGCCCGGTGAAGCCGCCCGCGTGCAGCTGGTGCAGGACCGCCCGGCCCACCGAGCCCGGCTTGCGTCCAGCGCCGACGACGGCCACCACGTCCGGCTGCAGCAGCGGCCGGAGGCTGGCGACGTTGGCGGCCCGGCCGCGTTCCTCGACGGCCGTGAGGTAGGTGTCGCTCTGGTCGAGTTCGATGGTGCAGCGCACCTCTGGGCCCTCGAAGCGGCGGGCGGTGCGCAGGCCGAGGTCGGCGAAGAGCCTCAGCACCTCGTGGTTCTCGCTGAGCGCGTCGGCCGTGAAGGTCGTGATGCCCTCGGCGCGGGCCGCAGAGACGAGGTGCTCCACGAGCAGCGTGCCCACCCCGCGGTGGTGCAGCCCATCGGCAACGGCGATGGAGACCTCGGCCACCGCCTTCTCGTCCCCGGTGTCGTACTCGGCGATGCCGATCACCCGGCCCTGCGTCTCGGCCAGCAGTGCCCGGTAGCCAGGGTGCGCCCGGGCGCAGGCCCGGTCGGCGGCCAGACGGGCCGACCGGTGGCTCGCGGCGAAGAAGCGCAGGCGCAGGTTCTCCGGGGACATCTCCTCGTAGAACCCCTCCAGCTGGTCGTGGTCGCCGGGCAGCGCGGAACGGATGCACACGGTGGTGCCGTCCGCGAGCAAAGCGTGGACGGGTGGTCGGTCAGTCACGTCGTGCGTCATCGCGGGACTCCTCCAAACCTCTTGACGCATCGAGCATCCGGCGGATCGGGGGGTGGTCCCATGGGCTGTCCGGGGGCGATATGAGGGCCGATTGGCCCAAGGTTTCGCCGGTCGGCCCGGCAAGCCGACCCGAGACCGACCAAACCGCCGCTCGGCTGCCGAACACGGATGGGGGCGCGCCACTTCTTGCCGGTCAGTACGGTGCTGTCCCGGTCCATGACCGGGGCGCGATGATGACGTTGGAGTCATCGATGTAGGTCATCGGGGATGGAGGCGGCATGGCCGGGAACGAGGCGGCGAAGCTGCCGCGCAAGACGTACGAGCGTGAACTGCTCCGCTTGCAGACGGAGCTGGTGAAGTTGCAGGAGTGGGTGCGCGCGGAGGGCGCCCGGCTCGTGGTCGTCTTCGAGGGCCGGGACGCGGCGGGCAAGGGCGGCACCATCAAGCGGGTCGCCGAGCACCTCAACCCGCGTGTCGCCAGGATCGCCGCGCTGCCCAAGCCGACCGAGCGCGAGCGCACCCAGTGGTACTTCCAGCGGTACGTCGAGCATCTGCCGGCGGCCGGGGAGATCGTGCTGTTCGACCGCTCCTGGTACAACCGGGCCGGTGTCGAGCACGTGATGGGCTTCTGCACGAAGGAGGAGTACCAGCTGTTCCTGCGGCAGTGCCCGATCTTCGAGCGGATGCTGGTGGAGGCCGGGGTCCTGCTGCGCAAGTACTGGTTCTCGGTGAGCGACACCGAGCAGCAGGAGCGGTTCCGGCGCCGGCTGCAGGATCCGGTGCGGCGCTGGAAGCTGTCGCCGATGGACCTGGAGTCGATCACCCGCTGGGAGGCGTACTCCCGGGCCAAGGACGAGATGCTGGTGCACACGGACATCTCCGAGGCGCCGTGGTACGTGGTCGAGAGCGACGCCAAGCGGCGGGCCCGGCTGAACATGATCGCCCATCTGCTCGATTCCGTGCCGTACCGCGAGGTTCCGCCGCCGGTGCTGGAGCTGCCGGAGCGGCCGCCGTCGACGGGCTATGAGCGCCCGCCGCGTGATCTGCAGACCTACGTCCCGGACCACGCGGCGAGCCTCTGAGACGCCGGTCAGGCGTCGTGCACCCGGTGCGGTACGACGGCGACCGGGCAGGCGGAGTGGTGCAGTGCCGCATGGGCGACCCGACCGAGCTGGAGCCCGAAGAGTCCCTCGCGACGCCTGGCACCGACAACGAGCAAGTCAGCTTCGTGCGAGGCGTCGACCAGTACCCGGCGGGCGTGGCCCTCGACGGTACGCCGGCGCACGCTGACATCCGCCGGGACGTCCTGCACGGCCGCCTCCAGTTCCTCCGCCGCCTGCTGCTCGTGCAGGCGGGCAGGCTCACCGGCCAGCTGGGGGTACCCCCGGACGAAGTCTGGGGGAGGGTGGTCGGTGGTCTCGTGTGCGGGGCACCGCCAGGCCCGTACGGCTTCCAGGGGCACGCCGCGTCGCCGCGCCTCCTCGGCGGCGAACCTCACGACCGCCGACTCCTTCACCTCATCGCCGATGCCCACCACTACGCGACCGTGGACCGGGGGCGTCGCCTGGTTGTCGTGACTGCCGCGCAACACGATCACCGGGCAGTCGGCGTGGGCGGCGACGGTCAGGCTGACGGAGCCGAGAAGCATCTCGGCGATGCCGCTGCGGCCGCGGGTGCCCACCACCAGCGCGGAGGCGTTCCTCCCCTCGCGCACCAGGGCGTACTCCGGCTCCTCGAACACCACGTCGGCGCTCACCCGCAGGTCGGGGTGCCGGGCGCGTGCCCGCTGGGCAGCGGCGCCGACGACGTCCTGGGCCAGAGGCAGCGCGGTCGGCTTGCCGATGTCGTGGGCGAGTGCGGCACCCTCGTACCGCTCCCACAGGCAGGCGTACACCACCCGCAGCGGCACCCCGCGCAGCGCGGCCTCGTCGGCCGCCCAGTCGACGGCCCGCAGGCTCGGCTCGGAGCCGTCCACGCCGACGACCAGGGGCCCGAAGAGGACTCGTTCGGCCGGTGCGTTCATGATCTGCACTCCCTCAGGTGGTGCGTTCAGTCGTGCGCGACGACGGCGACAGGGGCGGTGGCGTGGTGCAGTACCGCGTGCGTGACGGGTCCGATGTGGGCACCGATCGGGCTGCGGCGGATCCGGCGGCCGACGACGACCAGCGATGCCTCGCGGGAGGCGTCGATGACGTGGTTGGCGGGACTGCCGAGGCGGGACTCCTCGACGACCTCGACGTCCGGGTACTTCTGCCGCCAGGGGCTCAGGACCTTGGCCAGGGCGGCGGCGTCCTGCCGGCCCAGCTCCACGCCTACCTCGGGGGCGGCGGGCAGGCTGGAGACGTAGTAGGGCGGCAGGATCCAGCTGTGTACGGCCCGCAGGGACGTCTGCCGTCGGGCGGCCTCTTCGAACGCGAAAGCGATCACCGTGTCATCGGGGCGGTCGGTGTCGAGGCCGAGTACCACGGGCCGGTACGCGGTGGCGGCGGACGGGATGCCCGTGGGGTCCTTCTCGTGCTCGTCGGCGGCCTGTTCGCCGGATCGCACGAGGACGACGGGGGTCTCGGTGCGAGCGATCACGGCCGCGCCCACGGACCCGACGAGGAATCCTCCGAGCCCGCTCAGCCCGCGGGAGCCGAGGACCAGCAGCTCGGCGTCCTTCGCCGCCTCGGCCAAAGCGTCCGTCGGCCTGCCGGGGATCTGCTCCATGGTCACGTCCACGCCCGGGTGGCGCAGGCGGAGTCCCTCGGCCGCCTCGCGCGGAATCCGCTCGCTCCAGTGCTGCTGCGTCTCGGCGCCCAGGAGCGGGGCTTGCGCGATGGGCTCCGGGACGGGCTCCCAGACGTGCACGAGCTTCAACGGCAGGCCGCGCAGCTTCGCCTCGCGGGCCGCCCACTCGGCAGCGGCACGACTCTCGAGCGAGCCGTCGAGGCCCACGGTGACGGTGCGGGACATGATGTCCACCTCCTGATCGGGGTTCCGATCCCAGGGTGGTGGCGGGGGAGCGGCACGGTGCAGTGACCGCAGGTCCCCTTTCGGGGGCCGATGGGCCCCATGGGCCGACGGGTCCCCCACTGACGCCGCGTCCGGCGACGCAGGCCGACGACAGAGCGGTGTGTGGGAGCAGAGCAAAGCGAGCGGCGACCAGGCGCGCCCAGCCTCGGTCAGAGCACCCGTGTGCCGTCTGTTCCCAGGAAGGTGTCGGCTACCGCTGCCCGGCATGTCGACCAGCAGCGCTGTATCGGCAGAGGATGCCTCGCGGGCCGTTCGGCACCTGGCGGCCGGCCAGGAGCCCGGAGGATCCTGAGATCTTTCGGCGCAAGGAGGATCATGTCCCAGAGCTCGGTCGGCCGTGCTCCGAGGTGGCACCGTCTGGTGCCCGGGCTCGGCATGCTCCTCGGCTACCGGCGCTCGTGACTGAGAGGCGATGTCCTGGCCGGAGTGACGGTGGCCGCGTATCTCGTGCCCCAGGTGATGGCGTACGCGGGCGTTGCCGGCCTGCCGCCGGTCGCCGGGCTGTGGGCCATCCTGCCCGCGCTCGCCCTGTACGCCCTGCTCGGCTCCTCCCGCCTGCTCTCCGTGGGCCCGGAGTCGACGACCGCGCTGATGACGGCGACGGTGGTCGGCCCGCTCGCCGCCGGAGATCCGGCCCATTACGCGACGTTGGCGGCCGCCCTCGCGCTCGCGGTCGGCTTGCTGTGCGTGCTGGCATGGGCGACGCGGCTCGGCTTCGTCGCGGATCTGCTGTCCCGCCCGGTGCTGATCGGGTATCTGGCGGGCGTGGCGCTGATCATGATCGTGGACCAGCTTCCCAAACTGACCGGTGCCCGAACGACGGACTCGGCCTTCTTCCCCCAACTGTGGTCCTTCGTACAGCACCTGTCGCGAGTCCACATGGCCACGGTGCTGTTCGCCGTCGTGGCGCTCGGCGTCCTCTTTACGCCGGCCCACTTCTTCCGCACCGTCCCCGGTCCTCTGCTCGTCGTGGTCTTCGGGACGGTGGCCGTGTCCCTGTTCGACCTGGACGGCCAACACGGCATCAAGGTGATCGGCGACGTCCCGTCGGGCCTGCCCGCCGTGTCACTGCCGGATCTGGCCGAGCTGCCGCACCTGGTGCTCCCCGCCCTGGGCGTGCTCCTCGTCGGCTACACCGACTTCATCCTCACCTCGCGGGCCTTCGCCAGGCGCGACGACGAGGGGCCCGGGCTCGACGCCAACCAGGAGTTCCTCGCCCTGGGCGCGGCCAACGTCGGCGCGGGCATGCTGCACGGATTCCCGGTCAGCAGCAGCGCCAGCCGTACCGCTCTGGCCTCCTCAGCGGGCGGGCGCAGCCAGGCGTATGCACTGGTGGCCGGTGTGGCCGTCCTCGCGGTCCTGCTCTTCCTGAGCCCGCTGCTCTCCCGCACGCCCACGGCGGTCTTGGGCGCGCTCGTCGTCTACGCGGCCGTCCGCATGATCGACCTGGCGGGCTTCCGGCGGCTGGCGTCCTTCCGCCGCCGGGAGCTCCTGCTGGCGCTCGGCTGCATGGCCGGAGTCCTGGCCCTGGACATCCTCTACGGCGTGCTGGTCGCCGTCGGCCTGTCGGTCGCCGAACTGCTCACGCGGGTGGCCCGCCCGCACGACGCAGTCCAGGGCCTGGTCCCCGGCGTGGCCGGCATGCACGACATCGACGACTACCCCCAGGCCCGCACCATCCCCGGCCTGCTCGTCTACCGCTACGACTCCCCGCTCATCTTCGCCAACGCCGAGAACTTCCACCGCCGGGCCCTGGCCGCCGTGGACGAGCAGAGCGAACCGGTCCGCTGGTTCGTCCTCAACGCCGAGGCAAATGTGGAGGTCGACATCACCGCCCTGGACGCGGTCGACGAACTTCGCCGCGAACTCGCCCACCGCGGCGTCGTCTTCGCCCTCGCCCGCGTCAAGCAGGACCTGCTGGACGACCTGACGGCATACGGCCTGGCAGACGCCGTCGGGAGCGAGCGGATCTTTCCCACCCTTCCGACAGCAGTGGCCGCGTACCGGACGTGGTGCCGCGATGAGTAGGCCGCAGTAGGCCGTCTCTCAGGCCCCGGACTCCGTGGCACCGTGCTCGTCGAGATCAGGGGCTTTCACTTGAGTGCCAGGCCGACGCCCACGCATCCGCTGTCGCCACTCGTTCGCCTCAGCCGACAGCGGGGCAGGGCCGTCGGTACACCGCTGCGGCGCCGTCCGACCCTGCCTTCGGGACGTCCCATCGGGCCCATGCGCCCGAGTCGGTGGGGCCGTTCGGCCCCTCTTCGCCCTGCGCCGTGAAACGACGCCGGAACGCGGCTCGGTGCCTGCTACACAGGAGTCAGCCGCCCTCGTCGGATGCGGTCCCCTTCCCCCCTCATCAGCCCTGACCGGGAGGCATCATGCTGTCCGCAGAATCCGCCGCCGTCATCCGTGCCACCCTGCCCGCCGTGGCCGGCGCGCTCGACGAGATCACCACCCGCTTCTACGGCGCGATGTTCCACGACCGGCCGGAACTGCTCGACGGGATGTTCAACCGCGGCAACCAGGCCAGCGGCGCCCAGCGCCGCGCACTGGCCGGCTCGATCGCCGGGTTCGCGACCGCGCTGCTCGACGCCCCGGACACCCGCCCGGACGTCCTGCTGGACCGGATCGCGCACAAGCACGCCGCCGTCGGAGTCACCGACGACCAGTACACGATCGTGCACAAGTACCTGTTCGGCGCGATAGCCGAGGTCCTCGGCGACGCGGTCACCCCCGAGGTGGCGGCCGCCTGGGACGAGGTGTACTGGCTGATGGCCGGCGCCCTGATCGGCCGGGAGGCCCGCCTGTACCAGGACGCGGGCGTGGAGCCCGGCCAGATCTGGCGGCAATGGACAGTCGTCGAGCGCCGCACCGAAACCCCGGACGTCGTGTCCTTCCTGCTCCAACCGGCCGACGGCCAGCCGGCACCCCGTGCGCGGGCAGGCCAGTACGTCAGCGTGCGGGTCCCGATGGCCGACGGCGTCCACCAACTGCGCCAGTACAGCCTCTCCTCCGACCCGGGCGGGGAGTTGCGGCGCATCACCGTCAAGCGAGTCGCCGGCACGGCCGACACGCCGGACGGCGAGGTCTCCAACACGCTGCACGACCAGATCCGCGAGCGCGACGAACTGACGCTGTCCGCACCCTTCGGCGACGTCTTCCTCGACGACCCGGCCGACGCCACCACTCCGGTCGTCCTCGTCTCCGCGGGCATCGGCGGCACCCCCATGACCAGCATCCTGGCCCACCTCACCACCCACGGTTCCACCCGCCCGGTGCTCATCCTGCACGCCGACCGCTCCCCCGCCGACCACGCCCTGCGCACCGAGACAACCGGGCTGGTCAAGGAACTGCCTGGCGCCCGCGCCATCTTCTGGTACGAGCACCCCGGCCCGGAGGAACCCGACGCCCGCGAGGGCCTGATGAACCTCCACGGCATCGAACTGCCCGAGAACGCCACCGTGTTCCTTTGCGGCCCGCTGCCGTTCATGCGCGACATCCGCGCACAGCTGCTGCGCGCCGGAGTTCCCCCGCAGCGCATCCGCTACGAGGTCTTCGGCCCCGACCTGTGGCTGCCCGGCCCGGCTGCCTGAACGCCGGACGTCCCACCGCACTCCAGGAGAGGAAACCGGCATGACCAGCAATGACACCCAGGCCGCCGCCCCCACCGTGCTGCTGCGCTCGGAAGGCGAGGTGGACGAGGAGACCCTCTCGTACGCCCGCACAAAGATCGACGCCGTCGTGGGCCGGCCGGGACTGCCCGGCACCACCGGCGAGGTGCGGATCACGCGAGTGGCCGCTCACCACGCAGACCGTCCTTGGACGGCGACGGCCGCCCTGCACGTCGGACGGCGAGAGGTTGTCGTACTCGCCGAAGAGGCCACCGGCCGGGAAGTCGTCGACCAACTCCAGGACCGGCTGCGCCACCAGATCGACAAGGCGGCCCGCACCGGACACAACGACCACCGGACGGCGGCCCCACCGTGGCGCGGCGGCCCCGGAATCCTGCGTCCTGCCGAAGGCAGCGGCCCAACGGCGGACTCTCACCCGGCGTGAGTCCGCGGTCAGTACAGGCCCGGTCGGTGACGGTCCACCGACCGGGCCTCTGCAATTCCCCGCTGGCGCGGCGTCGGTGAGCGTGAAGCGCTCCCGCACGTGGGAGCGCACCTGGCAGGCCATTCGGCCCACTCGGGTGACCAACGGCCCACTGACGGCGCTCATCGTCACCGGAAACGCTGATGGTGTGCGGTTCCCGGTCAACGGGCCAGAACGAGGAGTTGTGTGATGGCGAAGGCTTATCTGGTGGGCAGCGGGATCGCGGCGCTCGCCGCCGCCACGTTCCTGATCCGCGACGGCCAATTCGACGGCGGCCACATCCACCTCTTCGAACAGCAGGAACGCACAGGCGGCAGCCTGGACGCCGGCGGAACGCCCGAGGCCGGCTACACCATGCGCGGCGGGCGGATGTTCGAAGCCGAATTCCGCTGCACCTACGACCTGCTGTCCACCATCCCCACCCTCGAAGATCCGTCGGTGTCGGTGACCGAGGACATCCTCGCCGCGTACGAGGAGTTCGGCTGGGACGACGCCGCACGCCTCGTCGACGCGGACGGGAAGATCACCGACGTACGGTCCATGGGGTTCTCCGAGCGCGACCGGCTGGAGCTGGTGAAGTGCCTGGCGACTCCGGAGGGGATGCTGGACGGCAGGAAGATCACCGACTGCTTCGGCGAACACTTCTTCACCACGAACTTCTGGTACATGTGGTGCACCACGTTCGCCTTCCAGCCCTGGCACAGCGCGATGGAGTTCCGCCGCTACCTCAAGCGGTTCATCCACCTCTTCCCGTCGTTCGCCTCGATGACGGGCATCCAGCGGACCCGCTACAACCAGTACGACTCGATCGTCCGCCCGTTGCAGGCGTGGCTGGCCGAGCGGGGCGTCACCGTCCACACCGGCTGCTCGGTAACCGACCTGGACCTCGCACCGGGCTCCGGAACCCGGGTCGAAGGCATCCGGCTGGACCGCAGGGGCCGCCACGAGCGCATCCACGTGGCACCCCAGGACCTCGTCCTGATCACCAACGGCTCCATGACGGACTCCTCCAGCCTCGGCTCGCACACCACCGCTCCCCCACCGCACCCGCGGCGATCGGACGCCTGGCTGCTGTGGCACCGGCTGGCAAGGGGGCGCGACGACTTCGGCAACCCGGACGCCTTCGACAAGAACATCCCCGCCTCCCAATGGGAGTCGTTCACCGTCACCGCTACCGACCCCTCCTTCCTCGACGCCCTGGAGAAGTTCAGCGGCCGTGAGGCGGGCAAGGGCGGCCTGATGACCTTCACCGCCTCCAACTGGCTGCTCACCGTCGTCGCCAACCACCAGCCCGTCTACCGCGACCAGCCCGACGGCGTGACGGTCTGGTGGGGCTACGGCCTGTACCCCGACCGGCCAGGCAATCGCACCGGCAAGCCGATGACCGCATGCACCGGTCGGGAGATCCTCCAAGAGGTCCTGCACCACCTTCACTTCGACCAGGAGCTCACCGATCGCGTCCTTGCGACCTCCACCGTCGTGCCTTGCCTGATGCCGTACATCACCAGCCAGTTCCTGACCCGCCGACGTGACGACCGACCACACGTAGTGCCCGAGGGATCGGTGAACCTCGCCTTCATCGGCCAGTTCGCCGAAGTACCCGACGACGTCGTCTTCACCGTCGAGTACTCGGTGCGCACCGCCTGGACCGCCGTCGCCGAACTCCTCGGCCTCGACCGGCGCCCGCCCGAGGTCTACAAGGGACACCACGACCCGCATGTCCTGGTGGAGGCGCTGGAGACCATGCACCGGCGGTGACCGCCCGGCCGGAGTCCGGCGTGCTCCGGCCCCTCAACGCACGAAGTGCCGGGCCGCGTTTCCGCCCGGGGCGCCCAGCTGCGAAGAGCAGCGCGGGCTCCGAGTCCCTGGTCGCGGCTGCGGTGAACGACCCAGAGCATGCCCCGGGCCAGCGCCGACTGCGTGGGCCTCGCGAGGTGCCCGGCTCGGACCAAGAGGCCGGTCAAGGCCGCTCGACAGCCAAACCGCGCAAGACAGCCGCGAAGTTGACCCTGGTGCGCCAGCGGGCCGTGGCCGTCTCTGCCAGCGGCTGACGGTATCGCTCGTGGTCCTCCGTCGCGGAGACTGTCGCTCATGGACTGGCTCTCACCCGTATCCGGACTCGTCGGCGCCCTGGTGGGTGCCGGGTTGTCGTATCTGGCCACGCATAGCGCGCAGGCCAAGGCGCTGGCCGATGCCCGCCAGGCTCGACTTGAAGCCAAGCAGGACCAGGCCGTGACCACGCTGGCGACAGCCTTCGGAGACCTTCACAAGCATGTCCGGAGCGTCCCCGACGACCGGGAGCCGGGGATGAGCGCCGAAGACGCCGCCATGCTCACGGCGGCACGGCAGGCGTGGGACGAGAAGCTGCAGGATCACATCGCACCCGCCCGGCTGGCGATCGGCGTCATCCGGGACAGGCAGGTCCGCCACCGCCTCAACGAGGCCATGACCCTGCTGGAGGTGTGGGACAGTGGGCTGGTGTACGCCTTCCACGGCCGGTCTCGCGTGTGGGTGTTGCGCGGGGTGATTTCCCACGCTGTGGACTGTGTGGGGGCGTGGCAGCGGGAGGAGGCGTTGCCGGAACCGAACCGCGCGTTCACGCAGGCCCGGGAGTCGTTGGCGGCCAAGCAGGACGAGTGGGAGGCCATCGCGGAAGCCGAGGAGGAGGACCGACTCCGGCGGCGCGCCCAGAGGGAAGGCAACGGCTCGTAGCCGTCCAGATCGGCGCCGACTACGCCACGTTGAGAAGCGGGAGAAACCCGATGACGTCCAGGCGAGGACGGTGGGTTCAGACGTGGGGCACAACGGCGACGGGGCAGCCGACGTGGTGCAGCACCGCGTGAGTGACCGGACCGGTGTGGGTACCGAGACGGCTGTCCCGTATCCGGCGCCCCACCACCACCAGGGCCGCCCCGGCAGCGGCACGGACCAGTGCGGTGGCCGCCCGGCCCTCGGCGACCGTCTCGGTGACAGCGACCTCGGGGAACTTCTCGCACCACGGGCGCAGAGCCGCGACCACGGCGTGCTCGTGCTCGGCGAGCAGCTCCGGGCCGGGCGGCGAGACGACCCGGTCGGCGGTGGCGTATCCCGGCGGGACGGTGAAGGTGTGGACCACGCGCAGCGCGGCGCTGCGGCGCCGGGCCGCCGCGAAGGCGAACTCGATGAGGTCGTCGCAGGGTTGGCCGGTGTCGAGGCCGAGGACGATGTCGCGGTACGGGAGCTCGGGGATCTCCTCCGGGGAGACACCGTCGGGGGCCGGTAGGTGTTCGGCGGCGGAGCTCTCACCTGCCCGGGCCAGGACGACGGGGCGCGGGGATCTGGCGAGGACCCGTTGGGAGACCGAGCCGAGCAGGAAGCCCGTGAGGCCGCTGAGACCGCGGGAGCCGAGCACCAGGAGGTCGGCGCGTTGGGCCGCTTCGAGCAGGGCGGCCACCGGTGACTCCTGCACCTGCCGGTCGACGATGCTCAGCGCGGGGTGCGCGGCACGGACACTGTTCGACGCCTCTGCGAGGATCTGCTTGGCCCAGCCGCGCTCGGTCATGCCCATGGGCACATAGGCCGGAGGGCGCGCGTGCACCTGCCAGGCGTGCACCAGCTGCAGCTCCGCGCCGCGGCGCAGGGCCTCCCGGGCCGCCCAGTGCGCGGCGGCAAGGCTCTCGGGAGAACCGTCGATCCCTACGGCAACGTGTCGATCCATGACCTGTGCCTCCTCGGTGTCCGCGTGTCCACTTTGCAGCCTGCTACGAACGCCGAGCCGCGCGCAGGGACCGGAGGTCCCTTTCCTCGGGCTACACGGCCCCCGTGCTTCTCGCCGTGATCCCGGGGACGTTCTCCCACAATGCCGAACATGGCTGCCTCCGTCACCGCCACGCGCGCCACGATCGGTCGGCCTCCTGCTCTTCGATCCCCTCGAAACGGCGTAACCCGTCGGTCCTTCCGTGGCCGGCCGAGAAGGGGACGGTTCGGCCCGGGCGATCCGGGACGACCGGCCCTGCCCCCTCAAGTCGTTGCACGGGAGGCTGAAGTGGCATCGCAGGGCCGGCACCCGGGACAGTCCACAGGGACAGCAACGGCCGGACCGGCCGCTCGAACCCGAGAGTCCCGGCCCCCGATGCACATTGCGGGGCCACGACAGCCCGCGGTGTCCGTCAGGCCCGTACGCGCCGTACGCGCCGCAGACTACGTCACGCTCCGCATGACGCCGTGAAGGAGGGAGGGACAGCCATGAAGACCTGCACGGTCGGCGAGGTCATGACCAGGGAGGTCGTCGGCGCCCGCCAGGAGACGCCCTTCAAGGAGGTGGTGCGCCTGCTGGACCGGCATCGGATCAGCGGCCTGCCGGTCGTGGACGCCGACGACAAGGTCGTGGGCGTGATCTCCGAGACCGACCTGATCCGCCGGCAGGCGGCGCAAGCCGAACGGGACCGGGGACGCGGCTTCCGGCTCCCGGCACTGCGCCGCAGGACGCGGCGCACGACCGCCAAGGCCCGTGCCACCACCGCCGGGCAGCTGATGTCGACGCCCGCGATCACAGTGCACCCGGAACAAGGTGTCGCGGACGCGGCCCAGGTGATGGAGCGTCATCATGTCGAACGGCTGCCCGTGGTCGACGAGGAGGACCGCCTCATCGGCATCGCCACCCGCCGTGACCTGCTGCGGGTCTTCCTGCGGACCGACGACGAGATCCGCCAGGAGATCATTGACGAGGTCCTGACCCGCACGATGTCCCTGCCGCCCCACACGGTCATCGTCTCCGTCCACGACGGCATGGCCACGCTGGAAGGCCGCCTGGAACAGCGCAGCGACATCCCGCTGGTGCTCCGGCTGACCTGGAAGGTGGACGGCGTCGTGGGCGTGATGAACAGCCTCACCTTCCACTTCGACGACACCCACCCACCCGAGAAGCACCCCTCACGCAGGATCGACCACTACTGGCTTCCGCAGCGGTGACCCCGACGCCGCTTCGGCGGCGTGCCGGCCGGAACGGCCACGACCGTCCCCTCCCCCTGTGCCCGGCGATGCCCACACGACCGCCGACTCCCCGACCCCCGACCGCTCCGCACCACCCCGCCCAGCCGGGCGGGGCCGGGCCGGGCCGGGCTAGCCTGCAAGGAGCAGCGCGCATACCGAGTCCGTCCCGCCCCGCCGGACTGCAGCACCACGGGGACCGTCTGCTCCCCCTCCTCGACCGCACACTGGCCAACAGCTGAGGCTCCGGCGCGGACACCAATCCTGAGGAACACGGCTGCGACCAGCGGACGGCTCGGCGGGCCACACCGATGTCGGCATGGTAGGCCCGCCCGGCCACTGAACGCTGGATGGCCGACGAACAGGCCGACTTCGCCCAGGCGCCTTCGGCTGGCGCGGCGGAATTGCCCACCTCGCCGCCGGAGCGTCCCCGGTGTCCCGTCCTCATGGATCTGGCTCCGAGTCATGCTCTTAGACCGTGTCCTACGTGGTGAGGCGGACGAGACGCTTGTAGCAGCACAAGGCCGCGGCGAGACCGAGAAAGGCCAGGTAGTTGCGGGGATTACGTTCGTAGCGGGGGCTGAGTCTGCGGTAGCCGGACAGCCACGACATCGTTCTTTCGATCACCCACCTGCGGCGGCCCAGCCGTTCGCTGGACTCGATGCCTTTGCGGGCGATCCGGACTCCGATGCGCTTGCCGTGTAACCATTTCCGCAGGTCCGGTCGATCGTAGGCTTTGTCCGCGTGGAGGCGCTGAGGCTTGAAGTACCGGCCGCGATGGGGGTCGTGTCTCGTTTGGTGACCCGCCACCATCGGCTTCAGACCTTCGCTGTCGTGGGTGTTGCCGGCCGAGACGCCGACGACCAGGGGCAGTCCGTTCGCGTCCGACAGGATGTGCATCTTGGAACCCGGCTTGCCCCGGTCCACGGGGCTCGGACCTGTGTGTTCGCCCCCTTTTTTAGCCCTGACGTGGGCGGTGTCGAGGACTACACGGGTCACCTCGACCAGGCCGGCGTCGTCGAGCCGGTGCAGCACAGCCTCGTGCAATCGGCCCCAGACGCCGGCTCTGGACCAGATCAGGAAGCGGCGGTGAGCGGTCGACTTCGATATGCCGAAGCAGGGCGGCAGAGCCCGCCAGGCACAACCGCTGACCAGCACGTAGATGATCGCCGCGAACAGCGTCTCATCAGGCGTGTCCTGTGTACCGCCGCCCTGTGGCCGCACCTTCGACGGCGGGATCAGCGGCTTCGCGATCTCCCACAGCCCATCCGGAACAATCCAACTCCACGTATCCCGCCCCATGCCCTGCCCAACGTCCGCCTCACCACGTAGGACACGGTCTTAGATGTCGTCTCATTTGGATTGTTCGATAGTCTGGCGTCGTGGGGATCGTTGAGCGTCTCGTGCCAGACGAGTTGTGGGAACTGTTCGAGCGGGTGGTGCCGCCGGCTCCATCTCGCCCGCAGGGCGGCGGCCGACGACGGTACGGAGACCGGGAGGTCCTGGCTGCGATCGTCTTCGTGGCCACGTCGGGCTGCACGTGGCGGCAGTTGCCTCCGTCGTTCGGACCTTCAGGGCCGACAGCCCACCGGCGGTTCACCGAGTGGACCAAGGCCCGGGTCTGGGCCAAGCTCCACCGTCTGGTCCTGGATGAGCTGGGCAGGCGCGGTGACCTGGACTGGAGCCGGTGCGCGATCGATTCGGTGAACATGCGCGCGATGAAAGGGGGGAGCTGACAGGTCCGAATCCTGTCGACCGGGGCAAGAAAGGCTCAAAGATCCACTTGATCACCGAGCGGACCGGTCTGCCCCTCTCCATCGGCGTCTCCGGCGCCAACCTTCACGACAGCCAGGCCCTCGAACCCCTCGTCCGCGGCATCCCGCCGATCCGCTCCCGCCGCGGACCCCGCCGGCGCCGCCCCGCCAAACTGCACGCGGACAAGGGCTACGACTACGACCACCTGCGCCGATGGTTACGCCAGCGCGGCATCACCCACCGCATCGCCCGCAAGGGCATCGAGTCCTCCAAGCGGCTGGGCCGCCACCGCTGGACCATCGAACGCACCATGGCCTGGCTCGCCGGCTGTCGCCGACTCCACCGCCGCTACGAGCGCAAAGCCGACCACTTCCTGGCATTCACTGCCATCGCCTGCACCCTCATCTGCTACCGCAGACTCACCAAATGAGACGACGTCTTAGACCGTGTCCTACGTGGTGAGGCGGACGTTGGGCAGGGCATGGGGCGGGATACGTGGAGTTGGATTGTTCCGGATGGGCTGTGGGAGATCGCGAAGCCGCTGATCCCGCCGTCGAAGGTGCGGCCACAGGGCGGCGGTACACAGGACACGCCTGATGAGACGCTGTTCGCGGCGATCATCTACGTGCTGGTCAGCGGTTGTGCCTGGCGGGCTCTGCCGCCCTGCTTCGGCATATCGAAGTCGACCGCTCACCGCCGCTTCCTGATCTGGTCCAGAGCCGGCGTCTGGGGCCGATTGCACGAGGCTGTGCTGCACCGGCTCGACGACGCCGGCCTGGTCGAGGTGACCCGTGTAGTCCTCGACACCGCCCACGTCAGGGCTAAAAAAGGGGGCGAACACACAGGTCCGAGCCCCGTGGACCGGGGCAAGCCGGGTTCCAAGATGCACATCCTGTCGGACGCGAACGGACTGCCCCTGGTCGTCGGCGTCTCGGCCGGCAACACCCACGACAGCGAAGGTCTGAAGCCGATGGTGGCGGGTCACCAAACGAGACACGACCCCCATCGCGGCCGGTACTTCAAGCCTCAGCGCCTCCACGCGGACAAAGCCTACGATCGACCGGACCTGCGGAAATGGTTACACGGCAAGCGCATCGGAGTCCGGATCGCCCGCAAAGGCATCGAGTCCAGCGAACGGCTGGGCCGCCGCAGGTGGGTGATCGAAAGAACGATGTCGTGGCTGTCCGGCTACCGCAGACTCAGCCCCCGCTACGAACGTAATCCCCGCAACTACCTGGCCTTTCTCGGTCTCGCCGCGGCCTTGTGCTGCTACAAGCGTCTCGTCCGCCTCACCACGTAGGACACGGTCTTAGCACCGGCTTCACCCGAGCCGGAAGAGCTCTCCGTAACGTGGATGTGGCGGCTCGGTGCCGTGCCAAGGCCGGACGAAAGCGTGATGGAGGGGCCTGCACGTGATCGACACCGGCGACATCGACGTCTTCCTCGGCCTGGACGTCGGCAAGGGCGAACACCACGCCACCGCCGTCACCCCGGCCGGGAAGAAGGCGTTCAACAAGCGCCTGCCCAACACCGAGCCCAAGCTCCGCGAGCTGTTCGCGACACTCCAGGCCAAGCACGGAACCGTGCTGGTCGTGGTCGACCAGCCAGCCTCGATCGGCGCCCTGCCGCTGGCGGTTGCGAAAGACATGGGCTGTTTGGTCGCCTATCTGCCGGGTCTGACGATGCGGCGGATCGCCGACCTCTACCCCGGTGAGGCCAAGACGGACGCGAGGGATGCGTTCATCATCGCCGACGCGGCCCGCGCGATGCCTCACACGCTGCGGACGATCGACGGCGAGGACGAAACGATCGCCGAGCTGGAGATGATCGTCGGGTTCGACGACGACCTGGCCGGCGAAGCCACCAGAGTCGCCAACCGACTGCACGGCCTGCTGACCCAGATCCATCCATCGCTGGAACGGGTGCTGGGGCCGCGGTTGCAGCACCCGGCCGTCCTCACGCTGCTGGAGCGTTTCGGATCTCCGGCACAGATCCGCAAAGCGGGCAGGCGGCGCCTAGTGAGCCCCTTTCATCCTCTGCTGGAGGGTGAAACTGGCTGGCCGACGGGTGCGGTGAGGAGGCAGGGCCCTCGTCGTCGGCGTAGTGGTGCCACTCATCACACCGGCGCCTGGAGGAGCCCACTGCAGCCAATTTTGTGCGCGCAGAGAACACTCGGGCGGCGCTACCAGACAAGCATCGCTTGTACGGACCCGTAACTTCTACACGCAAGGGGCCTGCCTGCAACTACGGCCCCGCGCGCTGTATCAAGGGAGTGAGTCATGAGTTCTCAGGTGAAGATATTCGGGTTCGGCATGCCGTGGGAGTCGTTGTACGGGTACAGCCAGGCCACCCAGGTCGGTGACACGGTTTACGTGTCGGGGCAGCTGTCTCATGACCGTCACGGCAACTTCGTGGGTGCCGACGACTTCGAACTGCAGGTCCGCACCACACTGGAGAATCTGGACTTGGTGCTGAGGCAGTTCGGAGCCGAGCGCAGCCAGATAGTGGAGACCACGGTTCTGGTGAGGAGCCTGCGGGAGAACTTCGACACGACAGCACGCCTTCACGCCGAGTACTTCGGGGAGCACCGGCCCACCAGCACGGTCATGGGAGTCTCCGACTTGGCCCTGCCGGACCAACTTGTGGAGATCGGCGCGCTCGTGCGTCTCGACGTGAAGCCATAGGTGAGAAGGCCGGCCTGATTTCTTCGGCCTCCTCATCCTGGATAGTTGCAGGTCAGCAGCGTGTGGACAGCCTGGACGATGGTGCTGATGCGGCGGGTGGAGCATCTGGCTCGCCGGAGCAGCCGCCAGGATTTCAGCTGGGCGAAGGCGCGTTCTCCCGGAGCTCGCAGGCGGGCATGATCTCGGTTGAACTGCTGGTAGTGGGCGGGCTGTTCGCGGTGGTGGTAGTACGGGATGCGGACCGTGGCGCCGGCACCCTGGTAGGCGCGGTCTGCGAGCACGAGGACCTGCCGGGTCAGGCAGGCCTGGATGATGCCGTGGGCTCGTGCCGCGGTCAGGTCATGGGTCCTGCCTGGAGTCGCGCGGGAGAACCACAGCGGTGTGCCGTCGGGACGGGCGATGACCTGCACGTTCATGCCGTGCCGACGGTGTTTCATCGAGTAGTACGGCTCGTCCGCGCGGATCCGGTCGATCGAGATCAGAGTGCCGTCAACGATGACGTGGTCGCCTTCACCGAGGCCGGTGAGAGCTTCATGGAGACCGGGCGCCCAGCCGGCCAGGACCTCCAAGGACTCGTTTACGTAGCGCCAGGCGGTGGCCTGGGATATCCCGAAACCGGCTCCGAGCTGCGAGAACGTCTCGTTCTTGCGTAGGTGGACGAGGGTGAGCAGCGCCTGCTTGAAGCAGCCGAGCTTGCGCCAGCGCGTGTTGCGGGCCCGGCGGTGTTCGTGCAGCAGCCAGGCGCCATGCTCGACGAGCTCATGCGGGACGTCGAGCATGGCGGGATACGGAACCAACAGGGCCCCTTCGGTCGCCGGTGTGATGAGTGGAATCACCACGCCAACGACGAGGGGCCCTGCCTCGTCACAACCCCCGCTGACCAGGCCATTTCACCCTTCAGCACAGGATGAAAGAGGCTCAGTCACGTTGTTACGGCCGAAGGCGCCGCGGATGGCCGAGCGGCTCGTCGATGAGATTTTCGCCGCGTTGGACGAGCAGACCGTCACCGTCCCGGGGACGGAGGCGGCCGCGCTGATCGTCCCGAGCCTTGCCGCGTCCCTGACGGCCGTGCTCGACCAGCGGAAGCTCCTGGCTGGGCGGATCGAGGAACTCCTGGAGGAACACCCTCTTTCCAAGGTCCTGACCTCGATGCCCGGCATCGGCGTCAGGACCGGAGCCAGGATCCTGATCGAGGTCGGCGACGGCAGCGCTTTCCCGACCGCCGGCCACCTCGCCGCCTACGTCGGCCTCGCTCCCGCGACCCGGAACTCGGGCTCCTCGATCCGCGGCGAACAGCCCTCCAAGAGAGGAAACAAGCAGCTCAAACGGGCCTTCTTCCTCTCCGAGTTCACGGCCCTGGGCGATCCGGCATGGCGGGCCTACTACGACAAGAAGATCGCCCAGGGCAAGCACCACACTCAGGCTCTCCTCTGCCTCGCCAGACGCCGGGCCGACGTCCTCTTCGCGATGCTCCGAGACGGCACCTTCTACGAACCCAAGCCCGCCCGGGCCGTCGCTCCGCAGACCTAGACCATGGTCAGGAGGTGATCCGTTGGACCGTAGTCGATCTTCCAGTCGGCATAGACCCCACAGAACCCGTCCTTGATGCACCGCAGGCCCACCGTCACCCAACGGACCGAGCCGTCGCCGGCCAGCGAGAACGCTGCTGCCGCCTCGAACTCCTCGCTCCCGCAAGGGCAGCCGGCCTCGCCAGGATCAGCGTCCTCCCAGAACTCCTCGCTATCCGCGATGAACGCGCGGCCGCCGCAACCAGCGCACACCCGCTCGGCTCCGCCCTCGACATCGTCAACGAGCACGAAGAACACGCGCCCGTCACACCCGCCACAGACGGACGGAACGATCTTCACCCGACGGTCGTCGTCAACGTTCCGGAGAAACACTGCGAGGTCCGCAGAGACACCCTCGCCAACCTCGTCATCAGCATGCACAGACACATCGTCCCAGAGCCGAACCAGCACCCCGTCCACCTTGACCAGAGACATAGGGGCCCCCACACGGTGAACGCCCGGTGGAGGACCGGGCGGCGGTGAACGCGCTCCGCGCCCGGCTTCGAGGCGACGCGAGTGCGTCCCTTGGGCACCAACGGTCAAGACGTGGTGCGTTCAGGGACAAATAGGTGGGGGATCCGCGTTCTAGCGTGCTGGTGAACGTCACTCGTTCACTACTGAGGAGCACATATGCCGTACATCACAGTTGGCCAGGAGAACTCCACCGACATCGATCTCTACTACGAGGACCACGGTTCCGGGCAGGCCATCGTGCTCATCCACGGCTTTCCGTTGGACGGGCACTCGTGGGAGCGACAGAGCGCCGCTCTGCTGGACGCCGGTTACCGGGTCATCACCTACGACCGTCGCGGTTTCGGGCAGTCGGCCCAGCCGACGAGCGGTTACGACTACGACACCTTCGCCGCCGACCTGAACACCGTCATGGAGACTCTCGACCTCCGCGACGCCGTCCTGGTCGGGTTCTCGATGGGTACCGGCGAAGTCGCCCGCTACCTCTCCACCTATGGTTCCGGCCGGGTGGCCAAGGCCGCGTTCCTCGCCTCGCTCGAGCCCTGCCTCCTCCAGACCGACGACAATCCGGACGGCGTCGCTCCGCAGGAGTTCTTCGACGGTGTGGTCGCGGCGGTGAAGGCTGACCGCTACGCCTATTACACGGCCTTCTACAAGGACTTCTACAACCTGGACGAGAACCTGGGCACCCGCATCAGCGAAGAGGCGGTGCGCCACAGCTGGGACGTCGCCGCGGGCGGGGGCTTCTACGCCGCTGCGGCCGCGCCACTCACGTGGGCGACCGACTTCAGGGCCGACATCCCCGCCATCGACGTACCAACCCTGATCCTGCACGGTACGGGCGACCGGATCCTGCCGGTCGAGGGAACCGCGCGGCTCTTCCACAAGGTGCTGCCGTCCGCGGACTACGTCGAGATCGAGGGCGCCCCGCACGGGCTGCTGTGGACCCACGCCGAGGAAGTGAACGCCGCGCTCGTCGCCTTCCTGAGCAAGTGAGGGACGTTCTCGAAGGGGATTGTTGAAGGGAGTTCTCTCGTCATGGCCGACGCACCGATCCTGGTCCTCGCAGCGACAGGGGGCCAGGGCAGGGCCGTGACAGGTGCCCTGCTCCGACGGCGGGCGCCCGTCCGCGTGCTGGTCCGTGACCCGCACCGGTGGGCCGCACGCGAACTCGCCGAGCAGGCAGTGGAGGTGGTGGCGGGGTCGTTGAACGACGTCCGCTCGCTCTCCGCCGCCATGCACGGCGTGGCGGGCGTCTTCGCATACACCACGCCCTTCGAGGCGGGCCCGGCGGCCGAGGTCGCACAAGGGCGGGCCATCATCTCCGCCGCGACCCGGCAGCGGGTGCCGCACCTCGTGTTCAGCTCCGTGGCGGGCGCCGACCAAAACAGTGGCGTACCGCATTTCGAGAGCAAGGCGCGCATCGAAACGGACTTGGTCTCCGGTGACGTGCCGTACACGATCCTGGGGCCGACCTACTTCTTCGACAACGCGCTCGGCGGACACAAGCGGGTGCTCCACGGCGTTCTCGATCTGCCACTGCCCTCCGAGCGGCCGTTGCAGCAGCTGGCGCGTGCCGACCTCGGCGCGTTCGCGGCGGAGGTGATGCTCGCCCCGGGTCCCTTCCTGGGACAGCGCATCGAGCTGGCCGGTGACGCTCCCACCCCGGTGGATATGGCGGCGGCCTTGAGCAAGGTCCTGGGGCGGGACGTCCGCCATGAGCAGGTCCCCCTCGGTGCGATCGGCGATCCCGACATGCACGCGATGTGGGCCTTCCTCAACGGATCCGGCTACCGCGTCGACATCCCGGCCCTGCACGAAGCCCATCCGGGGATTCCCTGGACCCGCTTCGGGGACTGGGCCGGCCAGGCCTGGGGCGGGGTGCGCTGACACACCGTCCGACGCCCGGTACCGAGTGCGGGTC
>NZ_AEJC01000116.1 GCF_000317595.1 Streptomyces ipomoeae 91-03 | reverse complement strand
GTGAACAAAATCCATCACGTCTTCCCCTCATCGAGCGCATTGAGTACGAGGTCGAAGCGTGCGTGGCGGAACGGGTTCGGGATGCCGAACTCCTGCGCGAGGGACGGGTCGTCGGTCTCGCTGAAGTCCTGGACCAGGCTCTTCTTGACCGCGAACACCGCGTCCGAGTCGAGATAGTCGCTGCCCGCCACGAAGATGTGCGTGGTCACCGGCGCGTACCCGTCCGCCGAGGCGATGAAGTGGATGTGAGCGGGACGGTAGGGATGACGTCCGGTCGCGCCGAGCAGATCGCCGACCGGGCCGTCGGTCGGGATCGGGTACGGGCTCGGTACGCAGGTGCGGAACCAGAAGCGGCCCTCGTCGTCCGTCGTGAACAGTCCGCGCCCGTTGCCGGCCGGCTGGATCTCGGGCTGCTGCACGTCGTAGAAGCCCTCGGCGTTCGCCTGCCAGACGTCGAGGACCGCGCCCGCCAGCGGGGTGCCGTCCGCGGATCGCACCCGGCCGCTGATCACGCACGGCTCACCGGAGCCGACCAGGTCGATGTCCGCGCCGAGGTCCCGGACCGGAGACTCGGTCATGTGGAACGGGCCGAGCACCGTCGACTCGGTGACGTCACCATGGCCGTCGCCCTCGCCGTTGATCGTCTCCACGAGCATGGACACGCCGAGGACATCCGAGAGCAGGATGAACTCCTGGCGGGTGTCCGTGCAGGTCTGCCCCGTCGCCGTCAGGAAGCCGATGGCCCTCTCCCACTCCGCCATGGTCGGCCGGGTCTCACGGACGAAGTCGTGGAGGTGGCGGACGAGGGAGCCGAGCACCTCGCGCAGCCGGGGGTCGGTGGTGCCTTCAAAACTGTCGACGACCGCGTCGGTGATGTCGTTGGTGAATTCGATGGTCATACGGCTCCCCTGCTCCCCTGCTCCTGCTTCCATGGTCGCGCGGGGCGAACGGCTCATCCACCCCCACCGTCCGTCCCCTCCTGCCTCCGTCCCCCTACCGCCCGCCCCCGTCGGGGTCAGGCATGGCCGAGGATCTGCCGCACCGCGCCGGTCAGCAATCGCTCGGCAGCCTCGGGAGACCCGGCTGCCGTGGCGTGCCGGAAGGCGACGTACCCGTCCGGTCGTACGAGCAGGGCTCCCGCGTCGGCGACCTCGCTGAGCCCCGCCCAGTCCCCGTACGGGTCCTCGTACTCCTGACCGGGCCCGATGACGACGGTGGCGATCTCCAGGTCCTGGGCCTCGGCCGCCCGCGTCCAGTCCTCGCCGCCGATGCCGGTGATCAGAGTGAAGCGGCCCCGGCCGACGGTGTCGAGGGTGGAGAGGGTGCGGGTGCCGGAGGTGATCCAGGCGTGCGGGAGTTTGGCGCCGGGGCGGGAGCTGGGCTGGTGGTACAGCTCGGGGTCGCGGTCGAAGCCGGGGTCGGGGGTGCCGTCGGGGATGACCGCGGTCGAGGTCTCGGCGGAGTAGCGCTGGTTGAGCTCCACGCCGTGCGCGTTGAACTCGTACACCTTGAACGCGATCGCCTCGCGCAGCCGCGCCCGCTGCTTCTCCGCCGCCTCGCCGGTCTCCTTGCGGGCGGCGATATTGGCCCACAGCTGCTCGGGGGTCTGCGGGGAGAGCCCGTCGAGGGCCTCGAAGACGGGCGCCGTCTCACCGATGGACTTGTTGGCGCGGGTGACGATCTGCTTGCCGACCGGGGCCCGCTCTGCGGTGTAGGAGTCGAGCAGCTTCGGGGAGGCCGTGCCGTCGAGGACCAGCTTGAGCTTCCACGCCAGGTTGTAGGAGTCCTGGATGGAGGTGTTGGAGCCGAGGCCGTTGGACGGGGGGTGACGGTGCGTGGCGTCGCCGGCGCAGAAGACACGGCCGTTGGAGTACGTCTCCGCGTACATCTCGTTGACCGTCCACGCCGAGGACGACTTGATGGTCACCGGGATCTCGTCGTCGCCGACCAGCTGGCGGACGATTCCCTCGGCGTATTCGGTGGTCAGGTCGGGGGCGCCCGCGGTGACGTCGTACCCCCAGACGATCAGCCACTCGTCCCACGGCCGTACGCAGCGGACGAGGCCCGCGCCGATGCCGCCGACGGTGGCGCCGGGCGCCAGCACCCAGTACAGGGTGGACGGCCGGTGGGCGGTGTACTTGGTGAGGTCCGCCTCGAAGACGATGTTGATGCTGCCGGCCACGCCCATCTGGCCGCCCATGGGCAGCCCCGCGTGCTCGGCGACCTGTGAGCGTCCGCCGTCGGCGCCGATCAGATACTTGGCGCGGATCGTGTACTCGTCGCCGCGCAGCCGGTCCTCGACGGTGACCGTGACGCCGTCGGCGTCCTGGACGAACGACTTGTAGACCGTGCTGAAGCGCAGCTGCGTGCCGCGCGCGATCGCCGCGTCGACCAGCACGGGCTCCATGAGGTGCTGCGGCATGTCGCACATCCGGGTGGGGCTGGCCAGCTCGTGCGCGGCCTGCACGAGCGGGTCGTTGCCCCAGGAACGGATCCGGCCCAGTTCCTCGCCGGCGAGGCTGGTGCAGAAGGTCGTGTCGCCCATCAGGTTCTGCGGCGTGGCCCTCGCGACGACCTCCTCCTCCACCCCGAGGTCACGCAGCACCTCCATCGTGCGCTGATTGGTGATGTGCGCCCGGGGTGTCTCGGCGAGGCGCGCATAGCGGGTCACCACGATGTTCGGCACGCCGTAGGTGCTCAGCGCCAGCGCGGCGGAGGCGCCGGCCGGGCCACTGCCCACGATCAGTACGTCGGTCACGACATCGGGCTCGACGGTGTGCACTGGGCACGCTCCAGGGATCAGGGTGACGGGAAACCGAACCGCTGAGCACGGTAGGAGACGGGAGTCGGCTGCTCAAGATCGTGTGTCAGGTCCACGGGCGGGTGGGTGTCTCACAGGGACTACAGAGCGCTACCGCGGGGGTACCGGGGCCAGGACTGGGGGGCCGTCGGACTGATCGGTCGCGGTCGCTCGCGTGCTCGGCGGACCGGTACACGGCCTGAGGGGTGGTCTACCGCACCAGGCACGGGCGTTTGCTGTCGAACTCCCAGTCGGGGACGAGGTATCGCATGGCGGTGGCGTCGTCGCGGGCGCCGAGTGCCTTGCTCCGGTAGAGGTCGTGGGCGGCGAGGAGGCGGTCCATGTCGAGGTGGATGCCCAGGCCCGGGGCGGACGGGACGGCGATCTCGCCGTCGACGATGCGGGGCGGGGCGGTGGTGAGGCGTTCCAGTCCTTCCTGCCAGATCCAGTGGGTGTCCAGGGCGTTGTACTCGCCCGGGGCCGCGGCGCCGCAGTGGGTGACCATGGCCAGGGAGATGTCGAAGTGGTTGTTGGAGTGGCAGCCCCAGGTCAGGCCCATCGCGTTGCAGAGCTGCGCCACCCGTACCGAGCCCTGCATGGTCCAGAAGTGCGGGTCGGCCAGCGGGATGGAGACCGACTGGAGGGCCAGGGCATGGGCCAGCTGGCGCCAGTCGGTGGCGATCATGTTGGTGGCGGTGGGCAGCCCGGTGGCGCGGCGGAACTCGGCGAGGACCTCCCGTCCGGAGTAGCCGCCCTCGGCTCCGCAGGGGTCCTCGGAGTAGGCGAGCGTGCCGAGCAGGGGCCGGCACAGCTCGATCGCCTCGCGCAGGGACCACGCGCCGTTCGGGTCCAGGGTGATCCGGGCCTCGGGGAAGCGGTCCTTGAGGGCGCGTACGGCCTTGACCTCCTCGGCGCCCTCCAGGACACCGCCCTTGAGCTTGAAGTCCCGGAACCCGTAGTGGTCGTACGCCGCCTCGGCCTGATGGACGATCGCCTCCGGCGACAGGGCCTCCTCGTGCCGGATCCGGTACCACTCCACGGGCGAGTCGGGTTCGCGGACGTACTCCAGGTCGGTGCGGTCCGGGTCGCCGACGTAGAAGAGGTAGCCCAACACCCGTACGGAGTCCCGCTGTTGGCCGTCGCCCAGAAGTGCCGCGACGGGTACGTCGAGGTGCTGGCCGAGGAGGTCGAGCAGTGCCGACTCGACGGCGGTGACCGTGTGGACGGTGGTGCGCAGGTCGAAGGTCTGGGCACCCCGTCCGCCGGCGTCGCGGTCGGCGAAGCGGTCGCCGATCTCACGCAGGACGCGCTTGTAGTCGCCCACCTTGGCCCCGAGGACGAGGGGTTCGGCCTCGCGGAGTGTCCGCGTGATCTTCTCGCCACCGGGCACCTCTCCCAGCCCGGTGCGTCCCTCGGAGTCGGTGAGGACGACGACGTTGCGGGTGAAGTAGGGGCCGTGCGCGCCGGAGAGGTTCAGCTCCATGCTGTCCCGGCCGGCGACCGGGTAGACGGCGAACGCCGTGACGGTCGGCTGTCCGATGCTCATCGGGTGCCCTTCTGCGGTGAGGCGGGGTGGGGGTGGGGTCAGAGGCTGAGGGGGCAGAGGTTGAGGGTGGGGGCAGAGGTTGAGGGTGGAGTCAGAGATTGAGGACGTCGAGGGCCCACTCGACCGTCAGGACGCCGCCGAGGCCGAGGACCGCGAGCACCGTCGTATAGCTGGTACGGACCTTGATCGCTTCGATGACGGAGAGGTTGAAGTACTCCTTGAACAGCCAGAATCCCGGATCGTTGACATGAGAGCACGCGACGGAACCGCAGGCGACCGCGAGCACCATCATCTCCGGGTGGACGCCGCTGCCCGCCAGGAGCGGCAGTACCACACCGGAGGCCGTGACGACGGCGACCGTGGCCGAGCCGAGCGCTATGCGGAGGATGACGGCGACGAGCCAGGCGAGGACGATCGGTGAGATGGACCAGTCGTCCGTGGCGTCCTTGATGTAGTCGGATATCCCGCCTTCGACGAGGACGTTCTTGAAGGCCCCGCCCGCGCCGATCACCAGGAGGATCATGGCCATCGCCTGGGCCGCCTCCCGGCACGAGGCGCCGACGTCGTCCAGGCTCCGGCCGATCCGTGGTCCGAAGGCCCAGATCGCCAGGCACAGGGTCAGCAGCAGCGCGATCGGTGCCGAGCCGATGAAGGCGACGAAGTGCAGGAACGGGCTCTCGGTGGAGGTGGCCATGTCGGTGACGGCGGCGGCCACGATCAGCACCACGGGGAAGAGCGCCACGAACAGCGACCAGCCGAGCCCCGGCATCTCCTCGTCGGTGAACTCGCGCTCGCTGACCAGGCCCTTGGGGATGGCGGGCGACATCGCCCTGACGAACGGCAGACGGGGCCAGGTCAGGGCGATGAGCGCGCCCGCGGGGACGGCGATGAACAGGCCGTAGAACAGCGTCAGTCCGACGGAGGCGTGGAAGGTGGCGGCGACGGCGGTGGGGCCGGGGTGCGGCGGCAGGAAGCTGTGCATGGTGGACAGGGCGATGGACATCGGCAGGCCGACCCATAACAGCTTCGCGCCGGTGACCCTGACCAGGGTGAACGCGATGGGCACGATGATGACGAAGGCGACCTCGTAGAACATGGTCACGCCGATCAGCATGGACGTGACGACCATGGCCACCTGGACCCAGCGTGGGCCGAAGGCGTCGAGGAGTCTGCCGGCTATCCGCTGCGCGGCGCCGGAGTCCCCCATGACACGCCCGACCATGGCGCCGAGTCCGATGGTGAGCATGGTGTCGCCGATCTGGCCCCCGATGCCTTCGGAGAGGACGTCCGGGATGGTCGCCACCGGGATGCCCCGGACCAGTGCGACGCCTACGGCCACGAGCAGGAGCGCCGCGAAGCCGTTGAGTCTCAGCCTGGTCATGAGCAGCAGCAGAACCAGAACACTGATCCCGACCACGAGGAGAGGCAAAGCAGTTCCCCTTTGAACTGTTGGGTGTGAACTGTTGGGTGGGCACTCGGAGCGGTGGGGCACTGACACGTGACACTGTCCACGTATGCAGATGGAGGTTAGGTTCGTGAACGGAATGGGTCAATGGGTTTGCAGCGCGGAGGCGTCCGCGGTGTGAAGTCGGCGCCGAGAACCGTCGCTCGACGGGGCCACGGTGTACGAGGGGAGCGCGGCGCCGGCAGGCGGTTCACGCCGCGCGTGCGCGCACACGACGAGTGCGAGGCCGAGCGCGGCGTGTCTCCCGTCCGGGTCAGGCGTCGAGCTCGTCGGCGAAGTGACGGAAGCCGTGTCGGTCGACGTGCATGTTCCACAACGTGTCCGCGAGTACGGCCGGGTCCTTGCGAGGGTGGCCGGGAATGATCGCACCGGGGATGATCAGCTGCGCCACGTGGATGTCCTCGTCGGCGAGCGTGTCGTGCAGCAGCCGTCCGTAGGCGCTCTGCGCGGCGAAGGCAATGGACGTGCCCGCGCGCTCGGGGTGCGGGACCACGGCGGTGCCGCCGTTGACGAAGAGGATGGTGCCGCGTCCGAGGGCCCGCATGCCGGGCAGCACCTGTTGGACGGCGGCGACAGGACCGTGGACGGAGAACTCGAGGGGACCGGTCAGGTCCGCCGGGACGGTCTCCAGCACGGGCCGCATGAAGAAGTCCCGGTGCGGGACGGGGCTGTACTGCAGGATCCCGACCGGGCCGAGCGTCGCGTGCGCGGCGTCCAGGGCCGCCTCCAGCGCCTGGGTGTCGCGTACGTCGGCGGCGAAGCCGTGCGCGGTGATGCCCTCGCCGGACAGGTCGGCGGCGAGGGAGTCGAGCCGGGCCCGGTCGCGGGCGATGAGGGCGACGTCGTGGCCCTCGCGGCCGAACCGCCGGGCGACGGCGGCCCCGAGGCCGGGACCGGCTCCTATGACGGCGATGGTGGTCATGGTGTGTTCCTCGGAGTGGCGGCGGTATCGATGACGAAGCGATAGCACACACCGGAGGCGAGGACACGCTCGTATGCCTCGTCGAGGTCGGCCTCCCGGCCGGGCCGGGTGTGCGGCGCACGCCGGATCTGCGTCGCGAGGAGCCGGCCACGGCCCAGGACGAGACCACCCCTGGGGCCGGCCTGCCCCGGCACCTGGAGGTGTGGGGCAGGCCGGCGTGGTCATGGCCGTGCTACTTGACGCGGATCTCCGCGAGTTGGAGGCGATACTTGCTGGTTTCGCCGGCGGCCGGCTTTCCGAGGCGGGTGGCGCGCAGGCGCAGGTAGCGGCCGGTGGCGGAGGTGAGGGTGTAGGCCTGCGCGGCTCCGCCCGGGTCGGGCTGGCCGGTGACGGTGCGGACGGTGGTGTAGGACGCCGCCCCGTCGGCCCGGGTCTGCAGCGTGAAGTCGACGGGGAAGCCCGCGGTGCCGCCCCCCGCGGCAGCCGCGGGTGAAGGAGACGGCAGCGCGGGGGTGACCGATGCCTGCGCGGTGGATTGAATCGATTCAATCCGAGGATTGCAGGCGCGATGATCGATCCTCGTGCCACGGCATGTCAATGCCCCTGCACCAGGTGATTCTCATGTGAGGGGGTGCCCCGTTCCAGGGAGTGACCAGGCCCACCCAAGAGCCTTGCGTCAGCGATCCGCGGCTGTCACACTCTTCGCCGCTTGCTCAGGTGCCCTCGGGCGACTTGCGCGTGGCGAGCAGGCGCCGGCCTTCGCGGGCCCATTCCGCGCAGCTCCTGGCGACGGCGGCCAGGCCGTCGAAGACATGGGCTTCGACTCGGGCGATGGAGTCGTGGTCGGCGGGGTCGCGGTGCGACAACCGCTCGCGCAGCAGGGGTGTCTCCTGACGGAGGAATCGCTCGCGGGGCGGTTGGCAACCGGCCCGGGGAACGCGTCAGGCATGGAGGCCGAGTGGCCGTACAGCCCCAGTCCGCCGTGGCGGACGCTCGCAGAGTCGACCAGGTGGCAGGAGAATGGGGAACCTTGGCGGAGTCGGTGCGGGGGCCGGTGGTGGCGGCGACGCGGGGGCGTCCACGCGTGCGACGCCCTGAGGGGCTGTTCGTCGGCTTGTGCACACTGGACGTCATCCAGCTCGTCGACCATGTGCCGGGCTCCAACGAGAAACTGACCGCTCGTGAGCAGGTCGTGGCCGCAGGCGGTCCGGCCGCGAACGCGGCGGCCACCTTCGCCCACTTGGGCGGCGCGGCCACGCTGCTCACCGCGATCGGCTCCCATCCACTGGGCGTCGCTGTCGCGGCGGACCTGGACCGGCTGGGCGTGACCGTGGCGGACCTCGCGGCCGACTCGGTCGAACCGCCCGCCGTGTCGTCCATTCTGGTGACCGCGTCCAGCGGGGACCGCGCCGTCGCCTCGACCAATGCGACGGGGTACCGGCTCACGCCGCCCGACGATCTCGACGCGTTGGTGGCGGCCTGCGACATCGTCGAATTCGACGGCCACCACATGGAGTTGGCCCTGGCCGCCGCCCACGCCGCGCGTGCCGCCGGCCGCCGGACCCTCCTCGACGGGGGCAGTTGGAAGGCCGGCACGGAGAAGCTGCTGCCGTCGATCGACGTGGCCGTCTGCTCGGACGACTTCCACCCGCCCGGCACGAACACGCCGACGGACACCCTGCGGTTCCTGCGGGAACACGGGGTCCGCTGGTCGGCGGTCAGCCGGGGAGGGCACCCCATCGTGTGGGCGGGCCCCGACGGCGGGGGCACGGTTGACGTGCCTGCCGTAAGGGTGGCGGACACCCTGGGCGCGGGTGACGTCCTGCACGGGGCCCTCGCCCATCGCCTCGCGGTTCGGGACGTTCGGGACGCTCAGGGCGACTTGACACGGCAGGGCTTCGTCGAGGCCCTGCGCGAGGCGTCCGCCGTGGCCTCACGGGCGTGTGCCGCGTTCGGAACCCGGGCGTGGATGCGGGGAGGGGAAGCCGACACCCCGGCAACCGACGTACTGACCTAGTTGCCCCGGCAGTCAACACATCGGAACTGTTCCTCCTCCCACGGCCTCCTCGGCTCCGGGAGCCACGCCGAGCCGGGCGCCGCGTCGACGGCCGTGCGCTTCAACGTCCAGCACTCCGATGCGCGGGACCACCGACCCGAGTTCGGCCCCCGCTTCGGCCTGACTCGGCCGGCGTCCCGGCCCTGACCGTCCCGCAAAGGTTCATACCAATAAAGGGTGCGCGAGCCCTTTCGTCCTCAAGGGCGTCGTGGCATGCTCACCGCTCAACGCAAATCTGAACGTCGTTCATATCCATGCAAAGCCATGGGAAGGGCGAACGGGCATGAGAGATGCGCACACGGCTGCCGCAGGCAGCGAGAAAGGCCTCGTGCCCGCCTCCGCGCGCACCTCCTCGTACAACGTCCGGTCTCGCGGCGACATACGGATGGGCACCTTCGACAGCCATAGCGGCCTGCCCTTCGCCAATGTCCGCACCGACATCACCGTGAACGACAACGGCCGCCACGGTGGTGACGCGAACGCCGGACCCCTGTTCGGCGCGCGCTTCACGCACCGGACAGGGATCCGACGATGTACACCCACCTGAGCGGCGTTCATCATCGTGAAAATGAGGTGCGGTGAGAACGCTGCCTCGAGCGCTCCCGGCCAGGGCTTGCACCCTGGGACGACATGTCCACAAAGATGCCTTATGGTCGAAATACGCCTTGCTGCGAGGGGCGCCACATGGCGCGCGCGGCGGCGACAGGCATGCTCGGCATGCCGGACATCAATCGGCGGGCGTGGGAACTGCGTTGGGCGGTCGCCTGTCGGGGCCTGGCAGACACTGGCGAAGGTGGGTAACCCATGCGCGACCAGTACGACGCCCTTGTGATCGGAAGCGGGTTCGGCGGTGCGGTTGCCGCGTGCCGACTGGCCCAGGCCGGCCGGCGTGTCGGCGTTCTGGAACGGGGGCGCAGATACACGTTGGGCACGTTCCCGCGAGACTGGAGCGATCCGCTCAACGGCTGGCTGTTCCAGCACGACCAGGGGTTGTTCGACGTACGTCCCGTCAACGAGATGACGATCGTGCAAGGCGCGGCCTACGGCGGCGGTTCGCACATCTACGCCAATGTGCATCTGCGGATGCCCGCGGACGGCTTCGCCCAGGGGTGGCCGCGCGGATACGACCGGGCGTCGCTCGACCCGTACTACGACCTGGTCGCCTGGATGCTGGACGTGAACACCGTCAGCGCCGACCAGCCGCACGGGGTGCCGCTCAAGACCGTTCGCACCCGGCAGGCGGCCGAGCGGATGGGGCGCGGCGACCAGGTCGTGCTGACTCCGCTGGCGGTGGACTTCGGCGACCCGAACACCCTGCACACCAACAAGTTCGGCGCCCAGCAGTACGGTTGCCGGCATGTCGGTGAGTGCGACATCGGCTGCAACTACCAGGCGAAGAACACCCTCGACCTGAACTATCTGACGGTGGCGGAGCGGCACGGGGCGGAGGTCGGCACGCGCTGCGAGGTCACCCGCATCACTCCGACGCAGGACGGTGCGTACCAGGTCCTGTACACCGACCACGGGGAGGGCGGAGCCGAGCGGCGGATCACCGCGCCGGTTGTCGTCCTGGCCGCGGGCGCGGTCAACAGCACAGAGCTGCTGCTGCGCTGCCGCGACCAGCATGGCACCATGCCGCGGCTGTCCGCCGCGCTCGGTCGTCGCTACTCGGGCAACGGCGACTACCTCGGCTTCGCGTTCGGCACCGATCTGCCGATGGAGCCGTCGTCCGGACCCACCATCACCTCGGGGATCGTCCACGATCGTGGCAGGGGTGCCGCCCGGCGCTGGTTCATCTTCCAGGAGGGCGGTTTCCCGCGCGAGATCGCGGGACTGCTGCAACTGCTCGGCGAGCACGACGAGCGCCTCATCGGACTGCACCGGGCACAGGACGAGGTGCTGGAGGGCATCCGGAAGGCGGCCCGCGAGCGGATCGGCACCGATGAGAAGGACGGCGAGCACTCGGCGGTCTTCCTGGCCATGGGCCGGGACACGGCGGACGGGCGGATCTCGCTCGTGCCGGTCACCCATGACCTGCGCGTGACGTGGAACCTGAGCCGGAACCTCGGCCTGTACGAGACCGAGGAACGCTTCTGCAAGGACATGGCCGAGGCACTGGGCGGGAAGGCGGCGGCCAATCCGCTGTGGCGGGCGCTGCGCCTGCCCGTCTCGGTGCACAACCTGGGCGGCTGCGTCATGGCCGACGACCCGTCACAGGGCGTGGTGGACGCGGGGGGCGAGGCGTTCGGCTACCCGAACCTGTTCGTCCTGGACGGCGGATGCCTGCCGGCCTCGACCGGGGTCAACCCCGCGCACACCATCGCCGCGGTGGCGGAACGGAACGTGGAGAGGCTGATCCGTCGCATCACCGGGCAGCCGCGGTGGACCGCTCCGGAGCGGCAGCACGCGGTGCCGGTGGCCGATCCGCTGGCCGCCGTACGTGTTCCCGCCGGTGGCACCCCTGCCCCGTCCGCGCCGGGCACCGGGTTGCGGTTCACCGAGACCATGCACGGCAGACTGACAGCCCCCGGTGATGCCGCTCCGCGTCCCGAGGCCGAGACGTCCTTCCGCGTGACGGTGACCGCGCCTGTCCTGGCGGACTTCCTCGACGACGCGACGCACCCGATGGCCGCCCATGGCACGGTCCAGGTGCCAGGGATCACCGGCCGTGACGGCGCGCAGGTGGCGGGCGGGGTGGTGAACCTGCTGACCGCGGGCGACAACCGGGACGCACGGAAGATGATCTACACGCTGCCGTTCTTCGGGCAGGACGGCCGACCGTATCTGCTGGACGGGGTGAAGGACGTCCGCGACCACGGCCGGTTCGACATCTGGGGCTCCACCACGACCCTGCACACCCGTGTCCGCCGCGGCAGCACACCGGACGGGCCGGTGCTGCTCAGCGGGGACCTCCGGTTGGGTGCCGTCGACTTCGCCCGGCAGCTGACGACCGTACGGATCACCGCGACGTCGAATCCGCTGTGGCAGGCCGGGGCACTGGCACGCTTCGGGCTGTTCTTCGCCGGATCGCTCTGGGACGTCTTCGTACGGCCCCGGCTGCCCGCGCCGTTGTCCCTGCCGTCCGCCGGACGAGGAGACGTACGAGGAGACGTACGGTGAAGGCGGACGCCGCGAACGCCGGCGACACCGGGATCGTCGCCGGCGACACCGAAATCGTCGCGGAGACCGTCCGGCCCCGGAAGCGGTCGCTGCTCCTGGCCGGCGGAGGCGTCAAGGTGGCGTTCCAGGCAGGAGTGCTGCAGGTGTGGCTGGACGAGGCGGGGCTGCGCTTCGACCACGCCGACGGTGCCAGTGGCGGCACCTTCAATCTGGCGATGCTCTGCCAGGGCATGTCGGGCACCGAGATCGCCGACGCCTGGCGCCGGACCTCCCCCGCTTCCGGGGTGTCCCCGAACTGGCGTCAGTTCACGCGACCCGGCTATCTGCAGTCGCTGTTCACCCTGGACGCCTACCGGCGCACTGTCTTCCCGGGCTGGGGCCTGGACTTCGACCGCGTCCGGTCGTCCGCCCTGGAGGCGACGTTCAACGTCTACAACGTCACCCGCCAACGGCTCCAGGTACTCCCGCCGAAACGGATGTCGGAGGACTTCCTGGCGGCCTGCGTCTCCCTTCCCATGTGGTTCCCCCCGATGCGGATCGACGGAGAGACGTACATGGACCCGGTCTACGTCACCGACGCCAACGTGGAGGAGGCGATCGACCGGGGAGCCGACGAGATCTGGGTGATCTGGACCGTGAGCGAGCGGGGCGAATGGCACCGCGGATTCACCGCCGCGTACTTCCAGATCATCGAGGCGGCGGCGAACGGCGCGTTCCGCCGGATCCAGGACCGCATCGAACGCAACAACGCGGACATCGCCGCGGGGGGTGCGGGGGAGTTCGGCCGCCGTATCGAGGTCAACGTCCTGGCAGCGGAGGTACCACTGCACTACCTGGTCGGCTTCGGCGCCGACCGGCTGCACGAGGCGGTCAACCGCGGGGTTCTGGCGGCCCGCGCCTGGTGCGCGGAACGCAAGATCCCGCTGGCCGAACCGGCCCCGTGGCCCGCTCCCGCCGATCCGTTGTCCCTGCGGTTCACCGAGCGACTGAGCGGAACGGTGGCCCCCTCGGCCGCCGACGGCGGGGCACTCTCCGCCCCCGGCGGGGCGCCGCTCTCCCTCGGCCTCGACGTCTCCGTCGACGATCTCGACAGGTTCCTGACCGACCCGGAGCACACCGCTTCGGTGAGCGGCCGGCTCAGCTCCACCGCCTTCGGCGGCGACCGCCCGCTCACCGGCGGAACCCTCCAGATGCTGGTGGACGACGACGGTGACCCGGCCCGCAAGGAGATCCGGTACCTGCTGTACTTCACCGACGAACGGCAGGCGCCGCTGACCCTGATCGGCAGCAGGCGGCTCACCAGTGGTGATCCGTTGCGGATATGGGACGAGACCACCGTCCTGCGAGCCCGGGTCGTCCGCGGGCACCGAACACCCGCCGACGCAGGGGACGTCCGGGAGCCGGACGGTGTCGTGGCCGAGGCGGTGCTGCGCCTCGGACCCCTGGCTCTGCTGCGCCAACTGGCCGGTCTGCGGATCTCGGGCTCGCCGCCGGTGGCCCGGGCCGCCGGTCTGGCCCGGCTCGGCGCGATGGTCTTCGGCAAGTTGTGGGACGTCTACGCCCGTCCCGTCCTCACCTGGGGCCCTGTCTAGGGCCGAGCCAACCCGGGCCCCGTGCGGGGGCCGGCCAACCCCGAACCGGGCCCGTCCAGGGGCGGACCGTCGGATGGAGGAGCCATGTCCATTGGCCCGAGCAATGTCGTCACCCACTTCCCGAAGCTCGCCGCATGCATGGCGATGACGAAGGACCACCCGAAGCCCGAGATCGCGTACGCGCTCGCCACCTGTTCGGGGTACGCCTACGCTCACACGGGCGGGCGCGCCGACACCAGGACGGTCGCGACGATGATGGCGCGCATGGGGCTTCCGGGGAACCGCTGCTACGCCAGCGAGTTGTCCGTCGACTCGATGTACCTCGACAGTACGGCGTACCTGATCCAGAGCAGTGACGGCAAGGTGGTGATCCTCTGCTACCGGGGCAGTGAACTGTTCGATCTCGTGGACTGGCTGAGCGACTTCGACGTCGAGCCGGAGATCTACACCTTCCGATTCCACGGAACGGCTGTGGACGCCGGCGTCCACAGCGGCTTCCTCCGCAGCGCGCGGGCCACGTACGACGACGCGGTGGGAGCACTCAAACAGGCCCTGCGGGGAGAGCCCGTCGTGGAGGGGGACCATGGCTGGGAGGAGGTGGACCGCGGTCGGCCCGGGAGGATGGAGGCCCTCTACCTCACCGGTCACAGCCTCGGCGGAGCCGTCGCGACGCTGATGGCGGTCATGCTGAAACAGGACCCGGATCCCGAGGTGAGGGAGATCGCATCCATGCTCAGGGCGGTCTACACGTTCGGCCAGCCCATGATCGGCTCCCCTGAGTTCGTCGAGCAGTGCCGACAGATGGACGAATTCTTCTTCGACCACAACGTCATCCGGTACATCCACCGCCGCGACGTCGTACCCCGCGTGCCCCCTCGCGAGACGGGCCGCTTCCAACACCTCGGGCAGGAACTGGTCTACCGCCCGCTCATGGACGCGCCCGCAGACGGGCGGAGCCCGAGTGAGGAGTGGACGCCCCGTACGGGCACCACAGGACAGGCGAACATCATCGAGTTCCCCGTCCTTCCGTTCCTCCTGGACTACACGGCCCGCAGAACGCCGATCGGACGGACCCTCATTTCGGGCTGGAACCGCGTCGCGGGCGTCATCGACGACCTGACGCCCGCTGCCGCCGACCGCGTCCCCTTGCTCGGCCCTTACCTGGGTGCGCCGTTCGTGTACTCCATGGAGGACCACGCTCCCCATCACTACGTCGCCAAGCTGGCCACGCCCGGAGTGACGAACGAATTCAATTGACCCCCGGAATGCCCAAAAGGCCGTATCGGTATGCCCGATACGGCCTTTGACCTGCTGCTTCGCAAGTCGGGACGACAGGATTTGAACCTGCGACCCCTTGACCCCCAGTCAAGTGCGCTACCAAGCTGCGCCACGTCCCGGCGCGCTGTCAGCGGTGAACCGCGTGATCGCGCAGACAGAACTTTACCGCACGTCGGCCGGTGCACCGTCGCCGGTGAGGGGCGAGGGACAATCGGGGCATGAGCGGAACATCGAGCGGCGGGACGGAGCAGGGGCGGCGGGACCGGGACGCGGAGGGGCGGGCCAGGAACGCGCGGCCTCGGGACGGGCTGGGGCGACCGCTCCCGTACGGGGCGCCGGGTGTGGAGCGGCAGCCGGAGGGGGTCGTACGGGGGCCCGAGGAGACCGTCGTCGAGGCGCAGGCGTTGTTGGACGCGGGGAAGCCGTTCCATGCGCACGAGGTCTTCGAGGACGCCTGGAAGTCGGGGCCGGAGGACGAGCGGGCGCTGTGGCGGGGGCTCGCCCAACTCGCCGTGGGGCTCACGCACTCGGCGCGCGGGAATCTCACGGGGGGCGTGCGGCTGTTGCGGCGCGGCGCGGGGGCCGTCGAGGAGTGGGCGGCCGACAGCGGGCGGCGGCGCCCGTACGGCATCGATCTGGCGGCGGTGGAGACCTGGGCGCGGGAGTTGGCCGGGGTCGTGGAGCGGGAGGGGGTCGCCGTGGACGCGGGCGTCTGGGCACCGCGGTTGCGCGGACAGGGGGCCGACTAGCGGTGCCGTCGGCGCTCTCGCTTCACCGCCGTTCCCAAAGGCGGTGCGGGCGTTGTCAGTGGTGTGCGGCAGACTCGGGGCGTGCGAAAGATTCATGTCATCGGTATCGGTGCGGGCGACCCCGAGCAGCTGACGCTGCAGGCGGTCAGGGCGATGCGGAGCACCGACGTGTTCTTCGTCCTGGACAAGGGCGAGGTGAAGAGCGATCTGACGCGGTTGCGCCGGGACATGTTGGACGCGCACATACCGGAGGGGTCGTATCGGGTGGTCGAGGCGCGCGACCCCGAGCGCGACCGGGCCGCCGGCGGTGCGGCCTACTCCCCCGCCGTCGGGGACTGGCGCAGTGCCCGCGCGGACATCTACGAACGGTTGATCGCCGAGGAGATGGGTGCGCAGGAGAGCGGGGCGTTCCTGGTGTGGGGGGACCCCGCGTTGTACGACAGCACGATCGGGATTCTGGAGGAGGTGCGGGAGCGGGGTGCGGTGGAGTTCGAGTACGACGTCGTGCCCGGCATCAGCAGTGTCTCGGCGCTCGTCGCGCGGCACCGCACGGGGCTCAACCGCGTCGCCCGGCCGGTACAGATCACCACGGGGCGGCGGCTCGCCGAGGGCTTTCCCGAGGGAGTCGACGACGTGGTCGTGATGCTCGACGCGCACCAGACCTTCCGGCAGTACGCCGACCAGGACATCGACATCTACTGGGGCGCCTACATAGGCACCCCGGACGAGATTCTCGCCTCCGGCCCGATCGCCGAGGCCGCGCCGCGCATCGAGCGGCTGCGTGCCGAGGCCAGGGAGCGCAAGGGCTGGATCATGGACACGTACCTGCTGCGCCGGCATCCGGAGGGGCCGAAGGGGTGAGCCGCGCGGCGCGGCCCGATGCGGCCGACCTGCTGAGCGCCCCGCTCGTTCGACGTGACCGCCGTCGCCGACCGGTGTGCGTCACTTCGGGGTGAAGCCCAGGTGGGTCAGTGCGTGTTTCTGAGCCCCGGTCTGATCAGCCTTGAGCCCTACGCCGACCTGGTGTCCGAGGACGCCGGTCGGGCCGGGGAGAGGATCTGTAGGGGCTGCGGGGAACGGCTGAGGCCGGGAGCCCGGCCCGGGGCGGAGTTCTATTCGTCAGCGTGTCGGTCCAGGCAGTGGCGTCGGGAACGGCGGTTGCCCCAGTTCCTGACCTGCGG
>NZ_AEJC01000115.1 GCF_000317595.1 Streptomyces ipomoeae 91-03 | reverse complement strand
CCGACCCACAACGCACCCGCAGGCGCACCCCCGCCCAACCACCGGAGGCACGTGGTGGGGAAAACCCCCGCATCGAGACGCCGACCCGCTCCATGGTCCAGGAGGTGAGGGGACGAGCAGGGTGGGGGCGACACGGTGGCGTTGGGACTAGGAGAAACGGGCTCGGGAATGGTCACGGAGTACGGGCACGCACAGGGACACGGGCACGGACACGCGTATGAGGGCCGGGGCCAGGGACGCCGGCAGCTGATGCCGGCGGGCGTGCGGGCACCGTTCGAGGGGCGGAGCTGGCGGGAGTTCGGGTGGATCGTGCTCAGTCTGCCCGTCGGGATCCTGATGTTCACCTACGCCGTGACGATGCTGTCCCTCGGCGCCGGCCTGCTGGTCACGTTTCTCGGGATACCGGTGCTCGCCGCGGGGCTGGCCGGATGCCGGGCGCTCGGGGCGATGGAGCGGGCACGGGCGCGGACGCTGCTCGGGATGGATGTGGGCACGCCGGAGCCGCTGCGGGTGAAGCGGCGCGGAGCCATGGCGTGGATGGGCGCCCTGCTGCGCAGTGGGGCGTCCTGGCGGCAGCTGTTGTACGCCGTGCTGCAGTTTCCGTGGTCCGTGTTCTCGTTCGTGGTCGGGGTGACCTTCTGGACGTGCGGGTGGGCGCTGCTGACGTATCCGCTGTGGTTCTGGGTGTTTCCGATGTGGGTCGGGCAGGACGGGCTGCAGATGTACGGGGACGAAAAGCACGCCGTGTATCTCGACAACCCGTTCGAGGTGACCGTGACCGCGCTGGTGGGGCTGCTGTTCACGATGGCCACGCCGTGGATCGTGCGGGCGTTGACGATGGTCGACCGGGGGATGGTGAGCGCGTTGCTCGGACCGTCGCGGCTGGGGGCACGGCTGGTGGAGCTGGAGTCGGACCGGGGGGTTGTCGTCGACACCGCCGCGGCTGATCTGCGACGGATCGAGCGGGATCTGCACGATGGGGCGCAGGCCCGGCTGGTGGCGCTGGCCGTGGATCTGGGGCTGGCGAAGGAGAAGCTGACGGAGGATCCTCGGGCGGCGGCCCGGATGGTGGACTCGGCGCACGAGGAGGTCAAGACCGCGTTGCAGGAGCTGCGGGATCTGGCTCGGGGGATTCATCCGGCCGTACTGACGGACCGGGGGCTGGACGCGGCGTTGTCTGCCGTCGCCTCGCGGTGTGCGGTGCCGGTGGTGGTGGATGTGGAGTTGCCGGCTCGGCCGGTGCCGGCGATCGAGGGGATCGCGTACTTCACGGTGTCGGAGTTGTTGCAGAACGTGAGCAAGCATGCGGGGGCTTCGCGGGTGACCGTGGATGTGTGGAGGGTGGAGGATCGGCTGATGTTGCAGGTCATCGATGACGGGGTGGGGGGTGCGGAGGTCGGGGGCGGGTCCGGGCTGGCGGGGCTGGCGGAGAGGATCGGGGCGGTTGATGGGGTGCTGGTGGTGGATTCGCCGGTCGGCGGGCCTACGCGGGTGACGGCGGAGTTGCCCTGGCGGGTGTGAGGGTTGCCCTCGTCGGCCGGGGCCGGCTTGACGGGGGGCGGTCGGTCTTTGTGGGCGCGTTCAGGGGTTTTTCCTTGGGCGCGCCTTGGGGTTTTTGGGGGGATCGCCGTGCTCGGGTGCGCACGAGAGTTTTTCGCCCCCGCCGCCCCTACCCGTCCCATCCCTGGGGCTCCGCCCCAGACCCCGCTCCTCAAACGCCGGAGAG
>NZ_AEJC01000114.1 GCF_000317595.1 Streptomyces ipomoeae 91-03 | reverse complement strand
ACCTGACCGTGCGGCCTACTTGCGGGCGATGGGACCGGGCGACGTGCGTGTCCGTTCCTCCTGGCGGGCCCGCAGCCGGGGTGGCCACTTGCGGGTGTCACGGGGGTCCACGTACGGCTCTTCCATGGGCGGCCGGCCTTGGGCGATGGCGCGTTCGCGGGAGAGTTCGGCGTCGAATTCGAGGCCGAGGAGGATCGCGAGGTTGGTGAGCCAGAGCCAGACGAGGAAGACGACGGCGCCGGCGAGGGTGCCATAGGTCTTGTTGTACGAGCCGAAGTTGGCGGCGTACAAGGCGAACCCGGCGGACGCGACGAGCCAGATGAGGGTGGCGAGGACACCCCCGGGACTGATCCAGCGGAAGCCCCGGCCGCGGACGTTGGGCGCGGCCCAGTAGAGCAGCGCGATCATCAGGGTCACCAGCAACAGCAGCACCGGCCACTTGGCGATGTTCCACACCGTGATGGCCGTGTCGCCGAGCCCGATGGTCGTGCCCGCGCGCTGGGCCAGCGGCCCGGTGAACACCACGATCAGCGCGCTCGCGGTGATCATCAGCATCAACACCAGGGTCAGGGCGATGCGCAGCGGAGTGAGCTTCCACACCGGGCGGCCCTCCGGCAGGTCGTACACCGCGTTGGAGGTGCGGATGAACGCGGCCACGTAACCGGAGGCCGACCACACCGCCACCACCAGGCCGACGATCGCCAGCGCGCTGCCGGTGCCGCCGCTGCCGCTCAGCTGCTCGACCGCGTTCCGCAGGATGTCCCGCACGGGGCCGGGCGCCAGATCGCCGATGTTGTCCAGCAGCCGGTCCGTCACGCTCCGTCCGGCCACGCCCAGCAGCGACACCAGCACCAGGAGTGCGGGGAACAGCGACAGCACGCCGTAGTAGGTGAGGGCGGCGGCCCGGTCGGAGAGTTCGTCCTCCCGGAACTCCCGGACCGTGCGCCGCAGCACCGCCCCCCATGAACGCCTGGGCAGACTGCCGGGCCCTTCCGGCTCCGCGCCGGTACCCGTCCCCGTCCCCGTCCCCGTCCCGCTCCCCGTCGACTCGTCCTTCGGTTGTTTGTCGTCCATGACCAGGCGAGTTTCCCGAATCCAGGCCGTGAATCGAGCCCTTGACCTCAATCCCGGTTGAGGTTGAAGGGTTGGTGCGCACGCACGGACAGCGATCAACGGAGAGCGACATGACCCGTCGTACCACCGCCCATCCCGTCCTCGACCGCCCCGAGATCGGGGCACCCTTCTTCAGCACCTGGCGGGTGGGTACACCTTTGCGTCAGCGGCAGACCGTCGAGGCCATCGCCGGCACCTGGGAGCGGCGGCCCTGGCCCAGCGAAGGGCTGCTGGGGTACTTCGTCTACACGGCGGAGGACGGCTCCGGTCTGCTGCACTACTCGCAGTGGGCCGACGAGCAGGCGTACGAGGCCTTCATCAAGACCCATCGGCAGGAGCGCAACGACGAGATCGACACCGCCGTGCCGGGAATCGAGCGGCTGGGGCTCGGGCGGTACCGGCGCTACCGCAGCCTCACGGGGGACGGGCGCGGGGAGCGGGTGCCGGGATGCGTCGTGCTCGTCGACGTCGAGTTCGACGGGCCGGACCCGGCACGGCTGCGGGCCTGGGTGGACGCCGTCGAGGAGGCGCTGACCGCCGAGCCGAACCCGCATCCCGGCGGCATCTCCGCCCACTTCCACATCAGCACCGACGGCACCCGCGTCCTCAACTACGCCGAGTGGGAGACCGCCCGGCACCACATCGACGCCATGGCCACCCCCGGCCGTGGCGTCGGCTCGCCCACGGCGCTGTGGGACCGCGTCCACGCCTGGCCGGGGTTCAAGGGCAGCAGCCTGACCCGCTACGAGTACGCCCTCGGGCTCGTCCCCGACTGACTCAGGTCCAGCCCTCCGGTCGCTACTCCGTCCCGGCGTCCTTCGTGGCGGCCCACCGAAAACTCGAATCGCCTGGACAAAAAAAGTTTTCGGTGGGAGTGTGGAGCCATGTTGGACGTCACCGTGATCGAGGACCCGGAGGCCGCGGCGGTCTCGCTGGACCCCATACGGGCGCGGCTGCTGGCCGAGCTGGCGGTGGGGCCCGCGTCGGCCGCGATGCTGGCCGGGAAGGTGGGGCTGCCCCGGCAGAAGGTGAACTACCACCTGAAGGCGCTGGAGCGGCACGGCCTGGTTGAGCTGGCGGGGGAGCGCCGCAAGGGCAATGTCACCGAGCGGCTGATGCGGGCGACCGCCGCGTCGTACGTGATCTCGCCGGTGGCCCTCGCCGCCGTACAGCCGGACCCGGACCGCTTCCGGGACCAGCTGTCGGCCCGCTGGCTGCTCGCGCTCGGCGCCCGGCTCGTCCGCGACGTCGGCTCGCTGATCACGGGCGCGGCCAAGGCCCGCAAGCGGCTCGCGACCTACGCGCTGGACGGCGAGGTCACCTTCGCCTCGGCCGCCGATCGGGCCGCGTTCGTCCAGGAGTTGACGGCGGGTGTCAGCGCCCTCATCCGCAAGTACGACGCCCCCGACGCCGAGGGCGGCCGGGGGCACCGGATCGTCGTCGCCGTCCACCCCACGGTCAAGCCCACGGCCGAACCGACAGCCGAAGACGCGGCCGAACGCACGGCCGAACGTCCGCTTGGGAATCCCGCCCCGGAACTGGATCAGTAGCACTCAGGAGCCCACCATGTCCAAGGAATTCGAGATCGCCCGCGAGTTCGAGGTCGACGCCACACCCGAGCAGGTGTGGGAGGCCTTCACCAGCGGTACCGGCGGCTGGCTGTGGCCGATGGAGGCTCCCGAGCCGCGGCTGGGCGGCAAGGGTCCGTTCGGCTCGGAGGTCACCGCCTGGGACCCGCCGCACCGCTACACCAACCGGGTCGAGAACGTCGAGGGCATCTCCGAGCAGACCCTCAACCAGCTCGACTACACGATCGAACCGCGCGACGACGGCCGGCGTGCCTGGGTGCGGTATGTGCACAGCGGCGTCTTCGTCGACGACTGGGACAACCAGTACGACGGCGCCAGCAAGCACACCGACTTCTACCTGCACACCCTGCGCGAGTACCTGACGCGGTTCGGGGGCCGGCCGATCACCGCGTTCACCACCTTCGACGGACCCGAGGCGTCCGGCACCGCCGACGCCCTCACCACCGTCGGACGGGCGCTCGGCCTCTCCGACGACACGGCGGCGGGCGCGCGCGTCCAGGCCAAGGGGCCCGAAGGGCAACTCCTCGACGCCGTGGTCGACTACCGCGACCCGTACTTCATCGGTCTGCGCACCGAGGACGCCCTCATCCGCGTCTTCGGCCGCAACCACTGGGGCCACCGCGTCGGTATCAGCGTCCACGACTTCGCGCCCGGCGCCGACGCCAAGGCCGACGAGACCGCCTGGCAGGGCTGGCTGAACGGGGTGTTCGACGCCTGACCTCATGGACCTCATGCGGTACGCGATGAGCCCGGCCCCCGGTGAACGAGGGCCGGGCTCATCGGCTTACACACCGAAGGAGCTACGGACGGAACCGCAGCACCTGCGGGTCGTGGTCGCTGATCTGGTCGTTGAACTCCGAGTTGATGTGCACGCTGTCGTACGTGAACGCGCAGGAGCGCCGGATCGAGGGGCTGATCAGGATCTGGTCGAGGACCTGCGCGTTGCCCTGGTAGACGTACGAGTAACGCTCGCTCTTCGGCAGGGACTTGACCGCCGACCACAGGGCGCCGTCGTCCTCCAGCAGCTCGGCGGTGTCGGAGAACTCGAAGTCGTTGATGTCGCCGAGGGCGATGACGTCGGCGTTCTTCTGGGCCGCCAGGATCTCCTTGACGAAGGTGTTCACGGCGGTCGCCTGAAGGTGGCGCTGGGTCTCCGAGCTGCGCGTCGGCGGCTGGAACTGGGAGTGCAGCGCCTGGTCGCCGCCCTTGGACGCGAAGTGGTTGGCGATCACGAAGACGGTCTTGCCGCGGAAGACGAACTCGCCGACGAGCGGCTTGCGGCTGTTGGTCCAGGCGGCGTTCGCCGGGTCGATACGGCCGGGGGAGACGGTCAGACGCGCCTTGCCGTACGTCTTCGTCACGCCGACGGCGGTCGTGGCGTCGCCGCCCGCCCGGTCGGTGAAGGAGACCCGCTCGGGGTTGAACAGGAACACCTGGCGGATGTTGCCGCCGGGCTCACCGCCGTCCGCGAGGTCGACCGGGTCGATGGAGCGCCAGTCGTACGTCGGGCCGCCCGCCGCCGAGATCGCGTCGATCAGCTTCTTGACCGTCTGGTCGGCGGCGACCGTGCCGTCCTTCGTCGCGCCGTTGTTGTCCTGGATCTCCTCCAGGGCCACGATGTCGGGCGACTGGAGGTGGTTCACGATCGCGGCCGCGTGGTCGGCGAACGTGGTGTCGGAGGGGTCCAGGTTCTCGACGTTGTACGTCGCCACCGCCAGCTCGCCGCGCGCCTGCTCGCGGGTCGTCTCGCGCTCCAGGCCACCCTGCTTCAGGGCGCCGATCTCGTTGGCGACAAGGGTGTAACCGCCGAACTGGCTGTAGTCCAGCGGGCCCGTGGTGGTGCCCGTCAGCACATCACCGACGTTCGCCTTCGGGAAGTCGGCGATCGCGCCCAGCGACTGGATCTGCAGCCGGCCGGTGTTCTGCGAGGTGTAGGAGCCGTAGACCGTGCCGCCGCGGCGGTTGCGGTTCTCCCACGGCTTCACCGTCACCCACAGCTCGGTGAACGGGTCCGTGGCGGTGACCACGCGGGCGTCGGCGACCTGGACGTTCATGCCCTCCAGGGACTCGTAGCGGTCCAGGGCGTACTCGGCCGGCTTCAGCGTCAGCCCGTTGATCGAGCCGTTGGCGGCGGTGTCACCGGCCGGGGCGTACGCGGCCGGCACGGACTTGGCGTCGACGACGGTCGCGGCCGGAACCGCGTTGCCGGTGGAGACCACCGTGATCGTCGGGCGGGTGATCTGCGTCACCGACTGGTTTCCGGACGAAGTCCCGCCCGGCACGAACTCGCCGACCGTGCCCGAGACGGTGACCGCGTCGCCCACGGAGACCGTCGGCCGGGAGCCGGTGAAGACGAAGACGCCCTCGCTCGTGGCCGGGTCGTCGTCCGCCCGCGCGTCCTGGATCCAGAACCCGCGCGACGAACCGTAGGTGCGTACGCCCGTGACGATGCCCTCGACACCGGTGACCTGTTGGCCGACGAGCGGGGAGGTCCGGGTGGTGCCCTGGATGTCGTGGATGCGTATGGAGTCCGCCTCGGCGGGCGAGGTCAGGGCCACGGCGGACACCGTGGAGCAGATGGCGGCGACGGTCAGCGCGCCGATGCGCGCGGTTCTCTTGCTCGGCAAGGGGATCCCTCCGGGGACGTACATGGGCGCCGGGACGAGGGTGGACTGGACACGAGGGTGGAACGGGGCGGTCCACGACCGGTGGGGCGGTGTGACGCGCATAGAACTCCCGTGGTGACGTCTGCGGGCGACCCAGCTGGCACCCCAGAGCTACCCGTGAGTTTCTACGCGCGTCAATCTCCTGCCTGGTCAGGGCAGTTGTCAAGGTTTCAGCCATGGACTGCTCGTGACAGGTACATGAACTGGGCGGCATCGGCCGAAATCCGTCTAGGCTGAGCGGTTGCCGTACTTGTGCGTGTGTCGCTGGGCTGCCTGGTGCGTGTGTCAGTGGTCGGCGTCTGTCGTTTGCTCGCCGTTCGCTCGTCGTCGCACGTGGCCGGCAGTCACTGCTCGGCATGCGTCATCGCTGGTCACAGCCGTTACAGCCGTTATAGCCGTCATATCCGCCTTGGCCGTCATTACCGTCACAGCTCGTCCGGAGGAGAACCCCGCCGATGTCAGACAGCTCGCCACTGCCGCCGGTGCGGCTCCGCTCCGAGGCGGAACTGGCGCGGAGCCTGCATCACGGTGGTCTGCGTATCCGTCACGCTCGCCGTAGGCCAGCCGGACACCGCGTGGCGCGGAGGGTGACTAGTCTCCAGCAACGCCGCCGCCGCCAGGTGCTCGAGCTCACCAGCGATGGCGCAGGCGGAGAGGACGCGAGGCCTGCCAGAGAGAGGCCTGGCGAGTGGCTGTGGACACCGGCCTCGTCGAGATCGTCGACGAGAAGGAGGGGACGGTCGCGGCGGGCGAGGACCTCACGATTATCACGTCGGGCGGACCGCAAGACGTGCTGGGTGTGTGGCTCGCCGCGCAAGAGGCCACCCTCGCCGACGCGACCGTGCCCGACCTCGACGGCATCATTGACGCCGTGGAGTCCGGCGGCGAGATCGACTTCTCCGAGCTGGACTGGGACCCCGACGCCGAGGCGGAGTTCCTCGACGGGGTGCTCCGCAACCTCTACCTCCTCACCGTCAGCGAGGACGGCCCCGGCGACGGGCCGGTGCCGTTGCCCGCCCTCGCCGCGTCGATGATCGTGCCGGACGGCATGGGGGAGCCCACCAACGACGTACTGGAACAGGTGTCGGACGCGATGATGCGGCTCGACGACCAGTTCCGGGTGCTGGAGCCGGTTGGGCTGGTGGAGTACCAGCCGGTGGACGAGACACTGATGACGGACGTCGAGGAGGACGCCCTCGCGGAGGGTGCCGGCGGGGTCGAGGACACCGGGGGCGCCGACGGTCTCGTCGCGGGCGCGCCGGTCGTCGACGAGGCCGATGTCGCTCGGTACGGCATGGTGCGGCTCACTCCGCTCGGGCTGTACGGAATGCGGGCGCGGCTGCGGGAGGCCGGGATCGTGGCGCCCGCGGTCGGTGAACTCGTCGACAAGGGCGCGGACGCGTTGCTCGACGGCACCGCCGAGTTCCCGCCGGCCGCGGCGCAGGCCGAGACCGAGCAGTGGCTCGCCAGGCGTGAATCCCTCGCCGCCGCACGCGAGTTGCTGGCCGCCGCCCGGGGCTCCGACGTGGGGGCGCCGTTGCGCCGGCTGCGTTGTCAGCAGGCGTTGTCGTTGGTGGGGCCCGTCGCCGAACCCGCGCTGCGGGAGGTTCTCGACGACCCCGAGTTGGGTGGGCTCGCCCGCGTGTGGCTCACCGAGCGCGGGGCCCGCGATGTGCCCGCGCCGTCCGAGACGATGGTCTTCTGGCTGACCATCGACACGATCGCCGCGCAGCTGGCCGCCGAAGGGAACTCCGCCGAACTGCAGGCGTTGGTGGAGGGGCTTGCCGCGCAGCACAGCGGGTTCTTCGCCGCGGTGTGGCGGGTGGAGCATCCGGCCACCGCGGATGTGCTGGAGGCCATGGGGCGGATTCATCCGGACAAGAGGGTCGCCAAGGAGGCTCGTAAGGCCGCGTTCAAGGCGCGGTCGCAGGGGCCGGGCGCGTGAGGGGAAAGCCGGGCGCCTGAGAGCTCGGGGGTGTGGACGCAGATCGACGCAGCCCCGCGCCCCTGAAGAGGTCTGCGCCGCCTTCCTTCCCACCTATGCTTCTGAAGGGCGAGTTCGCGCCTGACGGACCTCACCTGGGGGGGCAACGCTTCAGAGGCGCGGGGCCGTGACCTACACGGCGGCTGCGCCGCGTGAGGGCGACCAGCCACAACGGACCCGCGGATACCCACGCACGCGAAGCCACCCCCCTCATCCCCAGCGGGGATCTGGGGGCGGCATCCCCCAGAGACACCAGCCGACGGTGGCTTTACGCAAGGGGGTGCCTACAAGTCGGCCTCCGTTCAACCGCCGTTCAGCCGCTACCGCGACCGTGTGGCGCGACATACGGGTCCGCCACCCTCCACGGTCCCCCCAAGGGTCATCCCACCGCCACACAGGAGACAGCATGTCGCTCACCCGCAGGGACTTCGCCAGACAAACCGCGGTCACCGGCGCCGGGGTCGCACTGGCCGGCAGCGTAGGCGCCCTCGCCACCGCCCCGAACGCCCTCGCGTCGACGGACACGGACACGACCACGGACACGGACGCCCACAGCGCCACCGGCGACGCGGCGGACCGCCACGGTGGAGGCGGCGTCGGCTACGGCCCCCTCATCCCCGACCCGGACGGCATCCTCGCGCTGCCCGCCGGGTTCAAGTACGAGATCATCACGTACTGCGGCAGGACGAAGCTGGAGTCGGGCGAGTTCACCCCGGCCAAGCACGACGGCACGGCCGCCTTCCGCGGCCCCCGCGGCACCACCCTCCTCGTCAACAACCATGAACTGAAGGGCCCCCGGGCCAACTGGCAGTTCCCGGTCCCGCTCACCGAGGGCCTGGTGTACGACCCGGCCGCGTCCGGCGGCTGCACGGTCGTGGAGATCCGCCCCGACGGCCGGGTCGCCGAGTGGGTCGGCATCGCGGGCACCTCCACCAACTGCGCGGGCGGCAGCACCCCTTGGGGCACCTGGCTGACCTGCGAGGAGAACTCCGACAAGGCCGGCGTCAATGGCATGACCAAGGACCACGGCTACGTCTTCGAGGTCGATCCCTGCGACCACCGCGCCAACCGCGACCCCAAGCCCCTGAAGTTCTTCGGCCGCTACGACCACGAGGCCGTCGTCATCGACCCCAAGCGCGGCCACGCCTACCTCACCGAGGACGCCTCCGGCCCCAACGGCCTATTCTACCGCTGGACCCCGCCCAAGGGATTCGTCTACGGCCCCGGCAAGTTCCGTACCCTCGCCGACGACGCGGGCATCCTCCAGGCCCCCCGCTGCTACGACTCCGGCGGCCGGTTCGTCGACGACCTCTCCCGCGCCCCGAAGATCGGCACCGTGTACGGCGTCGACTGGGTCGACGTCCCCGACCGGGACGCGAGGACGACCCCCGTGCGCAAGCAGTTCACCGACGACCGGATCACCCGCGCCCGCAAGCTCGAAGGCATGTGGTGGGGCGACGGCGGCGCGTACATCGTCTCCTCGTACGCCCGCGCGGAGAGCCCCGTCCAGCACGACGGCCAGGTCTGGTTCTACGACCCCAAGCGCCGCACCCTCACCCTCAAGGTCCTCCTCGGCGTCAACGCCGACCCCTCCGTGGACGGCGCCCTCGACGGCCCCGACAACATCACCGTCTCCCCGTACGGCGGCATCATCCTCGCCGAGGACGGCGAGGGCATCCAGCACCTGTTCGGCGCCACCGACAGCGGTCGTACGTACCCGATCGCCCGCAACGACCTCAACATCGGCACCGAGGCGGAGCCGGAGTACAGCGAGTTCGCCGGCGTCACCTTCTCGCCCGACGGAAAGACCCTCTACGCCAACATCCAGACCCCGGGCATCCTGCTCGCCATCACCGGGCCGTGGAAGCGCCAGAAGCGGTAGCTGCTTCGAGTCACTCGATTGAGTGGCTGTGTGCGGTACTTCCCAGTCATTCCCCGCGTCGGAATAGTGTTCCTGCATCGCACTGATTGTCGTCCGATGCGGGGAGTGGCTGTGGGTGCTCAATTCCGGGGTGGGGTAGTTCAGGGGTCTCGAGTCTGGCTTCCTGACGGATCGGTGAGGAAGATTGAGGAAGTCGTTGAGGACCGCTTCCCTGTGCTTTCCTACAGCAAGGAGTGGGACACCAGGCCCGTCAAATATGGAGCCAATCAAGGTCCACGAGACCACTCGGTCGGTGAGCTGGTCCCAGTAGTGCCGTCCGCTTGGGTTGGCGCTATCAACTGCGAAGCGTTCAGTATCAGGTTCGTGTCCGGTCGAGTAATCGAAGCCGGACGTGACCAGCGATGGGTGACACAACGACGAAAAGGGCGTCAGGCATGGGAGTGGAAGCAGACCCACGCTCTTGAACCTGGTGACCGGGTCCCCTTCCCTTTGGTTGCTGCTCACTTCGGGGCAGATGGCAGTGCTCGTGAGGGGTACTTTGTCGGAGCCATGCTCGGCGATGGCGGCATGACGTCATGCACTCCTGAGTTCCACGGCGATCCGCGTGACGGAGTGGTCGAGTTCATGCGGAATTTTGCTGTTGACCATGGATGTGGTGTTCGAGAAATTCCACAAGGTGTGATCGTGCGTCTACGGTTTCCTTTTAGAGCTGGCCAGCGCAACCCTGTGACTGATCTCCTCCGTCGCTACGGTGTTTGGGGCCAAAGGTGTGACAGGAAGGCGTTGCCCAGCACGCCACTCAGCCGTGACTTTTGGATTGGGTGTCTTTCCGGGCTTATCGATACCGATGGATGTGTACGAGAGAGAGTAAATCCACGAGGTACAGCGCATGGCTCGGTAGAGTACGCCACGGTGTCGCCTGAATTGGCGGCACAGGTATCTGATGTGCTCCTGCGCCTCGGCGTTGCGAACAGGCTTCGGACCGACCAGAGGCGAGAGAGCGGGGATCGTTCCATCAATGGTTATCCTGTGGGACTCCGTCGCCCCATTCACATTGTCGAAGTGTCGCGAGCAACTGCTTTGGTTCGCCTTGCTGGCCTCCTGGACCTTCAAATCGGCTACAAGGCCCGGAGGTTGGAGAGACTCGCTCGTGTGGTTGGACACGTAGTCTCGGCATGCAGCGAAATGCACGGCTATGACCCAACACTGGCGCTGGATAGGGTGAAGAGCGTTGTATCGGTCGGCAGCAGGCCCGTCTATGGTGTTGCGGCAAGTCCCTCTGGCCTGTTCGTGGTCAATGGGCTGGTGACGGGCGCTGTGGAGTAGCACCTAGTTGAACGCCCCCTCCATGAGCCATTCCAGAACTTGGAGAGGGCATTCACTGTGGCAAATAATAGGTCCCCTTGACGCGGGTCCAATGCCGTTGCGCTACTTCTTGCCGGAGATCCACCTCCGAATCCCACGACGGATCTCCTTGCGGCAGCTGCCTACGGCGATCGCTAGGAGAAGGATAAGGAGGAGGCGTGCTACGTCTTCCGACGCCGTTATGTGTATTTCAAGCACAGAGAACCGTCCATGTGTTGAGCAGAGGTCCTCACGCCTGAGATCAAGGTGAGCCTATCGGCTCTGCGCACCAAGCATGGGTGAAGGAGAAACAGCATTGTGCGCCAAAGAGTAAGGCGCTGCGTGATGTTAGCACAGAACGCCTGGAGCTTGATGCTGCTTGATCGTCATGCGCGAACAGGTCACGCCCTTGTTTGCCTGGCATGCTGACATCTAACATTTCAGTCCATGGAGGCCATACGACCGGTGGGCCGCACCCTTCTCAGGGACCGTGCCTACCAAGCCATCCGGGACGCCATCGTGGCCGGGGAGATCGAGCCGGGCGCGGTGGTGCGGGACGCCGAGTTCGCGGAGTTGCTGGGGCTGTCGCGGGCGCCGGTGCGGGAGGCGTTCTCCCGGCTCGTCGACGAGGGGCTCCTGGAGAGCAAGCCGCAGAGCTACACCCGGGTGACGCCCGTCGTGGCCGCCGATGTGCGGGACGCCGCCGCCGTGGTCGGCGCCATGCACGAGCTGGCCACCCGGGTCGCCGTGCCCCGGCTGTTCGCCGCGGACGTGGAGACGATGCGCTCGGCCAACGAGCGGTTCGCGGCGGCCGTCCACGCCGGTGACGTCGACGCCGCCCTGGACGCCGACGACGAACTCCACGACGTCCTCGTCCGCGTGAGCGGCAACCGCGCGGCAGCCGCCACCATCACCCGCTACACCCCGCTCATCCGCCGACTGGAGCGCAGACGCTTCGGCGAGGGCGGCAACTGCCGGTCGGCCGGTCTGCACGATCAGCTGATCGAGGCGTGCGCGGCCGGCGACACGGACGAGGCGGTCCGGGTCACGGCGGAGATCTGGCGCGGCCTGGCGGCCCTCGCCGACGAGCCGGTCGACGCGCCGGTCGACGAATCCGCCGACGGGCCGGTCGATGAACCCGCCGACGGGCCGGTTCATGGATCCGCCGACGGACCAATCGGCGGATCCGCCCATGAGCCCGCCGAAGGATCCGCCGGCGAGTCCGCCGGTGAACCTGCCGGTGTGGCGCCCCGCTGATCCGATGCCGTCACCGCCCCGCTGCCTCATCGCCCAGTGACTCATCGTCCGCCCCCGTCCCCACCGTCCCCGGGAGAACCCGTGTCCCTTTCGTCCTACGAGCGCTACCCGCTCCTCTTCGGGCCCTCACCGGTACACCCGCTGGAGCGCCTGACCGCCCACCTCGGCGGCGCCTCCCTCTGGGCCAAGCGCGAGGACTGCAACTCCGGTATCGCGTACGGCGGCAACAAGACCCGGAAGCTGGAGTACCTCGTCGCCGACGCCCTCGCCCAGGGCTGCGACACCCTTGTCTCCATCGGCGGAGTGCAGTCCAACCACACGCGCCAGGTCGCCGCCGTCGCCGCCCGCGCCGGGCTCAAGTGCGTGCTGGTGCAGGAGAGTTGGGTCGACTGGCCCGACGCCGTGTACGACAAGGTCGGCAACATCCTCATCAGCAGGCTGGCCGGCGCCGACGTACGGCTCGTCCGGGCCGGCTTCGGCATCGGCTTCAAGGAGAGCTGGGAGCTGGCCCTCAGGGAGGTCGAGGAGAGCGGCGGCAAGCCGTACGCCATCCCGGCCGGCGCCTCCGACCACCCCCTCGGCGGCCTCGGCTTCGCCGGATGGGCGTACGAGGTCGCCGAGCAGGAGCGGGAGTTGGGCGTCTTCTTCGACACGGTGATCGTGTGCTCGGTGACCGGCTCCACGCAGGCGGGCATGGTCGCGGGCTTCGCCGCCCTGGAGGAGGCGGGCGGACGGCCCCGACGCGTCATCGGCATCGACGCCTCCGCGAAACCCGCCGCCACCCGCGAGCAGATCGCCCGTATCGCCCACAACACGGGACAACTCATCGGCGTCAAGCGTGAGTTGACCGAGGCCGATGTCGAGCTGGACGAGCGCTACCACGCGGGGATCTATGGAGTCCCGGACGACGCCACCCTCGTGGCGATGCAGCTCGCCGCCCGCACCGAGGGCATGCTCACCGACCCCGTGTACGAGGGGAAGTCGATGGCGGGGATGGTCGACCTGGTCGAGCGCGGTGAGATCGCCCAGGACTCCACCGTGCTCTACGCCCACCTCGGCGGCCAGCCCGCGCTGAACGCGTACAGCGGGGTGATCCAGTGACGTCGGACGCGCTGGACCGGCGCTGACCGGCACACGGCTCCTGCCGGAGCCGGTGGTTGGCCGGATACAGTGCACAGCGTGGGGGCGGATGATCAGCAGCGGGAGCCGGGCGGCGAGCGGGCCGAGTCCGACGGTCCCCGCCGCCGGGCCACGATCCATGACGTGGCCCGGCTGGCCGGAGTGTCACGCCAGACGGTCTCCCGGGCGGTCAACGACAAGGGCGAGATCGACCCGGGCACCAAGGAGCGGGTCCTTCAGGCGGCGAGGCGACTGGACTACCGGCCGAGCCGGTTCGCCCGCGGCCTCGTGCGCAAGGGCACGGTCACGGCGGGTCTGGTGATCCCCGACCTGATGAACCCGTTCTTCCCCGAGGTGGCCGCAGGGGTGCTGGAGGCGGCCGAGCAGCGCGGCTGGCAGGTCGTGGTGTGGGACACCCGCACCGACGACGCCCGGGAGCGGGAGGCGCTCGATGTGCTCTCCCACCAGGCGGACGCGGTGGTCGGCTACTTCAAGAACCCCGACGACGTACTCGCCCGGCACCTCGGCGGGATGCCGCTGGTGCTGCTCGAACGCGGCCCGCAGCAGACCCGGTTCGCGGCCGTCGGCATCGACGCCGCCGCCGGCCTGGAGCGGGGCATGGCCCATCTGGTCCGCGCGGGCCACCGCAGGATCGGCATGCTGGACGGCGACCGGCACCATCCGCCCGGCCCGCGCCGACAGGCCTTCCTCGACCAGGCCCGGCGGCACGGGCTGTCCGTCGACGACGGCTGGATCGCGATGTGCCCCGAGCACAGCGTGGCGGGCGGCGAGACCGGCATGGAGCAACTGCTGGACAGGCGGCCCGAGATCACGGCGGTGGTCGGCTTCAACGATCTGATCGCGGTCGGCGCGACGCGCGCCGCCCGGCGCCGGGGACGGCGGGTGCCGGACGACCTGGCCGTCATGGGCTTCGACGGCCTCTCCCTGGGCGAGCTGGTGGAACCCGCCCTGACCACGCTGCACATCGACAAGCGACGCCTCGGCCGACTCGCGGTGGAACAGGTCGCCCGACTGCGCGCCGGGGAGCCCCCGATGACCGGCGCGGACGCCTGGGTGGTCCCCGAGTTGGTCGTACGCGCGTCCGCCTGACTTGTCGGACAGCCCCGACAGCCCCAACAGCCGCTCCACGCACGTCCCTTGACACTGGTTTTCGGACGCCCCGATACTCGACGGCAACGTTCACGTGAACGCTCACGGCCCCTCAGAACTCCCCGTCCCGAACTCCCCACCGCGCTGTCGGCCCGAGTCGTGACCCGCCTGCCGACATCGTTGTCTTGCGCTGTCCCGAGCCGTCCCGAGCCCCGTCCCCGGAAGCGAGCGCGCGCCCATGGAACACCGAACGATGTCCCGCAGACGATTTCTGGGGGCCGCACTGGGCGGCGGCGCGGGTGCCGCGCTTCCGGCCCTCGCCGGATGCGGGACGACCGGCGGCTCGGTCTCCCAGGGCACCGACCACCTCGGCATCTGGTATTGGAAGGGATCGCTGAGCGAGAAGCTCCTCGCCACGGCCGAGCGCGGGGTGCCCGGCGTCCCCGGGCTGAAGGTCAAGGGCTTGCCCATCGCCGGCGAGTACAAGGCGAAGATCCGCACCAGCCTGGCCGCCCGCGCCTATGTCCCGGATCTGGCGGTGGCGAACTCCGACGTGTCCGTGTTCTTCCCCGACGAGCAGGAGTTCCTGGACCTCAGGGAGCTCGGCGCGGATTCCGTGGAGGACCAGTACCTGGACTGGAAGTGGAAGAGCGGCATCAGCCCGTCCGGCCGGATGATCGGTTTCCCGCTCGACGCGGGCCCCACCGCCCTCTACTACCGTCGGGACCTCTTCGAGAAGGCCGGACTGCCGACCGAGCCGGACGAGGTCGCCGAGGCCACGTCGACCTGGGAGAAGTTCCTCGCCGCCGGGCGCACCCTCAAGGCGAAGGCGCCCGGGAACCCGTATCTCGTCTCCCAGATCAGCTATGTCTTCCGGATGGTCCTGTATCAGAGCCCCAAGCAGTTCGTGGACGCCGACAACCGCTTCATCGGCGACCAGGAACACGTCAAACGCGCCTGGGACCTGGCCGTGGAGACCTACCGGCAGGGGCTCAGCGCCAGGCTGCTGGACAGCACGCCCGACTACAACGCGGCGGTGAGCGGCGGCCGGGTCGCCTCGCTGATCACCGCGGTCTGGTACATGGGCGGCCTCAAACAGACCGCGCCGAAGACCGCCGGGTTCTGGCGGCTGACATCGCTGCCGGGCGGCCCGACGAACTACGGCGGCTCGTACGTCACGATCACCCGCTACTGCCGGGACCCGGAAGGCGCGTTCGCCTTCCTGAAGTGGATGCTCGGGCCGAAGAACCAGCTGAAGGCCTATCAGGAGATGGCGCTGTTCCCGACCACCCCGGCCGCGTACGACAAACCCGCGATGCGCGAGGGCGACCCGTTCTTCGGCGGTCAGGTACCCGTCGACGTCTTCGGCCCGGCCGCCGAGAAGGCACCGGTCCTCTTCTTCAGCCCCTACGAGGCGACCGCCAACACCCCCGTCTTCCAGGAGCTGACCAACGTGGAGAAGCTCGGCAAGAACCCCGACAGAGCGTGGCGGGACGCCATGAACGCCTGTGAACAGGCGCTGTCCCAGCGGGGGGTGAGCTGACATGGCCACCGTCACGGGAACGGCCGAGACACCTGTGGCCGGCAAAGGGAAGCGTGCCGACACGGGTGCCCCGCGGGGCCGCCGCCGGCGTCATCTCCCGCCGTACCTCGCCATCTCGCCGTACTACCTCCTCTTCGCGATCTTCGGCGCCTTCCCCGTGGGCTTCTCCCTCTATCTGTCCTTCCAGGACTGGGACGGCATCGGCGAGAAGCGCTTCGTGGGATTCCAGCAGTACGAATGGCTGCTGCGGGACTCGGTGTTCTGGCACTCCATCCTGAACACCTTCCAGATCTGGTTCATGTCCACGGTGCCGATGCTGTTCCTGGCCCTGATCATCGCCTTCCTGCTGAACTCGCAGGTGCGGTACGCCTCCGCGCTCCGGGTGGCGTACTTCATCCCCAACGTCACCTCGATGGTCGCCATGACCGTCGTCTTCGGCTCGGTCTTCGCCCAGGCGGGCCTCGCCAACTCCGCGCTGCGGGCGATCGGGGTGAACGAGATCGACTGGCTGAGTTCCTCCCTCGGGATCAAGTCGGCGATCTCCGTGATGATCATCTGGCGGTGGGTGGGCTACAACGCGCTGATCTTCCTGGCGGGGCTGCAGGCCATCCCCACCGAGATCTTCGAGGCCGCCAAGGTCGACGGGGCGAACAGTCGGCAGACCCTGTTCCGGGTGGTGGTGCCGCAGCTGCGGCCGGTGATCCTCTTCGCCGTCATCACCTCCACCATCAACGGTCTGCAGATCTTCACCGAGTCCCAGGTGCTCTTCTACTCGGACGACCCCGGCACCACGGGCGGGCCGGGCCAGGAGGGCATGACGATCGTGCTCTATCTGTGGCAGCAGGCCTTCAACGACCACCAGTTCGGCTACGGCGCGGCGATCGGCTGGCTGTTGTTCGCGCTCATCGCCCTGTTCGCGATCATCAACTGGCGGCTGGTGTCCGGCTCCGAGCGTGACGACCGGCGCGGTTTCGCCGCCCTGCGGAAGGGGGCCCGCAATGGCCGCTGACACTCCCACGACCGTGAACGCGGGGGCCGCGAGCGCACGGACCGTGAGCGCCGGGCTCGCCATCGGCTCCGGTAGCCGGCGCTCCCGCATCCTCGTCCGGGCGGTGCTGCTGCTCGGGGTGCTGGTCTCCCTGTTCCCCTTCTACTGGCTGGTGGTGATGGCCTCCATCACCACCGAGGAGATCCTCAGCTATCCGCCGCGCATGGTGCCGGGCACCCAACTGCTGCACAACATGGGCGAGGTGATCGACCGGGTCCCGTTCTTCACCTCGCTGTTCAACACCGTCGTCGTCTCGGTGACGGGCACCGCGCTGGTGCTGTTCTTCGACTCGCTGGCCGCGTTCGCCTTCGCCAAGTACGAGTTCCCGGCCAAGCGGCTGCTGTTCGGTGTCCTGCTGGCCACCTATATGATCCCGGCCCAGTTGTCGCTGGTGCCGCAGTTCGTCACCATGGCCAACCTCGGCTGGGCCGGCTCGCTGAAGGCGCTCGTCATCCCCGGCGCCGCCAACGCCTTCGGCATCTTCTGGCTGCGCCAGTACGCCAAGAACTCACTCCCCGACGAACTGCTCGACGCCGGGCGGATCGACGGCGCCGGCTTCTTCCGCCTCTACTGGCAGGTGGCGCTGCCGCTGTTCCGGCCCGCGCTGGCATTCCTCGGCATCTTCACGTTCATCCATCTCTGGAACGACTACATCTGGCCGCTCGTCATCATGATCGACCCGGACCGTGTCACCCTCCAGGTCGCCCTCGCCAACCTCAACGTCGCGTACAACACGGATTACGCCGTGGTCATGGCGGGGGCGTTGATGAGTGTGATCCCGTTGATCGTGGTGTTTCTGATCGGGGCGCGGCACTTTTTGCGGGATCTGGCGGCAGGGGCCACGAAGATGTAGCCGCGCGGGGTGTGGTCGTGCGCCAGTCGTGAGTGGGGGCTCTGGGCGCCCCTGTGTCGAAAGGGCGCCCCGAGCCGTCGTCGCCTCGCTACAACGACTGCGCCGCCGGCTTCACCATCCCCCTGACCGTGCGGGACTTCACGAAGTCGCCCATGGCGGTCATCTCCCACTCGCCGGAGAACTGGCGGATGAGCTTGGCCATCATCACGCCGGTCTGCGGCTCGGCGTTGGTGAGGTCGAAGCGGACCAGTTCCTCGCCGGACGAGGCGTCGAGGAGACGGCAGTAGGCCTTGGCGACCTCGGTGAACTTCTGCCCGGAGAACGAGTTGACCGTGAAGACGAGCCCGGTGACCTCCTGGGGGAGCCGTCCGAGGTCGACGGTGATGACCTCGTCGTCGCCTCCGCCCTCACCCGTGAGGTTGTCACCGGAGTGCCGGATCGCGCCGCCCACGATCTGGAGCTTGCCGAAGTAGCAGCTGTCGATGTGGTTGCGCTGCGGGCCGTACGCGATGACCGAGGCGTCCAGGTCGATGTCCTTGCCCCGGTACGCCGGCTCCCAGCCGAGGCCCATCTTGACCTGGGAGAGCAGGGGGCGACCGCCCTTGACCAGGGACACGGTCTGGTTCTTCTGGAGGCTGACGCGGCCCTTGTCGAGGTTGATCTTGCCCGTGCCGGGTGCCGCGGCCGGTGGGGCGGCGGGAGCCGGGGGCGCGGGCGGGGTCTGGAAGCGCGGGTCCATGGGCGGGGCCGGCGGGGTCACCGGGGGCTGCATGGCGGGGGCCACCGGGGCCGGTGCGGGTGTGGCCGGTTCCTCCACCGTGACCCCGAAGTCCGTGGCGATGCCGGCCAGGCCGTTGGCGTACCCCTGGCCGACCGCGCGGGCCTTCCAGGCGCCGCCCCGCAGATAGATCTCCACGATCACCAGGGCCGTCTCCGTGCCCAGCTGCGGCGGGGTGAACGTGGCGATCACCGAGCCGTCGTCCGCGCCGCGGATCGTGGCCGTCGGTTCGATGCCCTGGAAGGTCTGGCCGGGCGCGTCGGGGCTCGCCGTGACGACGATCTTCTCGATGCCCGGGGGGACGGCCGTCGTGTCGACCGTGATCGAGTCCGGGGTCGTACCGCCGCCGGAGCGGTATGTCACGCCCGGGCCCGTGGGCTGGTTGTAGAAGATGAAGTCGTCGTCCGAGCGCACCTTGCCGTCGGCGGTGAGCAGCAGGCCCGACACGTCGAGCCGCACCGGGGCGGCGACCTCCACCGCGACACGGGCGGTGGGCAGCGGGATGTTCGAGCCGGGGGTCATAGCGGTCATGCCGGGTGAACGACTCGGGCCGCTTTACCGTTCCCTTACCAGCCCTTACGCGGCGCCCGTTCGGGTCAGCGGCGGTGGCCGGGGCGATTACGGGGGTGATCGCGGGCCGTGCGCTCGTTGCCCCGCCTGTAGTTTCCGGTCCAGCGGGCCATGACCAGCTGGGGATCGGCGGCCGATTCCACTTCGCCGAGGAACTGGGCGGCTCTCGGGCCGCGAAGGGTGGTGGCTTCGCGGCCGTGGTGGGTGATCGTGACGGTCCCGTCGGGGTGGACGTCGTAGGCGAATCCCTGGGGGCGTGGCATGCGGGGGATGTTAGGGCCGTTGGGTGACCGCTCGCCCCGGGTTTTCGCCCCCGCCGCCGCTGCTGCCGGTGCGTGGGGGATGCGTGACGTCACTCGGGCGTGTCCCCTACGTCTCGTCGCGCGTCAGCTGGTCCCGGTCGATGTGCACGTACGTGCGCTCGCCCCGCGCATCCGTGATGTCGATGGTGATGCCCTCCCACTCCTCGGCCGGCTCCAGCGGCACCACCGTCGTCCGGTACTCGGCCCGCGCCAACAGTTCTTCGGTCACCCGGACGCCTGTGAGGCGCTCCGCCAGCGCGAAGACCGCCGCCTTCTCGTCGACGCCGGGAGCTTGGTCGCCGGTGGGGTCGAGGCCGACCTCTCTCATGACGGCGTTCAGGTCGTCGGGGGTGGTGCCGGTCCTGTCGGACGGCCACTCGAAGGTGGTCCGCAGCTCTCCGTCCTCGTACCAGTGGAAGAAGTGCATGGGCTTGCCTCCGTTGCTGGAGTGCGAGACCACACGCGTCCCGGCGGAGAGGGCCGCCCAGAAGTGCGGCCGGTCCTCCAGATCGCCGCCGAAGGACAGGACGAGGGTCCAGTCCCCTCCTTCGCCGCGCGCGGTGAACGCCCCCGCGAGGAAGGACTCGGGCCAGTCGTCGGACGCGTACAACAGCTCCTGATCCTGCTCGATCAGCTCCCCGAGCCCCGCGCACACACCGCGCGGCTCGGCCCCCGTCAGCCTGATCACCTCCGCGGGCGGGACACCCCGCACCAGCGCCAGGACGTACCCGATCTCCAGCGCGTAGGCGAACAGCGAGGACGAGGACCGTATCCAGCCGTAGTCGGCCGCGGTTGCTGAAGTCATGCAAGGCATCCTGCCGGCGACCACTGACACACCCGGTCCCCGAAGGCCCCCGGCTCGGCTCGGCCCGGCCTGATCCCGCCCAGCCCGGTCCGATCCGGCTCACCCCACCGCGCTCAACGCCTCCCGCACCGCCACCAGATCCTGGTCCGAGGCCAAGCCCGCGTGGTACAGCCGGATCTCGGTTGCCCCGAGCTCCGCCGCCCGCCCGGCGTCCGCCGCCAGCGTTCCCGGGCTGCCGCCCATGCCCGACACCACACCGAAGTTGGCGGCCAGCACCGCGCCCTCCGCTCCGACCTCCGCGAACGCGGGCAGCAGCCCCGGCCCGCCCGCGCACGGCACGACGACCCCGTCGGCCACGCCGAGGATGTGCGCGGGATCGACGCCGGGGTTCGCCCCGCAGTGGTACGTCGCCGGGTCCGCGTGCAGCAGGACCTGGAAGCCCCCGGGGGCGGCGGCGCGTACGGCTGTGACGGCCGCCTCCTGGAGGGAGCGCGCGGTGGCGTCGCGCCAGGCGCGGGTGCCGGCCGCCAGCTCGGTGCCGAGCAGCTTCTCGACCGCCGGCCAGCCCTCGTCGGTCGTCTCGCCCCGCCACAGCGGTTGCAGCGCGGCGCGGACGGCGACGGCCAGCGCGTCCGGGTCGAGACCGACACCGGCGTACCCGTCCCGGCAGCTCCCGCAGAAGCACAGCGCCATGAGGTACTGCCCGGCGTCGCCGATCTCGACGCCGGCGGTCTTGTCGTGGGCGTGGAGGTGGGTGAGGCCGTACCAGCCGAGGGACTCCAGCTCGGTGCCGCGCGCGCCCGGCCGTACCGCCGCCTCGACGGCGAGGTCGATCAGATACTCACGTGTCGCCGGCTGAGCGATGCACGGCGCCCACGGGTACCGGTCGCCGTACGCGTTGACGACGGAGGTCGACGGATGTTCGGCGCCCATGCGGGAGTTGTGCGCGAGGACGACCCAGGTGTGCACCTCGAGGCCGGCGGAGGCCAGCGCCTCGGCCGCCTCCCCGAACGCGTCGCCGGGTGCCCACTCGCCCGCCGGGTACGGCCGCAGCGTACGTCCCTCCCAGCGCGGGCCCGGCGGGTACAGCACGGCCGCGTGCTCGGCGGTGACGATGCGGTGCCGGGGGTGGCGGGGGGTGAGCGCGCGGGTGGAGTGGTACGCGGAGGCGAGTGTCACCTGACCCACGCCCAGCCCGGCGATGCGCTCCACGGCGCCCGGATCCCCGTTGACGTCCCAGGGATAGACGAACGTCGACGCCTTCACTTGCCCTCCCGGCCCTCTTCGTACGCCGCGCGCCCCGCGCGCCGCTCCTAGCACTCTTCCAACAGCGCGTACCCGCGCTCGATCAGCTGACCCAGTCGCTTGACGTGGTCCTCCGCCGGTTCGTGCAGCGGCGGTCGTACCTCTCCCACGTCCAGCCCCCTCAGTCGTACCCCGGCCTTGACCAGCGACACGGCGTAACCGCGTCCCTGGGAGCGGAGTTCGACGAAGGGCCGGTAGAACCCGTCGAGCAGCCGTTCCACGATCGCGTCGTTCCCGGTCCCGAGCGCCCGGTGAAACGCCAGCGCGATCTCCGGTACGAAGCAGAAGACGGCGGACGAGTACAGGGGAACGCCGGTGGCCCGGTAGGCGGGCTGGGTCAGTTCGGCGGTCGGCAGTCCGTTGAAGTACAGGAACTCGCCGGGCACCTCACCGCGCACCGCGCTCACGATCCGCTGCATCAGGTCGAGGTCGCCGAGTCCGTCCTTGAGGCCGACGATGCCGTCCGTGCGGGCCAGCTCCACCACCGTCTCGGGGGTGAAGACGGCGTTGTCGCGCTGGTAGACGATCACGGGGAGGGAGGTCGCGCCGGCCAGGCGGCGGTAGTGCCGCAACAGCCCCTCCTGGGCGGCCACGACGAGGTACGGCGGCATGGCGAGGAGACCGTCGGCGCCCGCCTCCTCGGCGAGACGCGCGTAGCGCACGGCGAGGGCGGTGCCGTAGCCGGCGCCCGCGACGACGGGGACCCGGCCGGCCGTCTCCGCGACGGCGGCCCGTACGCACTCCTGGAACTCCTCGGGGGTGAGCGCGTGGAACTCACCGGTGCCGCAGCAGGCGAAGACGGCGGCGGCACCGGCCTCGACGCCCCGGCGGACATGCGCGCGGTAGGCGTCGAGGTCGAGTTCCCCGTCCGGGCCGTACGCCGTGACGGGGAAGAACAGCGGCCCGCTGGGGACACTGAGCCGAGCGGCGAGAGTGGCAGGCGGGGCTGACGTCACGGGCTCTCCCAAGTCCATGTCGCTGATCAACGTTTACATTTCTGAACGAGATCACGTTAAGGCGCCCCCATGGAGCCGGTCAAGCGCGACAACCCGTGCCGCACCAGCGATTTTCCGCCGTCGCGGCACACTTGACGCACCGGACCCACACCCCTAGCGTGTCCATGAATGTGAATGCTGGACGCTCATGTGCACGGATGGCGATGCAAGGAGATCCGAGGATGCCCGCTCCCCGCACCGTTCTGCTCACCGGCGCCGCCGGTGGACTCGGCACCCTGATGCGGGAGCTGCTCCCGGAGTACGGCTACGAACTCCGCCTCCTCGACCTGCGCCCCATCGAGGGCGAGCCGGACGCGATCACCGCCGACCTCTCCGACAAGGAGGCCCTGCGCGAGGCCGTACGGGGCGTCGACGCGATCATCCACCTCGCGGGCATCTCCCTGGAAGCCCCCTTCGAGAAGATCCTCAAGGCCAACATCGAGGGGACGTACAACCTGTACGAGACCGCTCGTGAGGAGGGCGTCGGACGGATCGTCTTCGCCTCCTCCAACCACGCGGTCGGCTTCACCCCCCGACCCCAGGGCGACGACCCCCTCATCCCCATCGACACCCCGCGCCGCCCCGACACCTTCTACGGTCTGTCCAAGTCCTTCGGCGAGGACCTGGCCCAGTTCTACTGGGACAAGCACGGCCTGGAGACCGTCTCGGTCCGCATCGGCTCCTGCTTCGCCGAGCCCACGAGTGTGCGCATGCTCTCGGTCTGGATGAGCCCGGCCGACGGCGCCCGTCTCTTCCACGCGGCCCTGACCGCCGAGAACGTCGGCCACACCGTCGTCTACGGCTCCTCCGCCAACACCCGCCTGTGGTGGGACCTGACCACCGCCCGCGCACTGGGCTACGAGCCGCAGGACGACTCCGAGCCGTACGCCGAGAAGCTGATCGCCGACCAGGGCGAGCTGGACCCCGAGAACGTGGCGCACGCCTACCTGGGCGGCCACTTCGTGAGCGAGCCGCCGATCTGGCCGTACTGACGACGGCCGGGGCGACGGCGAGAGTCGTACGTCGTACGGAAACGAGGGCGTACGCCGTACGGAAAAGGGG
>NZ_AEJC01000113.1 GCF_000317595.1 Streptomyces ipomoeae 91-03 | reverse complement strand
CCCTCAGCCCGGTTCGCCGACTCAGAGCGCGTCGGGACCGCGCTCGCCCGTCCGCACCCGTACGACCGTGTCCACCGGCAGGGCCCACACCTTGCCGTCGCCGATCTTGCCGGTCTGGGCGGCCTTCACGATCGCGTCGATGACGTCGTCGGACTCCGCGTCCTCGACGACGACCTCGATACGGACCTTGGGGACGAGGTCGACCTGGTACTCGGCGCCGCGGTACACCTCGGTGTGGCCGCGCTGCCGGCCGTAACCGCTGGCCTCGGTGACGGTCAGACCGTGGACGCCCATCTCCTGGAGGGCGGTCTTGACCTCGTCGAGGCGGTACGGCTTGACGATCGCGGTGATGAGCTTCATGCCTGGGCCTTGGCCTTCTGCGTGGAGGACGTGGACGGGAGGGACGAGGTGACCGGGGCGCCGTGGCCCAGGACGCCGTGATCGTATGCCGTCTCGGCGTGGACCGTAAGGTCGAGGCCGGTGTGCTCGTGCTCCTCGTCCGCGCGGAAGCCCATCGCCCTGTCGATCAGCTTGGCCGTGCCGTACGTCACGAGGAAGGCGTACGCCCCGACGGCGACCACGGCCACCAGTTGCTTGCCGAGCTGGGCGAGCCCGCCACCGTGGGCAAGGCCCTCGGCGCCGCCGGTCATCGACTCGACGGCGAAGACGCCGATCAGGACCGTACCGATGATGCCGCCGACCAGGTGGACGCCGACGACGTCGAGGGAGTCGTCGTAGTTCAGTTTGAACTTCCAGCTCACGGCGTAACTGCAGACGACACCGGCGGTGAGGCCGATGACCAGGGCGCCGAACAGGGAGACCGAGCCGCAGGACGGGGTGATGGCGACGAGGCCCGCGACGGCGCCGGAGGCCGCGCCCAGCGTCGTCGGGTGGCCGTCGCGCTTCTGTTCGACGAAGAGCCAGCCGAGGAGGCCGGTGCAGCCGGCGGCGAGGGTGTTGAGGAACGCGGCGGCGGCCAGGCCGTTGGCGCCGAGCGCGGAGCCGGCGTTGAAGCCGAACCAGCCGAACCAGAGCAGACCGGCGCCCAGCATCACCATGGGGAGGTTGTGCGGACGCATCGCGTCCTTCTTGAAGCCGAGGCGCGGGCCGAGGACCAGGCACAACGCCAGTCCGGACGCGCCGGAGGTGATCTCGACCGGCAGACCGCCCGCGAAGTCGAGGGCGCCGAGGCCGTTCAGGATCCAGCCGTTCGGCCCCCACACCCAGTGCGTGACCGGAACGTATACGAGCAGCGCCCACACCGGTACGAAGACCAGCCACGCCGCGAACTTCGCGCGGTCCGCGATCGCACCGCTGATCAGCGCGGCCGTGATGATCGCGAAGGTCAGCTGGAAGGTGGCGAAGAGGAGGGTGGGAACGGTGCCCTGGACGCTGTCGGGGCCGAGGCCGCTCATGCCGATGTGTTCGAGGCCGCCGATGAGGCCGCCGAAGGCGTCGTCGCCGAAGGCCAGGGAGTAGCCGACGGCCAGCCACACCACCGTGACCAGCGCGATCGACACGAAGCTCATCATCAGCATGTTGAGGACGCTCTTCGTCCTGACCATGCCGCCGTAGAACAGGGCCAGGCCCGGGGTCATCAGCAGCACGAGGGCGGTGGCGGCGAGCAGCCAGGCGGTGTCGCCGGTGTCGACGCCTTTCGCGGCGAGGTTCACGATCGTCTCCAACGGGGCGGGGGCTCGTCAGAGGGTCACCGGCGTGCGTTTCCGGACGCGTACGGATGTGTTTCGGCGATGTTTCGTTGCGCGGGGGTTTCCGAAAGCTCACCGCGCCGGTGCCGGCTGGATCGCTGTACGGCCGGGCTCTGTGGATCAGGGACAATGGGCGCCATGAGCGTTCGTACCCAGTCACCAGAGAAGTCGGCCGAGGCCGCCCACCGCGCCGGCTTCGCCTGCTTCGTGGGGCGCCCCAACGCGGGCAAGTCCACCCTCACGAACGCTCTGGTCGGCCAGAAGGTGGCGATCACCGCGAACCAGCCGCAGACGACGCGGCACACGGTGCGCGGCATCGTGCACCGGCCGGACGCCCAGCTGATCCTGGTCGACACCCCCGGCCTGCACAAGCCGCGCACACTGCTGGGCGAGCGCCTGAACGACGTGGTGCGCACGACGTGGGCCGAGGTCGACGTGATCGGCTTCTGTCTCCCGGCGAACGAGAAGCTGGGCCCCGGTGACCGCTTCATCGCCAAGGAGCTGGCGTCGATCAGGAAGACGCCGAAGATCGCGATCGTCACCAAGACCGACCTCGTGGACAGCAAGCGGCTCGCCGAGCAGCTGATCGCCATCGACCAGCTCGGCAAGGAGCTGGGCTTCGAGTGGGCGGAGATCGTCCCCGTCTCGGCGGTCGGCGACAAGCAGGTGGACCTGCTGGCCGACCTGATCGTCCCCCTCCTCCCGGAGGGCCCCGCCCTCTACCCCGAGGGCGACCTCACCGACGAGCCCGAGCAGGTCATGATCGCCGAGCTGATCCGCGAGGCGGCCCTGGAGGGCGTACGGGACGAACTCCCGCACTCCATCGCGGTGGTCGTCGAGGAGATGCTCCCCCGCGAGGACCGCCCCGCCGACAAGCCCCTCCTCGACATCCACGCCTTCGTCTACATCGAACGCCCCAGCCAGAAGGGCATCATCATCGGCCCCAAGGGCAAGCGCCTGAAGGAGGTCGGCATCAAGTCCCGCAAGCAGATCGAGGCCCTGCTCGGCACACCGGTCTTCCTCGACCTGCATGTGAAGGTCGCGAAGGACTGGCAGCGCGACCCGAAGCAGCTGCGGCGCCTGGGCTTCTGAGCCTCGGGAACGCCTCTCCGGCCGGCCCCTCCGCGCCGGATCCCGGTCGGTTCAGTCGAGGGCCAACGGGTTCCTGGAGTCCGGCCCTCGTTGGTCCCAGAAGAGCCCTTCCGGGGGCGGCTCCATGGGCAGCGGCAGGGAATCCTGATGGCCTTCGGCGCAGTGGACGAACGGCCCGGTGACGGGATCCATGAGGGCACGCATGTTCGGGTCGAGATGGTGGGCCCACCAGGTCGACATCCCCAGGCCGGGATCCCAGCGCAACGCCTCCCAGGCACGCCATACGGAGTCCAGACGGGAGAGCGCCTCGCCGTGCCGGTACCACTCCGGGCACCACACCCGCCCGGAGCCCGGGGCGGGACGCGAGACGAAGTGGACGAGCCGATCGGAGACGAACTCGGCGACGTTCGGGTAGTAGAGCGCCGCCGGGCGGGCGGCGTCCTCCTCGTCCCGCCGGATGTCCTCGGCCGATTCGTCCCGCTCTCCGTCGTGGGCCGGTGATGCCATGACGTCATGCTCCTCTTCGTAGCCGTACTTCGATGGCCTCGGGGTGACGGCCGACGCGTTCCAGCACCTTCGCGAGGGTGGCCGCGGCCCATCTGAGGTTCGCCTGTTTGCTCGGGTCCTGATCCACCAGGCGCCGGTGCAGGCGGATGGCACGCCGCGCCGGTTCCAGCGCACGGGCGGCCCGCCGGCAGTCGTGCCGACCGCACAGACTCAGGGTCTCGGCCAGCCGCATGAGGAGCCACGCCGTGGGGTCCGGTTGCGCGTCGGCGTTCTCGGCCAGCGCCAGGCAGGCCTTCTCCGCCTCCAGCGCGGTGCGCCAGGCCGCGGCCGTCCGCCCCGCCATGGCGCGCCCGTTGGCCAGCCGCAGGAGCGCGTAGCACAGATTCCGCTCCGTCCGGTCGCGCCGGTTCTCGTCGAGCAGCCGGCGCCGAATACGTACCTCGTGCTCCGCGACGCGGACGGCCTCGGGATAGCCGCTCGTCTCCAGCAGCGCACGGGCCAGGTCCATGCAGGTGTCGGCCACGTACACCTCATGCGCCGGGTCGTCGGCCGACAACTCCATGTGCAGCTCGTACGCCTCCCGCAGCAGGGGAACCGCCCGGTCGGCCGTCGCCCAGGACGACGCGTAACTGGAGCCGAGGTCCTGCAGACAGAAGGCCAGGTTCTTGCGCTCCTGCGCGGTGACGAGCGGCAGCCTGCGGTAGAGCTGGAGCGCCTGGCGCAACTGGATGCGCTCCGCGACCCGCCGGTCGTGCCTCCGGTACAGGTAGGAGAAGTCATGGAGGGCGGTGGCATAGCCCTCCGCGTAGAAGTCCGGGCCGTACTCACTGAGGCGGCGCAGGATGTCGAGGGCCTGGTTCTGGGCGGCGAGTGCTTCCTGAGGCCGACCCAGGGCTTCGTAGGAGAGGGCGAGGTCCTGGGAGGTCTGGGACTGATTCCTCAACTGGCTCATGCTGAGCGGGAGTTTCGCGTGCGCGTAGATTTCCAGGGCCTCCGTGTAACCCTCGACCGCTGCCTGGTGGTCTCCCGTGGTCGCCCGGAAAGTGGCGAGTGTGCTGACCGACCGGGCCAGTTCGGGCGCCCCGAGCCCGCACGGATCGCGGGCCAGGGCTCGGCGATGCCGGAGGGCTTCTCCGAGGGACTCCCACGCCGTCGAGTGATCTCCCGCGTCGAACTGATCCCAGGCGAGGTTGTGCACCAGCTGCGCCAGGTCGGGCAGATGGACCCTGGGAAGATCGTCGGCCAGCGGGCGTATCAGTTTCACCGCCTCCTCCACCAGCGGCAGCACCTCGGCACGTGGCCGCGAGGTGTTGCTGTAGTCGACATGCAGGCCTTTCAGGGCGTTCGCGAGGTCGGCGGTGTAGGCGTCGGGGTTCTCCCCTGCCAGGCGGCGAGTCGCCTCGACCGCCTCCTCGCTCAGTGACAAGGCCTCGGTGTGCCGTCGGAAGCGCCAGAGTGTCGCGCCCCGTGCGGTCAGCGCCTTGGGGAGCAGGAGAGGGTCAAGATCGGGACGTCGGGTCACCAACCGGCGCGCGTGTCGGACGGCCTCGGCCGTGTGCTCGTCGGACCTTTCGATCGTGTCGAAGGGGATCGCGCTCGGGTCGAGCCGCCAGACCACCTCCGACTGGTTGATGAGCGCCCGCACCAGGCCTCGCTCATGCTTCTCCGACTCCTCCCCGCCGTCCTCCGTCAACTCGCGGAAGAGCCGCAGCGCCTGTTCCCCGGCGTCGTACGCCTCCCGCAGCCGTCCGGTCATGCGCAGGGCGCGCGACAGAGCCAGCAGCGAGTCGCCGCGCTCCGCGCGATGTGTCGCCGCCCCGGCGTCCACCACGTGTGCGCCGATCGCCACCGCCTCACCGGCGGCCTCCCGGGCCTCCTCCCAGTCACCGACCGCCAGATGCCGCACGGCGAGGTTGTGCAGCGCCCAGGCACGGTCGTGGTACGCCTGTGGGCGGTCGTCCGCGGTGTCGCGGTACAGCCGGCTCAGTTCGCGGGCGACGTCCAGCGCGTAGTCGCGCAGCACATGGGACTGTTCCGGCAGCGTGCCGGAGTGCCTGCGGAGCATGTCGGCGGTCAGGGGCACCTCGGCGGGGACGGAGCGCAGGGCCTCGCGCAGCCGGTCGACGACGCGGTACGCCCGTTCGGCGCGGCCCTCGTTGGCGTGGGCCACGGCGGACCGGGCCAGCACGGTGAGGGTCTGCACCCGCTGGTGGTCCGGGGCCCGGGCGAAGAGCCTCCCGAGCAGCCCGGGATCGTCGATGATCTGCTCGGAGGCCTGGTACTCCGCCAGCCGGTCCGGCTCCAACTGGCCCCAGCGGCGGTCCTCGGCGGGCGGGTACAGATCACGCAGCCAGACGGCGATGTCGGCGATCAGCTCCGACGACGCGCCCGGCAGCAGCCGGGAGAGGGTCGCGTGCGCCTGGTCCTCGTCCCGGGCGGGGCACAGTACGGCCGCCGCCACCGCCCTCTTGAGCAGTCCCTGCTCCCGCGGCCCCATCCCCCAACCGCGGGCGGTGTCCCGCCAGTACTTCTCCTCGTGCTTGAGGAGTTCGGCCTCCAGCGGGACTCCCGGCCGCTCGGGCGTCCGCCCCCGGCGCAGCAGCGTGGCGAGGGCCGCCATCTGCACGGTCAGGGCTGTCTCCGTGCCCCGGCCGCCGTTCGCGTACCCGGTGACCGGGAGGGAGCCCGCGAGTCCGGGCCAGTCGACGTCCTTGTCGTCGGTCGCCTCGGCCAGCCGACGGGAGAGGTCCCGGGCCGCAGTCCGGAACGCCTGCTCCCGTTCGGCGGGGCCGGGGCTGAGCGTGTGCAGCCTGATCTCGCTGTCTCGGAGGTCTCCGATCGCCCTGGTCTGCCAGGAGCCGAGCGAGCGGGCCAGCAGCAACAGGCGTACCGGGTGCCTGACTTCCTCCGCCTGCTCCCACAACCGCCTGACCAGCTCGGGCCGGCTCTCGGCGTAGTCGACCACCAGGAGCAGCGGGTGCTGGAGGGTGCGCAGCCTGTGCAAGCCGCCCGGTTCGTCGCGCACTTCACCGGCCACCCAGCCGAGGTCCCGCAGCCGTGCCATCAGCCGGCGCGCCAGCCGGGTCTTGCCCTGACCGCCCTGCGCGGTGAGCACCCGGACGGAGGGGAGGCCGTCCGCGTCCGTCAGGCACCACCGCTCCAGTTCGGCGAGGGTGTCCTCCCGGCCGTGGAACGACACCACCTCGGCGTCGGCCCGCAGCAGCATGGTGGGCGAGGTCAGGTCCCGTCTGGGCGGCGCCGCCTTCAACAGACGGACGAACCCGGCCGGTTCGGGCTGTGGGTCGATCGAGGTCGCCTCACGGAGCACCTCGCGGAAGTCGGCGCAGTCCAGCAGATCCGCGCTGCTCGTGACCGTGAGCCGAGTGCCGTGGCGTGCTCGGCGGTCCTTTCGCACCACACCGAGCAGCAGGTCCTCGCCCTCCGGGAAGACGGCCGCACCCGACATCCCCGACCACGCGGTGGTGTTCGCGGCGGTCTCGTCGTCGAGCCCCGAGAGGTCGGGGTTCAGCTGTCCCATGTCGTCGACGATCTCGAAGCGCGCGCCACCCAGGCGCCGCACGCGGAAGACCAGTTCCTCGGCGCCTCGACCGTCCCGCCTCTTCTGCTGCCGCGGGAAGCCATGGGCGGCGACCGGGATGTCGCTTCCGCTCGTCACGAACCGGCCCCAGCGCTGCGGGCTGCGACCGCGGGCACCGCCCAGTGATTCGGGTACGGTCCACCCCGGGGCGTCGGCCGGGATCTCCAGCAGGGCGGCGTCCACGATGCCGTCCCGCCGCCGCCACCGCACCCGCGCGGGGGTCCGCACCTCCGACCCCGGGAAGGCGACGGTGATCTCTCCTGGTTCACCTTCCGCGTCTTCCGGTGGCAGCAGATGCTCGGCGGTCAGAACGAGCCGCGGCGCGATCAGATAGCCACTGCCGAAACGGGGCGTGCGGATTTGGACGACCTGCCCCTGCTGCATCGGTTCACCCCCGTACGGCTCGGCCTACTCGACGTCGCCCACGGCCACGTCCCCGCCGCCGCGCTGCTCGGGCTTCAGAAGCAGGGTCACCCGCTGCGTGGACCGGGCCGAGCGCTCCCGACGGGCGTCGGCCTCCACCACACCGAACCGCAGCGCCCCGCCACCGTTCCGCGTCCGCACCAGTTCCACCTCGAACTCCGCGGTGATCTCGCCCAGTACGAAGCGAAGGGGGGAACCCTGGCCCCGGCGCTGCGCTTCCGACAACTGGGTGCGCAGCACCTCGATCGCGTCGGCCAGGTCCAGCCAGTCCTCGTCCTGCCCACCGATCGCCATGCCGTCCCCCCACCGTCACCACGTCATCGTGCGTATACATGGTAAGGACCGTGCGTCACGGCGTCAGTGGGGTGATCGATGTCCGGTGAGCAGGTTCTGAGGAGTGGATGTGGGAATTGTGTCGACGAACGCCTCCCCTGCCCGCTGGGAGGGCGGTGTTGCGGACCGACCCGCTCTGTTCGGTCACCGCCCCCTTCGTCAGCGCGGCGACGGTGTGCGGGACACCGCCGCCGACGACGGTGCCCAGCCGGTCGGACAGGCCGAGGGCGCGGGCTCCCCGGGCGGTGGCGGAGCGCAGGGCCTCGTACGGGCTGACGCCGTGGCGGACGGTCGCGCCGTGCCGGGCGACGAAGGCGAGTTCGGCGGACAGGTCCATTCCGCTCTGTTCGCGATCTGCAGACTCCCCTTCACAAAGAGCGGTCTCTGCAAGGAAGTTGACGCCCCGGGGCGAAGCGGAACGACCCCGTCATACAACCGCGAGTGGTGTCTCGTGAGTCAAACCGGTGCCGTTGGCACAGCGGCCACGCAATGGACGACACGACGACTCACCGACCACCACACCCATGGAGTTCACGTGCGCAAGCATCCGCCGACGGCTCGCCTGACCACGACCGCCGTCCTCGCCCTGGCCGTCGCCGCCGCGGGCATGCCGCCCGCCCACGCAAACGACCGCGCGGCCGGCGACGCCGCGGACGCGGGCTATCGGCTGGACATCTCCGCCGACAGATTCACGACCGACTACGACGAGCGGACGGTCGATCTGACCGGTGTGCTGACCCGGGCCGACGGCACCCCTGTGGCCGACGCGCCGGTCGAGCTCGGGCAGTCCGTGCTCTACAACACCTGGAACCCGTGGGGGGACCCCATCGACCCGACCGAGCGGGAGACCCGGAGCCTCGGGACCGTGCGGACGGATGCCGAGGGGCGGTTCACGCTCTCCGGGGTGCCGGCGGATCGCTGGGAGCAGAAGCCGAGTCTCTTCCTGAATCCCCGCCATGAGGTGGAGTTCTACGCCTCCTACGACCCGGCGGAGGACCCGACGGACCACGACATGCTCTTCGCCCGCGCGGGGGTCGCCGTCAAGCCCGTCGTCAGCGGCATCACGTACAAGGTGAACAAGTCCAGCGTGCGTGCCGGGGACACGCTCGTCGTGACCGGGAAGGTGACCTGGCCCGCCGGACACGGGCCGGTCGCCGGTACGCGGGTTTTCCTGCGGACGTACTTCGAGAGCCAGTACAACGCCCGGACCACGACCGACGCCAAGGGCAACTTCACCCTCCGGGCCAAGATCCGGGGCTACGACAGGGAATTCGTGATCTTCTCGGCACCCGCGGACTACTACATCGCCAAGGCGAGCAAGGCGCTGCCGGTGCGGAACGTCACGCCCACGCCGTAGCCGGGTGCGGTGTCATCGTCCCTCGGCCTGCGCCCGCAGCAGCTCCCGATACCAGCCGTACGACGCCTTCGGTGTCCGCTCCAGCGTCTCGTAGTCCACGTGGACCAGACCGAACCGGCGGGCGTAGCCCTCCGCCCACTCGAAGTTGTCCAGGAGGGACCAGACGAAGTAGCCGCGTATGTCGACGCCCGCTTCCGAGGCCCGGTGCAGGGCACGGACGTGGCCGTCCAGGTAGGCGATGCGGTCCTGGTCGTCGACGCCCTCGTACGAGCAGCCGTTCTCGGTGATCACGACGGGCGGCAGCCGGTCCCCGTAGCGTTCGCGGAGGCCGGTCAGCAGCTCGGTGAGGCCCTCGGGGACCACCGGCCAGCCGAAGTCGGTCGTCGGGACGCCCTCGATCTCCTTCACGGTGAAGGGGAGTTCGGCGGGGATGGTGACGCCGCCGAACTCGATGTCCGCGCCCTCGGGGGCGCCCACCCGGGTCGGGGCGTAGTAGTTGACGCCGTACCAGTCGATGGGCTCGGAGATGACCTTCAGGTCGGACTCCACGTCCTCGCCCGGCATCAACTCGCCGATACCCTCCGGGTATTCGCCCAGCAGGACCGGTTCCGCGAACAGACGGTTCAACAGCAGGTCGTAGAAGGCCGCCGCCTCCACGTCCGGCTGTTCCCCCGACGCCGGCCACGTGGGACCGTGCGAGTTGGCGATGCCGATGTCCGTGGCCCCGGCCGCGCGCAGCGCCCGTACGGCGAGGCCGTGGCCCAGCAGCTGGTGGTGGGCGGCGGGGAGCGCGTCGAACATCAGCTGCTCGCCCGGCGCGTGGGTGCCGAGGGCGTGGCCCAACAGGGTGTGTTCGGCGGGCTCGTTGATGGTGATCCACTTGGTGACCCGGTCCCCGAGCCGGGCGGCGACGACGGCGACGTACTCGGCGAAACGCTCGGCGGTGTCCCGGTTCAGCCAGCCGCCCGCCTCCTGGAGCGACGACGGCAGATCCCAGTGGAAGAGGGTCGGCACCGGCCGTACGTCCGCCGCGACCAGCTCGTCCACCAGACGGTCGTAGAAGTCGAGGCCGTTCGGAGTGTTCACCCTCGGCCAGGAGACGGAGAAGCGGTACGCGCCCACGCCGAGGTCGCGCAGCAGGGCCACGTCCTCGGGGTAGCGGTGGAAGTGGTCGCAGGCCACCGCCGCCGTCGAGCCGTCCTTGATGCGGCCCGCCTCGGCCGAGAAGGCGTCCCACACGGACGGCTCGCGCTCGTCCACGGCGCCCTCGATCTGATGGGCGGAGGTCGAGACGCCCCACAGGAAGCCGGCCGGGAACTGGGGTATCGGGTTCGTCGCCATGGGCGGATCATCCGTACCACCGGTAACGGAAGTCAACGCCCAAGGGCGAGCGACCTGTTACCGGGTTCGGGTGCCAGGGCTACGCCCCCTCTTTCAGTACCCGCGAGACCAGCTTCCGCTGCTCCTCCGTCAGCCGGGGATCCGCGCAGTACACGGTCCTCGCGTCCACCGTGATCTCGTACGAGAAACCGTCCGGCACCCCGAGCGGCGGAGTGCCCCGGCCGGCGGCGAGTGCCCGCTCGGCCAGGGCACGCCATTCCTCGGCATCGGGCCGCCCCGCGGTGTTCACCACCGCGTGCCGCTCGATGCCCGCGAAACCACCCGTGCGCCGCACTTCGATACGCATGGGTCATGTCTAGTACGGAACTACAGCGTCCGCACGCCCACCTGCTCCCAGGCCTTCTGTACGGCCGTCAGCTCGTCGCCCTGCCCGTAGCGGTCCTTGGCCGCCTTCACCGTCAGCGTGGCGAAGTCGACGAACAGGGCCTGCTCCTTCAGCTCGCCGCCCGTGAGGACGTCGTACCAGATCTGCCCGGCCCGCTCCCAGGCGTGGCCGCCGAGGGCCATGGCGGTCAGATAGAACGCGTGGTTGGGGATGCCCGAGTTGATGTGCACACCGCCGTTGTCGCGGCCGGTGCGGACATAGCCGTCCATCGTCGCCGGCTGCGGGTCCTTGCCGAGGACGTCGTCGTCGTACGCCGTGCCCGGGGCCTTCATCGAGCGCAGGGCGGTGCCCGTGACGCGCGGGGCGAGCAGGCCCGCGCCGATCAGCCAGTCCGCCTCGGCGGCGGTCTGGCCGAGCGTGTACTGCTTGATCAGGGCGCCGAAGACATCCGACATCGACTCGTTGAGCGCGCCCGGCTGCCCGAAGTACGTCAGGTTCGCCGTGTACTGGGTGACGCCGTGGCTGAGTTCGTGGCCGATGACGTCGATCGGGATGGTGAAGTCGAGGAAGATCTCGCCGTCGCCGTCGCCGAACACCATCTGCTCGCCGTTCCAGAAGGCGTTGTTGTAGTCCCGGTCGTAGTGCACGGTCGCGTCCAGCGGCAGCCCGTTGCCGTCGATCGAGTCCCGCTGGAAGGACTTCCAGAACAGCTCGTAGGTGGCGCCGAGACCCGCGTACGCGCGGTTGACCGTGGCGTCCTTGCCGGGCTCGTCGCCCTCGCCGCGGACCTTCCTGCCGGGCAGGTCCGTGCCGTGGCGGGCGTCGTGGATCGTGCGATGCGGTTTGCCCGCCTCGGCGTCGTCCGGTGCGGCGACCGCGGGGGCGCCGATGACCGTGGTCAGGCGGCGGCGGGTGCGTTCGAGCGCGTCGCGCTCCAGGGTGCGGCGGGCGGCGTTGGCGAGTGCCGAGTCGTCGGCCCGGGAGAGCTTGTCCAGGACGTGTGGCGGGACGACGGTGCAGAAGATGGGCTCGTGGCCCCCGTTTGTGGTGGTCATCCCCGCACGATTGCACTCCGTTAGGGGCGTGTCACTAGGGGCAACCTTGATTGGTGAAATGTGGCCGTTCGGGTTGCGTTTCGTGGTCGCCGTGTTGCTTGCGGTTGAGTTCGGGCTGCGGGTTGTTGGTGGTTGCTCGCGCCGGCGTGGTGGAGCCACATGTGCCACAGTCCCGCGCCCCTTGAGGGGTGCTCCCCGTGCCCTGTGTGAGCTTGTGCACCTTTTGCTCCTGTTTCCTCCTCGGTCCCGCATGCTGATACAGGACCCCGTGCGGCGCGCGACTCGGCTACTCTGCTTCGCATCATGCGTTTCGGGCTGCTTCTTCTTAGCTGCCGCGGCGAGGGCCTGTAGTCCAGGTCGACTCCCTCCCCGCGGAGCTTTGCGTTGCGTGTCGGCCGTCCATTCGGACATCCAGAGGAGCCCCGCACTCATGGCGAACCGCCAGCAGCCCAGTTCCATGCCGACCCACAAGTACGGTCAGTACGAGCAGGTCGACATCCCCGACCGCACCTGGCCGGACAACCGGATCACCGTCGCCCCCCGCTGGCTCTCCACCGACCTGCGTGACGGAAACCAGGCCCTGATCGACCCGATGTCGCCCGAGCGCAAGCGCCGGATGTTCGACCAGCTGGTCAAGATGGGCTACAAGGAGATCGAGGTCGGCTTCCCGGCGTCGGGGCAGACGGACTTCGACTTCGTACGGTCGATCATCGAGGAGCCGGGGGCCATCCCGGACGACGTCACCATCTCCGTACTGACCCAGGCCCGCGAGGACCTGATCGAGCGGACCGTGGAGTCGCTGAAGGGCGCCAAGCGCGCCACCGTCCACCTGTACAACGCCACCGCGCCCGTCTTCCGCCGGGTCGTCTTCCGCGGCTCCAAGGACGACATCAAGCAGATCGCCGTCGACGGTACGCGGCTGGTGATGGAGTACGCCGAGAAGCTGCTGGGCCCGGAGACCGAGTTCGGGTACCAGTACAGCCCCGAGATCTTCACGGACACCGAGCTGGACTTCGCGCTGGAGGTCTGTGAGGCGGTCATGGACGTCTGGCAGCCCGGCCCGGGCCGCGAGATCATCCTGAACCTGCCCGCCACGGTGGAGCGTTCGACGCCGTCCACGCACGCGGACCGCTTCGAGTGGATGAGCCGCAACCTCTCCCGCCGCGAGCACGTCTGCATCTCCGTCCACCCGCACAACGACCGCGGTACGGCCGTCGCCGCCGCCGAGCTGGCGCTGATGGCCGGTGCCGACCGCGTCGAGGGCTGTCTGTTCGGGCAGGGCGAGCGCACCGGCAACGTCGACCTGGTCACCCTGGGCATGAACCTGTTCTCGCAGGGCGTGGACCCGCAGATCGACTTCTCCGACATCGACGAGATCCGTCGCGTGTGGGAGTACTGCAACCAGATGGAGGTCCACCCGCGCCACCCGTACGTGGGCGACCTGGTCTACACGTCCTTCTCCGGCTCCCACCAGGACGCCATCAAGAAGGGCTTCGACGCCATGGAGGCCGACGCGGCCGCCAAGGGCGTCACGGTGGACGACATCGAGTGGGCGGTGCCGTACCTGCCGATCGACCCGAAGGACGTCGGCCGGTCCTACGAGGCGGTCATCCGCGTCAACTCGCAGTCCGGCAAGGGCGGGATCGCGTACGTCCTGAAGAACGACCACAAGCTGGACCTGCCGCGCCGGATGCAGATCGAGTTCTCGAAGATCATCCAGGCGAAGACGGACGCCGAGGGCGGCGAGGTCACCGGCGCCGACATCTGGGCGGTGTTCCAGGACGAGTACCTGCCGAACCCGGAGAACCCCTGGGGCCGTATCCAGGTCCGCAACAACCAGTCGACCACCGACACCGACGGCGTGGACACGCTGACCGTGGAGGCCGAGGTCGACGGCATCGAGACCACCCTGGTCGGCACGGGCAACGGCCCGATCTCCGCGTTCTTCCACGCGCTGCAGGGCATCGGCGTCGACGCCCGTCTGCTGGACTACCAGGAGCACACGATGAGCGAGGGTGCCTCCGCGCAGGCCGCCTCCTACATCGAGATCGCCATCGAGGACAAGGTCCTGTGGGGCATCGGTATCGACGCGAACACCACGCGCGCGTCGCTGAAGGCGGTCGTCTCGGCCGTCAACCGCGCGACGCGCTGACCAGCCCGACCGGCGGTTTGAAGGCCCCGTTCACCGTGTTTCGGTGGGCGGGGCCCCGTCGTTTACCGGCCAAACCCTGTGTGAGTACCGGGAAGGCCTCGTCCGGAGTACTGACTGCGCCTCGACAATGTGGCTAACATCACGCAAGCGCGGCGATGTTGCCGTGGGGTTACGGAGGTGCGACGTGCAGCCAGGACGGGGACCACGGGGACCGATCGACCGTGTCACCGGGTTGTCGCGCGCCGGAGCGATCGGCCGCGCCGCCGGCCTCTCCCGACTCGTCGGCACCCGCACCGCGTGGACGGGCGTCGGCGACGGCGAGTTCTTCTGCCCCGGCTGCGGAGGCGACCGCAACTACCAGCGCCTCATCGGCCGCCGCCGCTTCACTCTCCTCGGGGTGCCGGTGCTGCCGCGCGGTGAGACGGGCCCGGTCGTCGAGTGCGCCGCCTGCCGCCACCACTACGCGACGGACGCCCTGGACCACCCCACCACCACCCGCTTCTCGGCGATGCTCCGCGACGCCGTCCACACCGTCGCCCTCGCCGTCCTCGCCGCCGACGGCACCTGCGGCCGTACGTCCCTGTCGGCCGCCGCCACCGCCGTCCGCGCCGCCGGCCTCGACGACTGCACGGAGGACCAGCTGGGCGCCCTGGTCGAGGCGCTCGCCGCCGACACCGGCCGCCTCTTCGGCGAACCCTGCGGCGCCGGCCTCGCCATAGAGCTCCACGAGGCCCTGGACCCCCTCGCCCCCCACCTCGCCCCCACCGGCCGCGAGGCAATCCTGTTGCAGGGCGCCCGCATCGCGTTGGCCGATGGCCCGTACACCCCCGCCGAACGCGACGTCCTGTCCACGGTCGGCTCGGCCCTGACCATCTGCGCGGACGACGTGACCCGCTTGCTGGCGACGGCACGTACGCCGTCGTAGCGATCCTTCCGGCGCCGGCGCGGGTCCCTTGCCGAGGGTGATCACCAGGGTGACGCTGGGGGCTCAGCGGCCTGTCGCTGGGTCGACTGATGCGGGACCCTTTTGCACGGCCGCTTGTGCAGGTGGACCGTGGGAGCCGCAGCCGATGGCGAGGCCGGGATGTAACGTCGTGCAGTCCTCGTCGGGACCGATGGGCCTGTGGCAGGCGCCGCAGGTCCGGTTGATGCGCCCTCCTGCGCGGGCGTCGCGCTTTACCTGGCGGTACTCCTCCGCCAGGGCGTCGAGCTTTGGGCATTGTCCCGTGGACTTTCCGCCTTCGTCTCGGAACTCCCGGCAGTCCAGGCATTCGGCCCCGTGCGTGAGCAGCGCGGCGTATGCGGCTTCGGCCGCGGGCGTCATCACGGGCGTTCCCCCCTCGACCGGGCGTTGGCCGCCGCCACACCCGCGCTCAGGGCCTCGGTGAGTGTCAGCCGCCTGAGGCTGTCCGGACGGGCGTCCCACTCCAGGCCGCCGCCGATCGGCCGCAGCTGCACGTACGGCCCCTCGAACCCCATGACCTTGCCGAATCGCCTGGACTTGGTGTCCTCGACCGTGTCGCCGGGCTTCGGCCTGTACTCGGTCGTCGTCACCAAGCCCTCCTCAGCGGGGAGGCCAGGCAAAGGGTCTGCTCATCCTCGTGCAGTACGTACGCGCGCACGAGGGCGTCGTTGATCGAGTCGTCCTCGATGGCGGGCAACTCGGGAGACGGCCACAGGTGCGGGGCCCGGCGGCGACGCGCCGCCGCGAGGGTCGCCCCCCACATGCCCGGCGACGGATAGGGGACCGGCGTGGTGCGACCGGCCTCCGGGCCCGTGCAGCGGGTGCCGCGACCGCACTCAGGCGGTCCGAACAGGAGTGCTCTTACCCATGCGAGGGCGTGTGATACAAGGTGCATTGTCGGTCTGCTCCGCTCAGGTCGGCCGCGCCCTGGGACCGTGGCATCGGTCGCCAGGGTTCGTCTTGTGTCGGCAGCCGGGCATGGCGCGACCGCAACACATGGCAGGCTCGCCCGGCATCAAAAGACTGGACCGGTGGACCGGTCCAGTCAAGCGAGCGCCAGTTCGTATGTTCGTCAGTTCGCTTACCGCATCGGGTAGTTGTCGATCTGTTCGAACACATGCGACGGGGTGACGCCCTCTTCGCACACAAGTGCTTGGCGATCCTTGTCGAACGCCGTGTGCAGCACCACGGCCACTGCTGTGGGCTGCTCCACCTCCAGCAAGTGGGCCTCATCCTCCGTGGCCAGTCGAACGGTCACATCGACGCCCTCTGCCGGGGAGCGGCCCGTCTCACGCCTGACGTAGTGCGTGGTGCCCTCGGCGATCGGCCCCTTCATCGCCAGTCGCGGAGCAGCGTCCGCGATCGACGGCGGGAACCAGGCCGTCACCAAGCTGTGTGGCACTCCGTCGTCGAGCAGCACCAGCCGGATGCGCCTCAGCGCCTGCTCACCCGGCTTCAACCCCAAGGCCTCAGCCACATGTGAGGGAGGCGCCGTACGGTCCGGGACGCCGAGGCGTCGGTACGGTGCGCCGCCGGATACACGACTGGAGTCCGTACGGCGTCCGCCCGCAGGCCGGGCGATCGGTGTCTCCACGACGGTGAAGCCGGCGCCTTGCCGGGCGACCACCAGACCGTCATTGCGCAGCACGTCGTAGGCCTTGACGACGGTAGCCCTCGACACGCTCCACTGCTCGGCAAGGTCGCGGCCGGAAGGCAGCAGGTCGCCGGGGCCGAACTCGCCGTTCGCGATGCGTGTGCGCAGATCTTCGGCGATCTGCTCGTACTTCAGCAGCGGCATGGGGCACTTCCGATTCACTGGACTGGTCCACCGGTGAGTCACCACAATGCCCGTATGACGAGCCCTGAGGTAGCCCCGGAGATCGTGAGGTTCTACACCGAGACCATCGACGAAGCGGACCGGCTGACCGCGACAGCCGAGGGCCGCCTGGAGATGGTACGCACGCAGGAACTGCTGCGCCGTCACCTTCCCACGCCGCCGGCCCGGGTCCTCGACGTCGGCGGCGGCCCGGGCGCCCACGCCCGATGGCTCGTCCAGGACGGCTACGCCGTGCACCTCGTCGACCCGATCCCCCGGCACATCGAGCAGGCCAAGCAGACCGGCGCCACCGTGGAACTCGGGGACGCACGCCGACTCCCGTCCGAGGGCGCCTCGTACGACGTCGTACTCATGCTGGGCCCCCTCTACCACCTCATCGCACGCCCCGATCGTGACCAGGCACTCCGTGAGGGCTACCGCGTGCTCAAGCCGGGCGGCCTACTGGCTGTGGCCGGAATCAACAGGTATGCCTCGCTGTTCGAACACACCGCGTTCGCCCATCTTTACAAGGAACCGATGCAGAAGAGCATCGGCGGCATCCTCGCGACGCAGATCCATGACGGGAAGAAGGCGTTCACCGCCGCCTACTTCCACAGCGGCGAGCAGCTGCGCGACGAAGTGGACGCGGCCGGATTCGACGGTGCCGAGGTGTTCGGCATCGAGGGGCCGGCCTGGTCCATGCTCGCAGCGGCTGAGCGAAACACCGGCCAGTCCTTCCGCGACTCGGCCTTGTTTGAATCGGCGTTGACCGCCGCGCGCATGGCCGAGCCCTATCCAGAGCTACTGGCGGCGAGTTCCCACCTGCTGGCGATCGGACACCGACCGGCGTGACGCGCTTGCCCGCAGCGGCCCGCACGCCGTCGTGAGCCCGGCCCGGATACTCCCCAGGGAGTAATCCGGCCGCCGTGTCGCCCCGGGCGGTACGGATCAACTCGCTCTCCCGCGCGACGACTCGCCCCCGCCCCGCCGGGAGTCTGGTGGACGTCCAGACACCCGTTGAGGAGGGGGGACCCCGGAATGGGGGTCGGAGAGACACGCGTGCGGAGTCGGCGGCGAGGTGTGCCGTGGCTGGTGTTGGGGTTGTGGGTGGTGTTGCTGGGCCTGGTGGGGCCGTTCGCCGCCAAGTTGTCGGAGGTGCAGCACGACAGGGCGGTGGATTATCTGCCGGCCAGTGCCGATTCGACGCGGGTGGCGAAGATCCAGGAGCAGTTGCCCGGGGGCGAGACGACCGAGCTGGTGCTTGTGTATCACCGGGACGGTGGGCTCAGTGCCGCCGATCGGGAGGCCGCCGCCGCTCAGGTCGCCGAGATCGGGGAGCGGGATCGGCTGGTCGCCGAGCCGCGGGGGGGTGCCGGCGGAGGACGGGGCCACCCTGATGTACCCGGTGGCGAGCAATGGGCCGGGGACGGACGAGAAGCTGCGGGACGCCTTCGTCGAGCGGGTGCGGGAAGTCGCCCGCAGCCGGGGCGGGTTGACGGTCGAGGTGGGTGGGCCCGGTGCCCTCGCCGCTGATGCGGGCAAGGTGTACGAGTCGCTCGGCGGGCCCTTGCTGTACACCACCGTGGGTGTGGTGGCCGTACTGCTGATCCTGATCTACCGGAGCCCGGTGCTGTGGCTGGTGCCGCTCGTCGTCGCCGGGGTCGCGGACTTCCTGTCGATGGGGGTGGCGTACGGGCTCAACCAGGCCTTCGGGACGAGTGTCTCGGGGCAGAGCTCGGCCATGATGACGATCCTCGTGTTCGGGGCGGGCACCGACTACGCGCTGCTGCTCGTCTCCCGGTACCGCGAGGAACTGCGGCGCGTCGAGCGGCCGTACGAGGCCATGAAGGTCGCCCTGCGCGGCTGCGGGCCCGCCGTGCTCGCCTCCTCCGGGACCGTCGCCGCCGGGCTGCTGTGTCTGCTCGCCGCCGACCTCAACAGCAGCCGGGGCATGGGACCGCTCGGCATGGTCGGGGTGCTGTGCGCGCTGCTCGCCATGCTCACCCTGCTGCCCGCGACCCTCGTCCTGCTGGGGCGGCGGGTGTTCTGGCCGCTCGTACCGGCGTACGGCAGCGAGCCGAAGGCCCGTCGGTCGCTGTTCTCGGCGATGGGGTCCTCCGCCGGGCGCCGGCCGCTGACCGTGCTCGCCGGCGGTGCCGTCCTGCTCGGCGCCCTCGCTCTCGGCACGCTCGATCTGCCCGGATCGCTCAAGCAGGAGGACTCCTTCGTCGACAGGCCCGAGTCGGTCGCGGCGATGCGGACCCTCGCCGAGGCCTTTCCCGGGCAGGGCACCCAGCCGATCTCCGTGATCACACCGGCCGGGCGGACCGAGGCCACGATCGCCGGGATCCAAGGGCATGAGGGGGTCGCCGCCGTCGAGCGGGGGCGTACGGGAGACGGCTGGACCGAGTTGTCCGTCATCGCCAAGGGCGCGCCGCAGTCGGCCGCCGAGACCGCCACCATCGAGTCCCTGCGGGACCGGCTGCCGGAGTCGTACATCGGCGGGCCCAGCGCCGAACAGCTCGACCTCAAGGACACCAACGCCCGGGACCGGCTCGTCGTCGTACCGATCGTGCTCCTGTCCGTCCTGCTGATCCTCGTCGCGCTGCTGCGGAGCCTGGTCGCACCGTTGCTGCTCGTCGTCGCCGTGGTCGCGGTGTGGGCGGCCTCGCTGGGGATCGGGGGGCTCGTCTTCGGACCGGTGTTCGGGTTCGAGGGCACCGATCCGGGGCTCGGACTGCTGTCCTTCGTGTTCCTCGTCGCCCTCGGCGTCGACTACGGCATCTTCCTCATGCACCGGATGCGTGAGGAGTCATTGGCCGGCGCGGAACCTGCCGCCGCCGCGCTCACCGCGCTGCGGACGACCGGCGGGGTCATCGCCTCCGCCGGCCTCGTCCTCGCCGCGACCTTCGCCGTGCTGCTCAACATGGGGCTGGTCCAACTCGTCGAGCTGGGCTTCGTGATCGCGGTGGGGGTGCTGCTCGACACGTTCCTCGTGCGTACGTATCTCGTGACCAGCGCGAGTGTGGCGCTGGGGAGGAAGGTGTGGTGGCCGGGGCGGCTGTCCCGTGAGCCGGCGGGGCCGGTCGAGCAGCCGCCGGGGGAGACCCCGCCGAGCCGGGAGCGGGTGGCTGTGGGCTGAGAGCCGGGCGGTGACCGTGGGCTGAGAGCCGGCCGGTGACCGTCGGTCGAGTGCCGGGGGAGCGTGCCGGTTCGCCGAGAGCCGGTACGGCCGGGGCGTCTCTCTCCCGCAGGGGCGCCCTCCTGACGGAGGATGAGCGGGTGACGGGGAGCGGGGGCGGCGCTGTGGGGGCCGGGACGGCGAGGGGGCTGTCGGGGTGAGTGGGGTGCGGGCCGGGGCTCTTCGAGTGGGTTCGGACGGCCGCCGGGGGCGACTCCCCGCGGTTCGACGCGTACGTCGCCGTCGCCCTGACCGTCTTCGACTGCGTGACCGCCGTGCTGATCACCGGTGACGGGAACGTGCCGGACACGTTCGGCTTCGCGCTGCTGATCGGCGTCCATGTGCCGCTGGTGTGGCGCCGGAGGCGGCCGATGCCCGCGCTGTGGGCGCTGGTGGTCTTCGTCGCCCCGTACCACGCGCTCGACTACAACCACCCCGCCGCCGTCGCCCCGGCCATGCTGGCGCTCTACACGGTCGCGGTGAGCGGCACGGCCCGCCGTACGCTGCTCACCGGTGTCGCCGTCGTGGGGATCACCCTGGTCGTCAACGCGCTGACGACGCTCCACCGGATCCCGGAGTTCCTGCGGATCTACGGCTGGATCGTCGCCGTGCTGGTCTTCGGCGGCTGGTGACACCGGGGGCGGGGGCGGGGTCCGGCTGAGGGAGTGGACGCGGGCCGGCGCGGTGGCCGATGATCACGGCATGATCAGGGCCGCCACTGAGAACGACATCGCGCAGATCCTCGCCATGATCCGCGAACTCGCCGCATACGAAAGGGCCGTTGAACAGGCCAGAGCCACGGAGGAACAGCTCCGCGAGGCGCTGTTCGGTGAGCATCCGGCCGCCTTCGCACTGATCGCCGAGGACGACGGCACGGGCGAGACCGTGGGCTACGCCGTGTGGTACCCGCGCTTCTCGACCTGGACCGGCAGCGGCGGCATCCATCTGGAGGACCTGTACGTACGGCCGCACGCCCGGGGCGGCGGCCACGGCAAGGCGCTCCTCGCCTCCCTCGCCGCGATCTGCGAGCAGCGCGGCTATGAGCGCTTCGAATGGTGGGTCCTCGACTGGAACGAACCCGCGATCGGCTTCTACAAGTCCATCGGCGCGGAGCTCCTGGACGAGTGGACGGTCTGCCGCGTCACCGGTGAACCCCTCAAGGCCCTCGCCGCGCAGGCGCCGGGGACCACCACCTCGTAGCACCAGCCCCTACGACAGCCCCGCCGCGGCCAGGTACTTGCCCACCCGCTCGACCTCGTCCTCCGACAGCGGGACCTGCGGCTCGGCCGTGGCGGCGCACGCGATGACGCCGCGCAGGCGCAGCGCCGCCTTGAAGGCACCGATGGCCGAGGCGGTGCCGCCCATGCGGGCGCCGCCGACACCGATCATCCCGAACAGGGCGCACAGGCGTTCCTGTTCGGCGCGGGCGCGGTCCCAGTCACCGGCGCGGCAGAGCCGGTCGAGACGGACGTAGCCGACGGGGTCGACGTTGGACAGGCCGGGGACGGCCCCGTCGGCGCCCATGGCCAGCGCGGCGTCGATGAGGAGTTCGGAGCCGGTGAGGACGGTGAAGTCGGTGACGGCACGCACACCCGTCACGACGGCGCGGAAGCCGGCCAGGTCGCCGCTGGAGTCCTTGAGGCCGACGACGACCCTGTCCGCCGCGAGCTCCAGGACGACATCGGTGGGCAGCTTGGTGTGGACGGCTGCCGGGATGTCGTACGCGAGGACCGGCACCGGGGAGTGGGCGGCGAGCAGACGGTAATGGCGGGCGATCTCCGCCGGGTGGGTGCCGGTGTAGAAGGGGGCGGTCGCCACGACCGCCTGCGCCCCGGCGGCCGTGACGGCGCGCACATGGTCCAGTACGCGCGGGGTCGTCATGTCGATCGCCCCGGCCAGCACGGGCACCTGGCCCGCCACATGCCCGACCACCGTCTCCGTCACCAGCCGCCGCTGCTCATCGGTCAGATACGCCGCCTCCGACGTCGAACCGAGCACGAACAGCGCGTCCACACCACCGGCCACCAAGTGGTCGACGAGGCGGATCAACGACGGTACGTCCACCTCGCGGTCCGGTGTCAGGGGGGTGCAGACGGGCGGGACGACTCCGGTCAGCGGGGTGGGGATGGTCATCTTGGCTCCCTTGGCGCGGGTACCCGTCGGGTACCGCTAGGTATCTCGTACGGCTCGATCGGTCCGATCCTCGACGGCCATGGCGGTGGCCGGGGAAACGGATGCCGACGCGGTCGCGGCCTCGGCGACCAGGTCGCGCGTCGACTCCGTCTCCTGCACAGGATGGTGGCAGCGGAAGCGGTGTCCGGGCGCCGACGCGGCCGAGAAGTCCGGCATCTTCTCCGCGCACACCCCGTCCGCCTTCCAGCATCGGGTACGGAACGGACAGCCGCTCGGCGGCCGGGTGGCCGACGGGACCGGATCCACCAGGGGGATCGGCTCGATCGGGTCCAGCAGGCCCGGGGTGGCCGAGAACAGCGCACGGGTGTACGGGTGCCGGGCGCGGTCCGTGACCGAGTCGGCCGGGGACTCCTCCACGATCCGGCCCAGATACATGGTGATCACCCGGTCGCTCATCCGCCGTACCGTCTGGATGTCGTGCGACACGAAGACCAGCGCCAGACCGAGCCGTTCCCTCAGGTCCAGCAGGAGGTTGAGGATCTGCGCGCGGACCGACACGTCCAGCGCGCTCGTCGGTTCGTCCGCGACCACCAGGTCCGGGTCGAGCGCCAGGGCACGGGCGATGGCGACACGCTGGCGCTGACCGCCCGACAGCTGACCCGGCAGCGCCTCCGCCAGCACCGGGGGCAGACCGACCAGGGACATCAACTCCCGTACGCGGTCCTCCCGTTCGGCCGATGTGCCGCGCCGGTGCACGTCCAGGGGGTCGCGGAGGATCCGGCGGATCGACAGGCGGCGGTTCAGGGCCGTCGACGGGTCCTGGAAGATCATGCCCGTACCGCTGCCCACGGTCACCCGGCGCTCGGCCGGCGACATGGACCACAGGTCCCGCCCCCGGAACGACACCGTCCCGGCCGTCGGCCGCTCCACCCCCACCAGCACCTTCGCCAGCGTCGACTTCCCACACCCCGACTCACCCACCACGCCCACCGTCTCACCGGGCGCGATGAAGAGATCGGCGCCGGTCAGGGCGTAGACCCGGTCACGCGTGAACAGCCCGCCGGTGCGGGCCCGGTGGACGACATGGGCGTCGGAGACCTCCACGAGTGCGCTCGACGCGCCGGACACGCCTGCCGTGGTTGACGCGTCCGGCGCTTTCGGTGTGCTCACTGCGCCACCTCCCGTTCCGTCGCGACCAGATCCACCGCCGGGTGGTGGCAGGCCGCCTTGTGCGTGGGCGGGCCCAGCAGGTCCGGTGCCGTCGTACGGCAGACCTCGCTCGCCCGTGGGCAGCGGTCGGCGAAGCGGCAGCCCGCCGGGAAGTCGGCGGGGGCGGGGACGACGCCCCTGATCTGCGTCATCCGCTCGGCCGCCGACTCCAGCGACAGCACGCTGCCCAGCAGACCGCGCGTGTAGTGGTGGGCCGGCGCCTCGACCAGGTCCGCCGTCACCCCCGTCTCGACGATCTGACCGCCGTACATCACGACGACCCGGTCGGTCACGTCCGCCACCAGCGCCAGATCGTGCGAGACGAGGATCAGCGCGAAGCCCAGCTCCTCGCGCAGCCGCAGCAGCAGTTCGATGATCTGGGCCTGGACGGTCACGTCCAGCGCGGTCGTCGGCTCGTCGGCCACGATCAGCTTCGGGGTGCGGGAGAGCGCCATGGCGATCAGGACGCGCTGGCGCTGGCCGCCGGACAGTTCGTGCGGGTAACTGCGCAGGGTACGTTCGGGGTCGAGGCCGACCATGCCGAGCAGTTCGGTCGCTGAGCGTTTGCCGCCCCTGCGGACGACCTGCCCCAGCTGGGCACGGACGGTCATCGCCGGGTTGAGGGAGGAGAGCGCGTCCTGATAGATCATCGCCATCTCGTGGCCGAGCAGTCTGCGGCGTACGCGCATGGGCTCGCCCACCAACTGCCGCTGATCGAACCGGACCTGGCCGCGCACCTTGGCGCCCTTGGACTCCAGGCCCATCACCGTGAGTGCGGTCAGCGACTTGCCGCAGCCCGATTCGCCGACCAGCCCCAGGACTTCACCGGGGTGCACGTCGAAGCTGATGCCGTCGACGATGTTCACCCCCCGGTGCCGGTTCTCGAAAGAGACGGCCAACCGCTCGACGGACAGCACCGGTTGACCACCGGGCAGGGGACGGGCCCGCGACCGCAGTCGCAGAGCCGCCTCGGTCAGCCCCGGCAGCTCGGTGACCGTGCCGCTGCCCGGCTCGGCGGCCTCCAGCCGGTCTTCCTCCTCGCGTGGCTCCACATCCCGCCCGGCCGGTGCCGCCCACGCGTCGGAGACGCCCTCGGAGAGGATGTTGAGGGAGAGGACCGTGACCAGCATCAGCAGGCCGGGGAAGACGGTCGCCCACCAGCCGCCGGTCAGGACCATGTTCTTGCCGTCGGCGATGACGCTGCCCCAGGACGGGTCCGGGGGCCGTACGCCCGCGCCGATGAAGGACAGGGACGCCTCGAAGACGATGGCCTCGGCGACCTGCACGGTGCAGAACACCAGCACGGGGGCGGCGCAGTTGACGGCCACGTGCCGGATCACGATGTGCGGGGTGCGGGCTCCTGTCACCCGCTCGGCGGTGACGTAGTCCTCGCCGTACTGGTCGAGGACGTTGGCCCGTACGACCCGTGCCACGGGCGGAGTGAAGAGGAAGGCGATCGCGCAGATCAGCACCTCGATGCCGCCGCCGAAGACGGCGACGAGCACGGCGGCCAGCGCGATGCCCGGGAACGCCATGACGATGTCCAGGCAGCGCATCAGCGTCTCGTCGACGGCCTTGCGCGAGGTCGCGGCCAGGGCCCCGATGAACGATCCCGCGACGAGCGCGAGCGCGGTGGCGCCGAGGCCGATCGCGAGCGACCAGCGGGCGCCGTACATCAGCCGGCTCAGGATGTCCCGGCCGAGGCTGTCCTGGCCCATCCAGTGCTCGGCGGAGGGCGCGCCGGTCCCGCCGACCAGGGCCTGCTGGTCGAGCGGGTCGTGCGGGGCGAGCACGGGCGCGAACAGGGCCGTGAGCACCACGACCGCGAGGAAGCAGACCGCGACCCGCGACAGCACCGGCAGCCTCCGCCAGGACCGCGGCCGGACACCGGGCCGGGACAGGGCCTCCGTGAGCCGCTTGCGTGTGGTCACCATGGGCCCGGACATCAGCCCGCCCCCCTGAGCCGTGGGTTCACCAGCAGATAGAGGATGTCGATGACGAGGTTGACGACCACGAAGCCGGCGGCCGTGGTCAGGACGACGCCCTGCACGACCGCCGGGTCGCCGTTCTTCACGGCGTCGATCATCAGCTTGCCCATCCCCGGCAGCGAGAAGATCGTCTCGATGACGACCGCGCCGCCGAGCAGATAGCCGACGCGCAGCCCGAGCACGGTGAGCGGATTGATCAGCGCGTTGCGCAGCACGTTCCGCCCGACGACCACCCGTGGCGGCAGTCCGCTGCCGATCGCCGTCCGTACGTAGTCCTTGTCCAGCTCCTCCACGACCGCCGTGCGCACGATCCGGGTGAGCTGCGCGGCCACCGGCAGCGACAGCGCGAACGCGGGCAGCGTCATCGTCTTCAGCCACCCGGTGAAGGAGTCCGCCGGATTGACGTACCCACCCGTCGGGAACCACCCCAGGTCCACCGCCAGGTACTGGATCATCAGCAGCGCCAGCCAGAACCCCGGCGCCGCGACCCCGGTCAGCGACACCACCCGGATGATCTGGTCCGGCAGCCGGTCCCGGTGGATGGCCGCCGTGACCCCGCCCACCAGCGCCAGCACGACCGCGATGCCCAGCCCCAGGAAGGTGAGCTGGAGGGTGAGCGGCAACGCGGTCATCACCTGATCGACGACGGGGGTCCGGGTCAGCGCGCTGATCCCCATGTCCCCCTGCAGCAGATCACCGACGAATCCCGCATACCGCACGGGCAACGGATCGAGCAGGCCGTTCTCCTCCCGGAACTCATGCAGCTGCTCCGGCGTCGGATTGGCCCCCTGGAAGAACGCGGACGCCGGATCGACATCGGAGAACCGCATGACAAGGAAGACGAAGAGCACGATCCCGAGCATCAGGGGAACGAGCAGGGCGATACGACGGAGAAGGATACGGAGAACGGCGATCACGTACCGGTTCCCCCTAAACCCACTTCGCCTGCAGCAGATTGATCCCCGGATACGGCTGCGCCCTTATCCCCGTGAGCCGTTTCGGATCCCAGGCCGTCATCAATTCGGTGTGCACCACCGGATAGAGCACGGCCTGCTCGGCGACGATGTCGATGTAGTCCTGCACCATCGTCTTCTTCCTGTCCGCGTCCGGCTCCCGGGTCGCCTGCTCCATGTCCCTGAAGAGCCCCTTGGCCACGCTGTTGTCGGCCCATCGCGCGTACTGCATCCACAGGTTCTGCGGCCCGTAGTTGTAATGCATGATCAGATCGGCGTCGAGGCCGAACTGATTGGGATTCGATGCCGCGGCGACGACCTGGTAGTCCTGCTTCTGATCCATCTTGGTGAAGACCGCGGTGGTCTCCTGCGGGGAGAGGGTCGTCTCCACCCCGATCGCGTCCCACGACGCCTTGATGGTCGGCAGACAGTCGACGATCCAGCTCACGTTCACGGCCAGAATCTCGATCCTCAGCCCGCTGACCCCGGCCTCCTTCAGCAGCGCCTTCGCTTTTTCCGGGTCGTGGCCGTACACCGTCTTCGCGGGCCGATAACTCGGATTCCCCTCGTTCAGGAAGGAACTCGCGGGCTTTCCGTGCCCCTTCAGCGCCACCTCGATCATCTTGTCCCGGTCGATGGCGTAATGCAGCGCCTGCCGTACCCGTACGTCGTCGAAGGGCTTGTGCCTGGTGTTGAACATCAGGAAGAGGTTGTTCATCCCGGAGCCGCCCTGGACGGTCAGCCCGCTCTTCTCCAGCTGCCCGATATTGGCGTACGGGATGTTGTCGGCGATCTGCGCGCCCGCACTGGTCCCGGAGATCTTCGCGACGCGCGGCGCGGCGTCCACGATGGTCAGCCAGTTCATCTTCTTGAAGGCGGGCGGGCGGGGCCCGTTGTAGTCGGCGTACGCCTCGAACGTCGTGTTGGACTTCGGGTGGTGCGCGGTCTGCCGGTACGGTCCCGAACCGATCGCCTTGCCCTTGATGGCGTCCTCCCAGGCACCCGGCCGGGAGAAGACGTGCTTCGGCATGATCTTCGCCAGCGTCAGCCGTGAAATGCCCTCGGGGAAGGGGAACTTCAGCACCAGCTCGACGTTCCGCGCGTCGATCTTCTTCACTTCCTTCAGCCAACTGGCGAAGAAGCCCTTGGCGAGGGTCTGGGTGTCCGGGTCGAGGATCCGGTCGTAGACGAAGACGACGTCGTCGGCGGTCACCGGCTTCCCGTCGTGGAAGGTGGCGCCGGCGCGAAGCTCGAACTTCCACGACGTACCGCTGAGATCGCTCGGCACCGCCGTCGCCAGCGCCGCGTACGGCTCGCGGGAGATGGGGTCGGTGTCGAGGAGGCCTTCGTAGATGTGGTTGTTGGCGGCCATGCAGAAGGCGGACGCGGTCTGGGTCGGGTCCCAGCTGCCGTCGTTGCCGTAGCCGATGACGGCGGTCAGCGTCCCGTTCTTTCCGCCGCTTCCGCCGTCGGTGTCATTGGTGGACTCCGGTCCGGCCGAACACGCGGCGAGCGACGACGAGACGGCGGCGGCGCCCAACGCGCCGGAGTACTTCAGGAACGACCGGCGGGCCGGCATCGGGGCGTCAGGGGTCACATCGCGCACGGTTCCTCCAAGGAGGCAGCGAGGGGGGAGATACGACGTCCTACGTCCTACAGGGGGCAGCGTGACCATAGGAGGGCCCGTGGGGGCGGTCAAGGGATCGCACACGAATGGCTCACCTGCCAGAGGTGCGACCAATGGCGATGTGAAACAAGGACAGTTGACGGTCCGGCAGGGCATAATTTCCCAGGGAGATCACCGTGCGTTCACCCGGCGTTCCCCTGATCGGTTCACTCGGTTTCCGTCCGGAGATGGGACGTCGGATGTCCGGCGAGCGTACGATGCGGCGCATGTCTCAGGAGAGCGGCAGTCGGCGCCGGCCCGAGCGGCGGGTGAGCAGCCAGATCCAGCACGAGGTGATGCAGCTGATCCTCGACCGCAAACTCCAGGCGGGAGCGCCCCTGCCCACCGAGACGGAGCTGATGGAGGACCTCGGCGTCAGCCGCAACTCCGTCCGCGAGGCGCTCAAGGCCTTGCAGGCCCTCGACATAGTCGACATCAGACACGGCTACGGCACGTATGTCGGCCAGGCCTCCCTGACCCCCCTCATCGACGGCCTGACCTTCCGCACCCTCGCCCGCCACGACGGGGACACCGCCGCGCTCGCGGAGATCCTCCAGGTCCGCGAAGTGCTGGAGGAGGGCCTGGTACGACGGGTCGTGGGCATCCTCACAGACGCGGAGCTGGACGATCTCGCGGCCATGGTCGACCGGATGGAGGCGGCCGGCAAGGCGGGCGAGTCCGTCGCCGAACTCGACCGCGACTTCCACGAACTCCTCTACGCCTCCCTCGGCAACTCCCTGGTCCCCCAACTCCTCGGCGCCTTCTGGACCGTCTTCCTCCGTGTCGCCGGCGCCCGTGGCTGGAACGACGACCCCACCCCCGAACTCACCATCCGCCGCCACCGCGCCATCGTCGCCGCCCTCCGCGCCCGTGACGTCGAGGGCGCGCAGCGGGCGATGACCGACCACTTCCGGGGCATCGAGACACGGGCGGCACAGGCGACGCGAGGAGTGGGGTGACCCGGGGATGACGTCGACCGCGACCGAGCCCTGGGACCCGGCGGCCCCCGGTGTGCTGCGGCTGCCCTCCGGCCGGCTGGTACGGGGGCGGGGCCTGCGGCGCCCGCTGCCCGACGGCCCGACCGCCACGTACGCCGTCCACCTCCTCGGCAAGGAGCCGCCCGAGGTCCCCTGGGAGTCGCACTGGCTGCGCTGGCCGGACTTCCGGCTGCCCGCCGACCGGGTACGGGCCGAGGAGGTCCTGCGGGACGCCTGGCGCCGGGCGGCCGACGAACGCGTCGAGTTCGCCTGCGGCGGCGGCCGGGGCCGCACCGGCACCGCACTGGCCTGCCTGGCGGTCCTGGACGGCGTACCACCGGAGGAGGCCGTGGCGTACGTACGCCGGCACTACGACCGGCACGCGGTGGAGACACCGTGGCAGCGGCGGTACGTACGGCGCTTCGGCAGCACTTGATCGGCTGCGCTACGGTCGTCGCGCGCGGAAGCGGAGGCTCCCGCCCAGCTCGTGCAGGTCCACGGACACCTCCGTGAAGCCCGCCCGTTCCAGGCGGGAGGGCAGGGTCGCCGCCTCGACGATGTTCATCGTGTCCCGCAGGTGGAGGAGCCGGAAGCGGAAGCTGTACTGGCTGTCGCTGCCCGCGAAGACCCCACCGGGCCGCAGTACGCGGAACGCCTCCGCGAAGATCCCGTCCTGCTGCTCGGCCGTCGGCACGTGGTGCAGCATGGTGAAGCAGACGACCGAGTCGTACGACGCGTCCGGCAACGGCATCGCGGCCCCGTCCGCGTGCACGACACGGGCCCGCTCGCCCCAGGCGACGTCCAGCAGCCGGGCGGTGTCGGCGTCGATCTCGACGGCGGTCAGACGCGGCACCTGTTCGACGAGAACGCGCAGATTGGCGCCGTAGCCGGGCCCGATCTCCAGGACGTCCGTGCCCAGTTCGACACCGTCGAGCGCCCAGGGCAGCAGCTGTTCCCGTGTCGTCCGCGCCCACTTCTCGGAGCTGCACAACTTCCGGTGGATCTGATTCATCGGCATGGCCCCGACGCTAGGTCCGGCCCTCCGCTGTCCACCACGGGCTAGGCTGCCGTCCCATGTCGCCAAACGGACAGCGGGGTGGGAAGACCGAGGGGGCCGTCGCCGCCCGGGGCGGTATCGAGAGCCGGGGCGACACCAAGAGCGAGGGCGAGGGCGGGGACGAGGGCAGGGTCGAGAGCGAGCCGGACTCCGGCCGGGGTGCCGAGCGGAGCCCTGGCCGGGGTGCCGAGCGGAGCCTTGTCCGAGGCGTCGAGCGGAGCCCTGGCCGGGGTGCCGAGTGGAGCCTTGGCCGGGGTGCCGAGTGGAGCTCTGGCCGAGGCGTCGAGTGGAGCCCTGGCCGGGGTGCCGAGCGGAGCCCTGGCCGAGGCGTCGAGTGGAGCCCCGGCCGAGGTGCCGAGCGGAACCCGGCCGCCACGCTCGACCGGTACCCGGCCGCCACGCTCGACCGGTACCTCCGCGGTCACCCCACCGCGATCTTCATCGGGCACTTCACCATGCCGCGTGGCACCTCCTACGCCCGGCACTGGCACCCCGTGCACCAACTCGCCTGGTCCGCCAAGGGGTTGCTGCGCGTCACGACCCGGCAGGGCTCCTGGCTCCTGCCGCCCACCCTCGCCCTGTGGATTCCCGCCGGCGTCCCCCACATCACCGAGTCGGCCGGCGACACGGTGATGCGCAGCCCGTACGTGGCCCCCGAGAGCTGCCCGACGGTCGACTGGCAGGAGCCCACGGTCGTGGCGGTGGGCCCGCTGCTCCGCGCCCTCATCGACCACCTCGTACGCACCGACCTGACCGCCGGGGCCCGGTCCCGGGCGGAGGCCGTACTCCTCGACGTCCTGGACCCCGTTCCCGTCACCAGTGTCTCCGCGCCCGAGCCGCGTGACCCGAGGGCCCGCGAGGTGGCCCGCGCCCTCGCCGCGAACCCGTCCGACCCCCGCCCGCTCGACGCCTGGGGCACCCAGGTCGGCGCCGGCGCCCGCACCCTGGCCCGCCTCTTCGTCACCGAGACCGGCCTCACCTTCGGCCAGTGGCGCGAACAGACCCGTATGCGCGCCGCCATGCCCCTCCTCGCCGAGGGCCTCCCGCTGGAATCCGTGGCCCACCGCGTCGGCTACGCCTCCGCGAGCTCCTTCGTCGCGGCCTTCAGACGAATCATCGGAGTGACGCCACGCGAGTACTTCCCGGTACACCGATGAACCACGCGCCGCGTGGCCGACAGCGGCCGGCGCCCCGCCCGAAAACCAGGCGACGCGCCCCGCCCACCCATGTGACCCTGACCCGCGTGACTCTGCCGAACACGACCCCGTACGACGCCGACCGCGCCGCCTTCTCGCACGAGGCCCTGGCCCGCCTCGCCCTGTCCTACGAGGCGATGGAGGCCTCTGAGCTCGCGAAGGACGTGGTGGCGACCCGCTACGACGCCGTCACCGGCCTCGGCGGCCGGGCCAGTGAGGCGGCCGGACTGGTCGAGGCCGCCGCACGGGTTCTGGCGCGGGCGGTGGTGTACGAGCGGGAGCGGGGCGCGAGCTGGGAGCAGATCGCGCACTATCTGGAGATCGACCCGGCCGAGGCCGAGGCACGCTTCGCGCCCGAACTCGCGCGCTGGAAAGAGGCGTTCGAGGTCCCGTACCGCCTCGACGACACCGGCCGCAAGCGCGTCCCGCAACTCCCCACGGCGGCGTACGACCCCCTGTTCGCCATCCGGCAGCTGGACACCTGGGCGGGGCTCCACGTCAACCGGGGAAGCTGGCAACTGGTCAGCGAGGGACTGCACGGGCACGCCCCGACGGACGACCATGACCACAACACCGATTCCGGCACCGGCGACGAGTGACCGGACGGGGCCGGGCTCGCAACGTCCGCCCTTTCCTGGACGTACTCGCCCGCTGCGTCACCCACGACAACCCCGCCACCTCTGCCCGTCCCATCCGCAGGGTGCTGCCCTCGGCCCCCGCTACGGGGTTTGCCGCTCCAGGCGACAACGGGGGACGGGGTGCAGCCCTCGGGGATGGGACGGGTAGGGGTGGCGGGGCCGGCGCCGGACGGGTCAGCGGACGGTTTCCCTGGGGCCGTAGAGGGCGCTGGGGGCGCCCGTCATGAGGGCCCAGTAGCGGTCGCCGTAGGACCAGTGCCACCACTCGGTGGGGTAGTTGACCAGCCCGGCCGTGGTCAGGGCGGCCGACAGGGTGCGGCGGTTGCGGCGGGCCGTGTCGGAGATGTTGGGCGCGTCGGTGTAGCAGGCGTCGTCGCTCTCCTCGGGGCTGGCATCGACCCGAGTCCCCATGTCCAGCTCCTCCCCGGACGCCGTGCACAGGGTCAGATCGATCGCGGCACCGGCGACATGCGGCCCGATCTCCGGCGGGGAGAGGGAACGGCTGGTCTGCTCCCGCAGATACTCCTCCGACCAGTCGGGGTTGTCCCGGCGCAACTCGGCGGCGTACGACTCGAAGTACTTGATCTGCAGCGCCAGCGGCCGGTACCCCTCGGTGACCAGCAGCCGCAGCCCGTCGGGCAGCAGCCGGGACGCCCGGGCCAGCCGCCAGGCGATGCCCTCGCGGATGTGCGCGTAGGCACCCTCCGGGTCGGCCTGCCGGGAGTCGACCACCAGGAACGGCAACTCTCTCAGGTCGACGAGAGGTTCACCGCATTCCCGCACCGGGACGCGGGCGACCTCGGGGTCGCTCATGAGGATGATCGGAGGCATGCGTCGTCTTCCACAGGGTCCACGAGTTACGGGTGACTCGTACGAGAGATACGAGAGAGGTGGGGCTGCGGGGTGCGTGGCAGCACCCCGGGGAGGGACCTGATCCCCTGATGTCCCTCCCCGGGGGCTTCCCCCCTTGAGTGGTGGTCTGTGGCCCGGCACCGGGCGTTCCCCCGACCCGCCCGGCCCGTCCTGCTGTTCCGATCCCACTGTTGTCACGTTCCCACCGGTCCGTCCCCCGCGCGCTCCGGTGGGCCGACCGGCCGGGCGGTGGTCGCCCGGCCGATCCGTTGTTCCCCCGAGAACAACGAGAATGGCGCACTCCGCTGGAAGTTCTCTGCAAGTCCGCCGTAAGCGGGTTTCAGTCAGGCCACGGCTCGTACCGTTCGCGTGCCTCGCACGCCGTGAACACCTCCATGGCCTCCGCCCGCAGCGCCGCGGCGCCCTCCGCGTCACCGAGGGCGGCGCGTACGGCGGAGAGGTTGCGCAGGGCTCGGGCGCGGGGGAGGGGGAGGGCGAGGACGCCCCAGAGGGCGGCGGAGTCGGTCAGGAGCCGGTCCGCGTCCGCCAGGCGGCCCTCGGCGAACGCGCACTCGCCGAGCGTCCGCAACGTCAGGGCCTCGCCGAAGCGGTCCTCGTGGACCCGGCAGACGTCGAGGATCTCGCGCAGCTCCTTCTCCGCCTCCCGCGTGTACCCGAGCCGCAGCCGGGCCTTGGCCCGGGCCCGCAGGGCGTACGCCGCCATGTGCGGGTCGCCGAGGGAGCGCAGGATCTCCAGCGCCTGCTCGGCCGTGCGCGCGGCCTCCTCGTACGCGCCGAGGGAACGGTGCACCATGCTGAGCGTGCGCAGCGCCAGCGCCTCGCCGCGCCGGCTGCCGAGCCGCCGGTACGCCGCCAGCGACTCGTCGAGCAGGGGCAACGCCCCTTCCTGGTCGCCGAGTTCCAGGCGTACGGAGCCGCCGTACCGGCAGGCCACCCCGATCCCGGTGTCGTCGCCGACCTGCCGGAAGCCCTCGGCGGCCTCGGCCAACGCCCGCTCGGCGGCGCGCAGTTCACCCACCTCGCGGCAGGCGCTGCCGAGTCCGGCGAGCGCGGCGGAACGGCCGCGTACATCGCCGAGTTCCGTGCAGATCCGCTCCGCCGTACGGAAGTACTCCTGGGCCTCGGCTATGCGGTCCTGCTCGTAACGGAGTTGACCCAGGCCGATGATCAGCAGGGCCTCGCCCGAGCGGTCCTCCGCGCGGCGGGCGGCGGCCAGCGCGGCGTCGTGGCTGCGCCACCAGGCGTCGAAACGGTTCTTTATGGCGAACGAGGAGGAGCACAGCGCGGCGGCGGCCTCGCAGGCGAGGGTGTGGAGGCCCATGGCTGCGGCTCGCTCCACCGCCGAGGTGAGGGTGTCCGCTTCCGTGTCGAACCAGGAGAAGGGGTCTGAGAGGGCGCGGTGGGTTGTTCGTTCGCCTACCGGGGTGGGGGATTCGGCTGGTTCGCGGCTGTCGGTCGGTTGTGGTTGATCGCGCCCACGCGGCGGAGTCGCACCTGTATCGGCCCCGCGCCCCTTCAGGGGCGCGGCTGCCCCGGGCCCATGGCGATGCGCCGGCCCTTCGCGATGTTCCCTGTCGAAGCCCTGCCGCAGAATCACCGCACCCGACGGCGCCTCCTCCGTCACCCGGTCCATCAGCCACAGCCCCGCCGCCAAGGCGCGGCCCACCGCCGCCGTGCGGTCCTCCGGTGGGTCCTCGGTCTCCGCGCGCTCGGCCGCGTAGACGCGTACGAGGTCGTGCAGGCGGTAGCGGGGCTGGCCCACCTGGTCGGTGCCGGGGCAGTCGGTCAGCTGGGCGTCCAGGAGGCGTTCCAGGATCTCCTCGGCCTCGTCCTCGGTGGTGTCGGCGAGGGCGGCCACCGTCCAGACGGCGACGTCGGCGGAGCCGAGCGTGGCGATGCGGCGCAGTACCCGGCGGGCGGACTCGTCCAGGGCCCGGTAGCTGAGGCCGAGGCCCGCCCGTACCTCCAGGTCGCCCACGGCGAGCTCGTCGAGACGGCGGTGCTCGTCGGCCAGGCGCTCGGCGAGGACGCTGGGCGTCCAGTGCCGCCGGGTCGCGAGGCGCGCGCCCGCGATGCGCAGGGCCAGCGGCAGTCCGCCGCACAGCTGGACGATCCGCCGCGCGGCGGCCACCTCGCGCGGATCGTCCGGGGTCCGCTCCGGCCCCGTGACCCTGGTCAGCAGCTCCAGTCCCCGTACGTGGTCCAGGACGTCGAGGTCGGTACGACGGGCCCCGACCAGGCCGCCGAGCCGGGCCCGCGAGGTGACCAGCACCCCGCAGGTGGCGCTGCCCGGCAGCAGGGGCCGTATCTGCGCCTCGCCGCCCGCGTCGTCCAGGACCAGCAGAATCCGCCGCCCGGCGACCAGGCTCCGGAACAGATCGCCGCGCTCGGCCGTGTCCTCCGGCGGGTCCGCGCCGAGCGCCCGCAGCAGCCGGCCCAGTACCTCGGCGGGCGGTACGGGCTCGCTGAAGCCGTGCAGTTCGGCGTAGAGCTGGCCGTCGGGATACTCGCCCGCCAGCCGGTGCGCGGCCTGCACGGCGAGCGCGGACTTCCCGACCCCGGCGGTCCCCGACACCACCACGACGGGCATCGCCTCCCGTTCGCCGGTCAACCCGGCGACGACAGCGGCCAGTTCCTCCTCCCGCCCGGTGAAGTCCCCGATGGCGGGCGGGAGCAGGGACACGGTTCGCGGAACGCCGGCCTTGTCCCGGGGCGCGGGAGCGGCGGCGGATGCCAGCAGGGTGGGATCGGCGCGCAGGATGGCCTCGTACAGGCGGTTCAGTTCCGGTCCCGGATCGAGGCCCAGTTCCTCGGCGAGCACGGCCCGCCCCTCGGCGTACACGGCCAGCGCGTCCGCCTGCCGCCCCAACCGGTAGAGCCCGAGCATCAGTTGCCCGCGCAGCCGCTCCCGCGTCGGATGCGCGCCGACCAGCGCGGTGAGCTCGGTGACCAGCTCCGCCTCCCGGCCGCCGGCCTCCAACTCGGCGGCCAGACGCTCCTCCAGGGCCGCCTGCCGGGCCTCCTCCAGCCGTACGGCCTCACCCCGCAGGGCCTCCCCGACGCCGCCGAGCGCGGGGCCGCGCCACAGCTCCAGCGCCGCGCGCAGCAGCCGGGCGGCGCCGTCGTGATCCCCGGCCGCGGCGGCCTGGCGCCCCTGTGCCGTCAGCCTCTCGAACTCGGCCAGGTCGACCCGTCCGACCCCGGGCCGCATCAGATACCCCGGCGGCCGGGTCTCGATCGCCTCCGCGGCCTCGTCGGGCAGGGCCCGCCGCAGCGCCGACACATAGGTCTGCACGAGGGCCCGCGCGGTGTCCGGGGGGTCGTCCCCCCAGATGACGTCCACCAGCGCATCCGCGGGCACCACCTGCCCGGCCCGCAGCAGCAGCACGGCCAGCAACGCCCTCGGCTTCGGCCCGCCCAGCCGCACAGGTCTGCCCGCGTGCCACGCCTCGACCGGACCGAGCAGTCGGAATTCCAGCTCCACGGGACCCATCTTCCGTGCCGTCGGACCGCTGGGACAGCGGTTGCTCACGCAACGTTCGACGCTCATGCACGCCGAGTGGTTTCCCAGGGCGCGTGATGCGCCGGAGAGTTGCCGGAAAACGGGGGAACCGGAGGGCATTCTAAGTGCGCCGCGCGGAGATTTCGGAACCTGCTGTGGGGCATCTGTGAGGATTTCGTGCGGCCATCCCGCCGGTAATGGCCGCCGAGTGCGCTCCCGCGCCCGGACAGGACAGACTCCTGCCGAGTCTAGGCACAGAAGGTCACCGAGGAGATGCGAAGCGTGAAATTCGGTGGGCGGGGGGAGCACCGTGGGGTCAGTTGGAGATGGCTCGGGGGACGGGACTCGGCGCGGTGCGCCGAAGAGGCGGAGGAAGCGGTGCAGGAAACGGCGGCGGAACCGCGGCGGGCGGTCGCGGGGGCCGGAATCGCGGTGGCGGCCCCGCGATGAGCGGCAACGGAAACGGGAAGCGGCCGGCGGTCGGAACGTACGCGGTCGACACCCGCACCGGGAAGGTCGGCCGGGTCATGGGACACGTCGGCCCCTACATCCAGCTGAGACCGGTCGGCGGGGGCAAGGAGTGGGACTGCGCCCCCGAGGCCGTACGACCGGCGACCACGATAGAGCGGCTGCGCGCGGCCACGGCGTACGAGAACGCCCGCAGCCGCGGCGAGGTCCCTTGAAGGTGTCCGCGGCGACGGCCCTTGAAGGCGCCCGGTCCCCCGAAGGTGTCCGGGTGGTGGCCGCCGTAGGCGAGAATGAACCCATGAGCCTGTTCCGCGACGACGGCATCGTGCTGCGCACCCAGAAGCTGGGAGAAGCGGACCGGATCATCACCCTGCTCACCCGGGGGCATGGGCGGGTGCGGGCCGTGGCCCGTGGTGTGCGGCGGACCAAGTCCAAGTTCGGCGCCCGGCTCGAACCCTTCTCGCATGTGGACGTGCAGTTCTTCGCGCGGGGCGGCGAACTGATCGGGCGGGGGCTGCCGCTGTGCACGCAGAGCGAGACGATCGCTCCGTACGGCGGCGGCATCGTCAGCGACTACGCCCGCTACACCGCCGGGACGGCCATGCTGGAGACGGCCGAGCGGTTCACCGACCACGAGGGTGAGCCCGCCGTGCAGCAGTACCTGTTGCTCGTCGGCGGGCTGCGCACCCTCGCGCGCGGCGAGCACGCGCCGCATCTCGTTCTCGACGCCTTCCTGCTCCGCTCGCTCGCCGTCAACGGCTACGCCCCCAGTTTCAGCGACTGCGCCAAGTGCGGCCTGCCCGGCCCGAACCGGTTCTTCTCGGTCGCGGCCGGCGGCTCCGTCTGCGTGGACTGCCGGGTGCCCGGCAGCGTCGTACCCTCTGCGCAGGCCCTGGAACTCCTCGGCGCGCTGCTGACGGGAGACTGGGAGACCGCGGACGCGTGCGAGCCGCGGTACGTCAGGGAGGGGAGCGGACTGGTCTCCGCGTACCTGCACTGGCATCTGGAGCGCGGGCTGCGCTCCCTGCGTTACGTAGAGAAGTAATACGTAGAGAAGCAAGTAGAGAAGTAAGCGGACAAGCAGGACGACAGGCCGGGAGCACCGGCCGGCAGGCGCACCGCCCGGGCGCGCTGCTCAGCGAGGAGACGAGAAGCACATGGTGGTACGCGGGATCCTGGGACGCCAGCGCCGCGAGTACAGCACGCCGACGCCGCACCCGTCCGGCGCCCGCGCGCCCAAGCTCCCCGGCGAACTGGTCCCCGAACACGTGGCGATCGTCATGGACGGCAACGGCCGCTGGGCCAAGGAGCGCGGTCTGCCCCGCACCGAGGGCCACAAGGTCGGCGCCGAGCGCGTCCTCGACGTCCTCCAGGGCGCCGTGGAGATCGGCGTCCGCAACATCTCCCTCTACGCCTTCTCCACCGAGAACTGGAAGCGTTCACCCGACGAGGTCCGCTTCCTGATGAACTTCAACCGCGACTTCATCCGCAAGACCCGTGACCAGCTCGACGAGCTCGGCATCCGGGTGCGCTGGGTGGGCCGGATGCCCAAGCTGTGGAAGTCGGTCGCCAAGGAGCTCCAGGTCGCCCAGGAGCAGACCAAGGGCAACGACCGGCTCACCCTGTACTTCTGCATGAACTACGGGGGTCGTGCCGAGATCGCCGACGCGGCGCAGGCACTGGCCGAGGACATCCGTGCCGGACGGCTCGACCCGTCCAAGGTCAATGAGAAGACGTTCGCGAAGTACCTCTACTACCCCGACATGCCGGACGTCGACCTGTTTCTGCGCCCCAGTGGTGAGCAGCGCACGTCCAACTATCTGCTCTGGCAGAGTGCCTACGCCGAGATGGTGTTCCAGGACGTGCTGTGGCCGGACTTCGATCGGCGGGACCTGTGGCGGGCGTGTGTGGAGTTCGCCTCCCGCGACCGCCGCTTCGGCGGCGCCATCCCCAATGAGGAACTCCTGGCCATGGAGGGCCACCAGAAGCCCTGACCTCCGGAAGCCCCCCTTGTGTGTGGTTGCTCGCGCAGTTCCCCGCGCCCCTTCAGGGGCGCGGGGCTGTGTCGATTTGCGGCTCCGCCGCGTGGGCGCGAGCAACCCCCGCTCAGTCGCCGGAGGCGTTCGCGCAGTCCGCGCACGTACCGAAGATCTCCACCGTGTGCGCCACGTTCACATAGCCGTGCTCCGCCGCGATCGCGTCGGCCCACTTCTCCACCGCCGGTCCCTCGACCTCGACGGCCTTGCCGCACACCCGGCACACCAGGTGGTGGTGGTGCTCTCCGGTGGAGCACCGCCGGTACACGGACTCGCCGTCGGAGGTGCGCAGCACATCGACTTCACCGGCGTCGGCAAGGGACTGCAACGTGCGGTACACCGTGGTGAGCCCGACGGAGTCGCCTCGGTGCTTGAGCATGTCGTGGAGCTCCTGCGCGCTGCGGAACTCGTCGACCTCGTCGAGGGCCGCAGCCACGGCTGCCCGCTGCCGAGTGGAACGACCTCTTACGGGTCCGGCGGTCGTCACCTTGCCTCCTCACGTCGCGGTCTTGCCGGGCCATTGTGCCAGCCCGGCCAGACCCGAGTCAGACGCCGACCCCGTCGGAGGAACCCCGGCTGGCCGGAACCCTCTCCTCCGCCCCGGCGTCCACCCTGGGCGCGCCGGCTTCCGGGATCACGCACTCCGTCGGGTCGCCGGACACCGCCTCCAGCGCCCTCGCACGGCGCCTGGCCAGCGGCGAAGCCAACGCCGTCAACACCATGAACGCGGCGATGGCGAGCAGCACGATCGTCGCGCCGGGCGGTACGTCCTCGTAGTACGAGGTGATCGTGCCGCCGATGGTCACGGACACGCCGATGGCCACGGCGATCGCGAAGGTCGCCGCGAAACCGCGGGTCAGTTGCTGTGCCGCCGCCACCGGCACCACCATCAGCGCGGACACCAGCAGCAGTCCGACGACGCGCATGGCGACCGTCACGGTCACGGCCGCCGTGACCGCCGTCAGCAGGTTCAGCGCGCGTACCGGCAGCCCGGTGACCCGCGCGAACTCCTCGTCCTGGCTCACCGCGAACAGCTGTCGGCGCAGCGCCAGCGTCATCACGATCACGAACGCGGCGAGGACGCAGATCGCGGTGATGTCCTCCTGCGACACGGTCGACAGCGAGCCGAAGAGGAAGGACATCAGGTTGGCGTTGGTGCCGCCGGGCGCGAGGTTGATGAGCATCACACCGCCCGCCATGCCGCCGTAGAAGAGCATGGCGAGCGCGATGTCGCCGCGCGTCTTGCCGTACCAGCGGATCAGCTCCATCAGGACCGCGCCCAGTACGGACACCAGCGTCGCCATCCACACCGGCGACCAGGAGAGCATGAAGCCGAGGCCGACGCCGGTCATGGCGACATGGCCGATGCCGTCGCCCATGAGGGCCTGGCGGCGCTGGACGAGGTAGATGCCGATCGCGGGGGCGGTGATGCCGACGAGGACGGCGGCGAGCAGGGCCCGCTGCATGAAGGCGTAGTTCAGGAATTCCATCGTGATCGCCTTCTCAGCTCAGCAGACCGGTGCGGACGGGCTCGGTGCCCGGGGCCGCGTGCGGGTGGACGTGGTCGTGGCCGGGCAGGGCGTGCTGGCCGACGGCCTTCGGGGGCGGCCCGTCGTGCGCGACGCAGCCGTCGCGGAGCACCACCGCGCGGTCGATCAAGGGCTCCAGCGGGCCCAGTTCGTGCAGGACCAGCAGGATCGTCGTACCGCGCTCGACCTGCCCGCGCAGTGTCTCGGCCAGCACCTCCTGGCTGGCCAGGTCGACGCCCGCCATCGGCTCGTCCATGATCAGCAGTTCGGGTTCGCAGGCGAGGGCGCGGGCGATAAGGACGCGCTGGTGCTGGCCGCCGGAGAGGGCGTTCACCGAGTCCTTGGCGCGGTCGGTGAGGCCCACGAGGTCGATGGCCCGGCGGATCGCCTCGTGGTCCGCCTTGCGCAGGATGCCGAAGCGGGTGCGGGAGAGCCGGCCCGAGGCCACCACCTCGGTGACCGTCGCCGGGACGCCGCCCGCGGCCGTCGTGCGCTGCGGTACGTAGCCCACGCGCCGCCAGTCGCGGAAGCGGTGCCGGGGGGTGTCGAACAGTTCGATGTCGCCGGCGACGGCCGGCACCTGGCCGATCACCGTGCGGACGGCCGTGGACTTGCCGGAGCCGTTGGCGCCGAGCAGCGCGACGACCTCACCGTGGCGCACGGTGAGGTCGATGCCGCGCAGGACGGTGCGCGAGCCCAGTTCGGCGCGGACGCCGCGCAGCGAGATGACGGGCTCGGTCATGCCTGCTTCCTCCACGGGTCGAACAAGGTCACTTGGCTCCCAGGGCTGCCTGGAGGGCCTTGAGATTGGCTTCCTGCACCGAGAAGTAGTCCTTGCCGCGCGACTTCTCGGTGATGCCCTCGATCGGGTCGAGGACGTCCGTCTTCAGTCCGGCGTCTGCGGCGATGGTCTTCGCGGTCTTGTCGCTGACGAGCGTCTCGTAGAACACCGTGCTGACGCCGTCGGCCTTGGCCATCTTCTCAAGTTCCTTGACCCGCGCGGCACTGGGCTCGGACTCGGGGTCGAGGCCGGAGATGGCCTCCTCGGTGAGGCCGTAGCGCTCGGCGAGGTAGCCGAAGGCGGCGTGAGTGGTGATGAAGACCTTGGTGTCGGTGTTCTTCAGCCCGTTGACGAACTGGTCGTTCAGCGCGCCCAGCTTCTCGACCAGCATCTCGGTGTTCGTCTTGTACGTGGAGGCGTGGTCCGGATCGGCCTTCTCGAAGGCGGCGCCCACTCCCTTGGCGACCTCGGCGTACTTCACGGGGTCGAGCCAGATGTGGGGGTCCTTGCCGGACTCCTCCTCGCCGTGCTCGTCGTCGTGCTCGGCCGCGTGGCCGCCGACCTCGTTGCCGTGCTCCTCCAGGGAGGTCAGCGTGGCGGCGTCGATCTTCGTCTTGATCTCGGACTGGCCGACGGCGTCGTCGACGGAGGGCTGCAGACCCTTGAGGTAGAGGACCGCGTCCGACTCCTGGAGCTGCGCGGTCTGCTTGGCGCTGATCTCCAGGTCGTGCGGTTCCTGGCCGGGCTGGGTGAGACTGGTGACGTTCACGTACTTCCCGCCGATCTGCTCGGCGAGGAAGGCCATCGGGTAGAACGACGCGACGACGTCGAACTTGTCCGTGTTGCCCGCGGCGGCGCTGTCGCTGGAGCAGGCCGAGAGGGTGGTGAGGCTGAGGGCGGCGACCGCGGTCGCCGCCGCGGGTATCAGGAGTCGTCGTCGTACCACTACGTTCATGACAGTCATTTTCATCTTGTCTGGAAACGATTGTCAACAAGCCGGTGGGTAAGCCCTGGGTAAGGCCTATGTACCGGTCTGCGTGCGAACCGATTTGATTGAAGGGGAGCCTCCGCCGGTAACCTGAAGCATTCGCTCTGAAGCGCATCCGCTTCCCCCAGAGCGCACCGCTTCGTCGCCCGTCGTCGTAATGAAGAGAGCACCGTGGCCGCCGACAAGATCGACACCATCGTCAGCCTGAGCAAGCGCCGTGGCTTCGTATTCCCCTGCAGCGAGATCTACGGCGGTCAGCGCGCCGCCTGGGACTACGGACCGCTGGGTGTCGAGCTCAAGGAGAACATCAAGCGCCAGTGGTGGCGCTACATGGTGACGTCGCGCGAGGACGTGGTCGGCATCGACTCGTCCGTCATCCTGGCCTCCGAGGTGTGGGTCGCCTCCGGTCACGTCGCCACCTTCTCCGACCCGCTCACCGAGTGCACCTCCTGCCACAAGCGGTTCCGCGCGGACCACCTGGAGGAGGCGTACGAGGAGAAGAAGGGCCACGCCCCGGCGAACGGCCTCGCCGACATCAACTGCCCCAACTGCGGCAACAAGGGCCAGTTCACCGAGCCCAAGCAGTTCTCCGGTCTGCTCTCCACCCACCTCGGCCCCACCCAGGACACCGGCTCCATCGCCTACCTGCGTCCCGAGACCGCCCAGGGCATCTTCACCAACTTCGCCCAGGTGCAGACCACCTCGCGCCGCAAGCCGCCGTTCGGCATCGCGCAGATGGGCAAGTCCTTCCGCAACGAGATCACGCCCGGCAACTTCATCTTCCGCACCCGCGAGTTCGAGCAGATGGAGATGGAGTTCTTCGTCAAGCCGGGCGAGGACGAGAAGTGGCAGGAGTACTGGATGCAGGAGCGGTGGAACTGGTACACCGGCCTGGGTCTGCGCGAAGAGAACATGCGCTGGTACGAGCACCCGCAGGAGAAGCTCTCCCACTACTCCAAGCGCACCGCCGACATCGAGTACCGCTTCCAGTTCGGCGGCAGCGAGTGGGGTGAGCTGGAGGGCGTCGCCAACCGCACCGACTACGACCTCACCGCCCACTCCAAGGCCTCCGGCCAGGACCTCTTCTACTTCGACCAGGAGGCCGGCGAGCGCTACACCCCGTACGTCATCGAGCCCGCCGCCGGTGTCGGCCGCACCATGCTGGCCTTCCTGCTCGACGCCTACACCGAGGACGAGGCGCCGAACGCCAAGGGCAAGCTGGAGAAGCGGACGGTGCTCCGCCTCGACCACCGGATCGCCCCGGTGAAGGTGGCGGTTCTTCCGCTCTCGCGCAACCCCGAGCTGTCCCCGAAGGCCAAGGGACTCGCCGCCGCGCTGCGCCAGCACTGGAACATCGAGTTCGACGACGCGGGTGCGATCGGGCGCCGTTACCGGCGGCAGGACGAGATCGGGACGCCGTACTGCGTCACGGTCGACTTCGACACGCTGGACGACAACGCCGTGACTGTTCGTGAGCGGGACTCGATGAAGCAGGAACGCGTGTCGCTGGACCAGATCGAGTCGTACCTCGCCGGTCGGCTTATCGGCGCGTAAGTGAAGTGGGGCGGGTTCGCGCCCGCCCGGCTTGAGTGATTGGCCGGCTGCGGGTTGTTTGTGGCTGGTCGCGCAGTTCCCCGCGCCCCTTGACGGGGCCGGGGAACTGTTTGTTCACAGGTCCAGGTCCGCGAACAGGGCGGCGTGGTCCGAGGCCTGGTTCACCTTTGAGGTGACCGTGGTGAAGGAGTCGAAGGTTCGGGGGGCCCAGATTCCTCGGCGTTCGACGCCCACGTTCGTCACCCGGTCCCACAGCTGCGGGGAGAACATGAGGCAGTCGAGCTTCTGCTCGTCGCGTTTGCCGGTGCCGTGGGTGCCCGGGGCGCCGGTCCCGTAGCTCTCGTGGGTCATGGCCTCGCGGAGGCCGGTGTCGAGGAGGAGCTTGATGGGGGCACTGGCCATCGAGTCGTTCAGGTCGCCGGCGACCACGACCCGTGAGGAGCGTTCGAGGGCGTCCTCGTAGATCTCCCGGACGCGCTGGGCCTGGGCCTTGCGGCGTCTGTCGTTCTCGGCGGCGCGGCCGAAGCCCTTGCTCTTGAATTGACATCCTCCCCCTCTTAAAAGAGGGGGATTCCAGCCCATATGGGCTGAGGTTCACGGACGCTCTTGGACCGCATGGGCGGTGTCGTCCCTCCGGCACCGGCTGAGCGCCGGGGGCGGGGGATCCCGCCCTGTCCTGCCGCGACGTTGATACTGGCGTTGGTGTCCGCGTTGCAGGTGAAGCCGCAGGAGGAACAGACGAACTCGGCTTGGCTCTTGCGCGAGTTCTTGTCGATCCATCCGCAGGCACTGCACCGCAGGGAGGTGTACGGGGCGGGAACGTCCTCGACCCGGCCGGGGGCCTTGTGCTCGGTGCGCTGCCGCAGAAGACCCCAGCCCTGGGCGAGGATGGCTCGGTTGAGGCCGGACTTCTGGGCGACGTTCTTGCCGGGCTGCTCGACGGTTCCCTTCGCCGAGCGGGTCATGTTCTTGATGTTCAGTTTCTCGAAGCGCACCAGGTCGTAGGTGTGGGCGAGTATGGTGCTGGTCTTCTCGCACCAGTCCTTGCGCCGGTTGGCCTCACGCACCTTGAGTCTGGCGACCTTGGCGTACTCGGCCGCTTTCTCGGGACTGCTCTTCTTCGCCCGTGCCGCGCGCCGCTCGTGCTTGCGGATCTGGGCGCGTTCCTTGACGGTGAGCCGCGGGCAGTTCAGCTTGCGCCCGTCCGACAGGGCCGCCGTGATCGTCGCGCCCCGGTCGATACCGATGACCTCGCCTGTGCCGGGCGCGGGGGCCGGCTCGGGGATGACGGCGAAGGCGATATGCCACTGGCCGTTACGGAAGGTGACCCGGAACGTCTTCGCGTCGGGCGGCGCCGCGCCCTTGCCCTTGGCGCTGAGGCGGAAACGGACCCAGCCGCAGCCAGGGACCTTGACCTGCGCCCACCTGCGGTTGAGCTTGTGCACGACGACGGACCGCCGCATGACCTGCCTGCCGGTCTTGACGTTCAGCTTCGGCGAGCCGTCTTCGTTGTACTCGGGTATGCGGTCGGTGCCGATGACCCGGAAGCCCTCGTGCCGGAACTTCCTGCGCCAGGTCGGCTCGCCGAACCCGGAGGCGAAGCGGGCGTTCTTGGCCTTGGCGAAGTCCTTCAGAGCTTGTTGCTGCACGTCCGCGTTCCCCGCGCCCAGCCACTCGCTTTCCCGCCGAGCCTCGGTGAGCTGGCGGCACTGTTCGGCGAAACCCGGCGCTGACTTGCGCCACTGGCGCCAGTGCGAGTGCTGCTCGACGGCGAGGTTCCAGACGTATCGGGCGTGCGCGCAATGCAAGAGCATCTGCTCTTCCTGCTCGCGCGTCGGGTACATCCGGAAACGTGACATGCCGCCACCATAGTGGCACGATGGCGGCATGGTCAAAGTTACGGTTCGCTTCCCTGATGAGCTTCACGCCCGACTGGTCGCGCAAGCAGAGACCGACCGGCGGTCCCTCAACTCCGAGATCCTGCATCTGCTTGAGGTCGCCCTCACCACCGTGGAGGGAGACGACCAATCGCCCTGAAGGTGATCGCTCTTTCCTTGCCCCGCTACGCGGGAGTGGGCATTCCCCCCGGCCCTGAAGGGCCGGGGAACACCTTCGGTCGGCGGAAGAGGTTCTCGGCGCTGAAGGTGGCGATACGTAAGGCCATGCGCCCTCCCAGGGGCCCGCGTGCCGACAACTCGCATTCTCCGAGGGTGGATGAATGGTGTCCAACGGAGCGTCACAGAAACTTCCGTAGTTGCGGGAGATTTCTCCTACGACCCGCCAATCCGGGACTCGCCGCCGCTCCGAAGGAGAGGTCATACGGCCCGCAGAGGGCGGGCCGCGCATCTTCCACGGGGGCGTACATGCGCAAGCAGGCAGTCATCGGCGTACTCACCATGGCGGTGGCGATCGGGACGGTGGGCGCGGTCGGATCGGGGGTGCTCGACGGATCGTCATCGTCGTCGGCGTCCATGTCCGGTTCGGGGGCCGGGGCGTCCGGAACGGGGTCCGGTCCTTCCGGACCGGCGGGGAGCGGCTCTTCCAGTGCCGGTGCCGACATCGCCGGCGTCGAGTCCAAGGGCGGTGGTCCGGCGGGCGGAGCCCGGCCGCCGGCTGACAGATGACAGATATTGAAATCTGTCATCTGTCATGTCATGGTGGACGCATGACGATGCACACCCGATCCCTCGGAACCACCGGCCCCCAGGTCTCCGCCCTCGGCCTCGGCTGCATGGGCATGTCCGCGCTGTACGGCGAGGCCGATCGCGGCGAGTCCATCGCGACGATCCACGCGGCGCTCGAAGCGGGCGTGACCCTGCTGGACACCGGCGACTTCTACGGCATGGGCCACAATGAACTGCTGATCGGCGAGGCCCTGCGCACCGCGCCGGCGGCCCGTCGGGAACAGACGCTGATCAGCGTCAAGTTCGGGGCACTGCGCGGCCCGGACGGAGCCTGGGGCGGGTACGACGGCCGCCCGGCGGCGGTGAGGAACTTCCTCGCGTACTCGCTCCAGCGCCTCGGCACGGACCACATCGACGTCTACCGGATCGCGCGGGTCGACCCGGACGTGCCGATCGAGGAGACGGTCGGCGCGATCGCGGAGCTGGTGGAGAAGGGGTACGTACGGCACATCGGCCTGAGCGAGGTCGGCGCGGAGACGATCCGCCGTGCCGCCGCCACGGCCCCCATCGCGGACCTGCAGATCGAGTACTCCCTCATCTCGCGCGGCATCGAGGCCGAGATCCTGCCGACCACCCGTGAACTGGGCATCGCGATCACGGCGTACGGAGTGCTGTCCCGCGGCCTGATCTCGGGTCACTTCACCCGTGACCGGCAGCTGGGCCCGAGCGACTTCCGGGCGCGCTCGCCGCGCTTCCAGGGCGAGAACCTCCGGCACAACCTGGATCTGGTCGAGCGGTTGCGGAAGATCGCCGAGCAGAAGGGGGTGTCGGTCGCGCAGATCGCCATCGCCTGGGTGCTCTCGCAGGGGCAGCGCCACGACACGACCATCGTGCCGCTGATCGGCGCCCGCACCCGCGACCGCCTCACGGAGGCGCTGGCCGCGCTGGAGCTGACCCTGGACGCGTCCGACCTGGCGGCGATCGAGGAGGCCGTCCCGGCCGACGCGGCGGCGGGCGACCGCTACCCGGAGGCCCAGATGGCACACCTCGACAGCGAGCGCTGATCCGTTCTCCGGGTACGGTTCCCACCATGGCACCGACCTCCGAGACCCTGACCGCCGAGCGCATCCTCGAAGTGACCGAGGAGGTGCTGCGTCGCCACGGCCCGGCCAAGGCCACCGTGGTCGACGTGGCCCGCGCGCTCGGCGTCAGCCATGGGAGCGTCTACCGCCACTTCCGTACGAAGGCGGCGCTGCGAGCGGCGGTGACCAGGCGCTGGCTGGACCGTACGACGGCGACCCTGACCGCGGTGGCCACCGCCGAGGACCGCGACCCCGAGACCCGGCTGCGCGACTGGCTGACCATCCTCTTCGAGGCCAAGCGCCGCAAGGCCGACGGCGACCCCGAACTGTTCGCCACCTACCAGGTGCTGACCGGCGAGAACGTCGAGGCCGTCACCGAACACGTCGCCGACCTGACCGGCCAGCTGACCCAGATCGTCCGGTCCGGCGTCGACACCGGCCTCTTCACCGCCACCGACCCCGCCACCGCCGCCCGAGCCGTCTTCCACGCCACGGCCCGCTTCCACGACCCCGCCTACGCCCCGGCCTGGCGACAGCCGGACATCGAGGCCCAGTTCGAGGCGGTCGTGGATCTGGTGGTGCGGGGGTTGCGGGGCTGAACGGCCGGGGCACCGCCCGATGTCCCCTGCAACAACCCCTTGGATTTCCCCTGTTGATGTTGTTGTTCCTGCACACTCCAGACGGACAGGAATCGAACCGTCGACCGGAGTCGGCTGGAGACGTGATGTTGGAGATCAACACGAGCAGGGTGACCCGCTGGGACCAGCACGGGCGGGAGCACACCGTGCGGGTGCGGCGCTCGGGAGTACAGCGCACGATCAGATGCGATACGTGCGGCTGGCGCAAGGGGGCGCAGTTCCTGCCCTGGCTGAAGGCGGAGGAACACCTCGCCGAGGCGCATCAGGCGACGGTGGACCCGACGGCGACCGACTCATAGCCCCGCCGGTCCCCTCCCAGTCCCCTCCCGGCCCCCTCCCGGTCCCTTCGACGGTCAGGCCGGGT
>NZ_AEJC01000112.1 GCF_000317595.1 Streptomyces ipomoeae 91-03 | reverse complement strand
CTTCACGCCTGCCGACTGCGGTTTCGGGGGTGGGACGGGCTCGCTCAGCGGCGGGAGTGGCCGAACAGGAGACGGTAGGCGATCAGCAGCACCAGCGAGCCGCCTATCGCCGCCGCCCAGGTGGCGCCGTCGTAGAAGTCCTTGGTGATGGGGTGGTCCAGCCAGCGGGCGGAGATCCAGCCGCCGATGAAGGCGCCCGCCACACCGATGAGGGTCGTGCCGATGAAGCCGCCCGGGTCCCGGCCCGGCAGCAGGAACTTGGCGATGGCGCCGGCCAACAGTCCCAGAACGATCCAGCCGATGATGCTCATGCCGTGAACCTGCCCCTTCGCGCTGTGCCTGTGCTGTGCTCGTGCTGTCTTCCCGCCCACAGGCCATCCATGTCGTCGATGTCCTGTCCGGGCATTGGTGCCTTGTTGTCCCGGAGGACGCCTCGGTGATGTCTGGCGGTTGCACCGATCAGTAGGGTGCGGCCTATGACACAGCCCGTTTCGGCCGCTCAGCTGCGCCGCACGCTCGGGGTCGGTGACGCGGTCGTCATCGGTCTCGGGTCGATGGTCGGCGCGGGCATCTTCGCGGCACTGGGGCCCGCGGCGCGCGCCGCCGGGTCCGGGCTGCTGCTCGGTCTCGCGGTCGCGGCCGTGGTCGCGTACTGCAACGCCATGTCGTCGGCCCGGTTGGCTGCCGTGTATCCCGCCTCGGGCGGCACCTATGTGTACGGGCGTGAGCGGCTGGGCGACTTCTGGGGATATCTGGCCGGCTGGTCGTTCGTCATCGGCAAGACGGCCTCATGCGCGGCGATGGCGCTCACCGTCGGCGCATACATCTGGCCGGGGCAGGCGCACGCGGTGGCGGTGGCCGCCGTGGTGGCACTGACCGCCGTCAACTACGGCGGTATGCAGAAGTCGGCCTGGCTGACCCGGGCGATCGTGGCTGTGGTGCTGGCGGTCCTCGCTTCCGTGGTGGTCGTGTGTCTGGGGTCCGGCGAGTTCGATGCCGGGCGGCTGGACATCGGGGCGTCGGGTGGCGCGGGCGGGGTGCTTCAGGCGGCCGGGCTGCTGTTCTTCGCGTTCGCCGGGTACGCGCGGATCGCGACGCTGGGCGAGGAGGTGCGGGATCCGGCGCGCACCATCCCGCGCGCGATACCGCTCGCCCTGGGGATCGCGCTGGTCGTGTACGCGGCTGTCGCTGTCGCCGTCCTTTCCGTGTTGGGTTCGGGTGGTCTGGGGCAGGCCTCCGCGCCGCTGGCCGATGCGGTGCGGGCGGCCGGTGTACCGGGCCTGGTGCCCGTGGTGCGGGTGGGCGCCGCCGTGGCCGCGCTCGGGTCGCTGCTGGCGCTCATCCTGGGCGTTTCGCGCACGGCTCTCGCCATGGCCCGGGACCGGCATCTCCCCGGCGCCCTGGCCGCCGTGCACCCCCGTTTCCAGGTGCCGCACCGGGCCGAACTGGCGGTCGGGGCCGTGGTCGCCGTGCTGGCCGCGACCGTCGACGTCCGGGGCGCGATCGGTTTCTCCTCCTTCGGTGTGCTCGCGTACTACGCGGTCGCCAACGCGTCCGCCTGGACATTGGATTCGGCCCCCGTCTCACGCGTCGTACCGGTGGTCGGGCTCGTCGGCTGCGTGACTCTGGCCTTCGCGCTGCCGGGGGTGTCGGTGGGTGTGGGCGCGGCCGTGCTGGGCGTGGGCGCGGCGGCCTATGGCGTACGGCGGTGGTGGGCCGGGCGGAGATCGGCGCGGGGGAACTGAACCGACCGGCTCACCAGGCCTGTGCTGTCGTCGGGCGTATCTCGTTCATGGGTTCATGATGCCGGGCGGCGCTGACGATCGGGCGGGCCTGTGGATAAGTGAGCGGGCGCTTAGATTTGGCTCTCGGCCCGCTGAGGAGTTGGTGCAAGTACTCGCACGCTCACAATCAGCTCCTGGCCTGTTCAGGACTCAGCCCCACCGCCCCCCTCGGGCCGCCGGACTAGCGGCGGGCGAACGGCTGGTCCGTGGAGACGATCTCGCGGCCCAGAGGGAACAGCGAGAGCGGGACGAGCTTGAAGTTGGCGATGCCGAACGGGATGCCGATGATCGTGACGCAGAGCGCGAGGCCCGTGAAGATGTGGGTCAGCGCGAGCCACCAGCCGGCCAGGACCACCCACAGGATGTTGCCGAGGAGCGAGGGCGCGCCCGCGTCGCGGCGCTCGACCGTGGTGTACCCGAAGGGCCACAGGGCGTAGATGCCGATCCTGAAGGCCGCGATGCCGAACGGGATCGTCTCCGAACGTTCCAGATCACGCCACAAGGCCGTTGCGTTTCCGTCTGAGCGCGTGACCAGCTGATACTTGTCGTAGCAGGCAATGCCGACGGAGCGACCTGGAAGGGTGCCGATCATGAAGCTGTTCAACCTGCTGCTGAACATCCTGTGGCTGATCTTCTGCGGGATCTGGATGGCGCTCGCTTACACGGTCGCCGCGCTGGTGTGCTTCATCTTGATCGTCACCATCCCCTTCGGCATTGCTTCGCTGCGCATCGCGGGCTTCGTCTTGTGGCCGTTCGGCCGTACCACTGTGGAGCGGCGGGATGCTGGTGCGCCGTCGTTCATCGGGAACGTGATTTGGGTGATCTTCGCCGGGTGGTGGCTAGCTCTGGGGCACCTGATCACGAGCATCCCGCTGTTCCTGTCGATCATCGGCATCCCGTTCGGGTGGGCCAATCTGAAGCTCATCCCGGTGTCGCTCATGCCGTTGGGGCGCGAGGTCGTCTCAAGTGATCGAGGTTTCGGCACGTACTGACAAGAGCTGAAGTCACGGTCACGGCAACGAGCCGTTGGCCGGAGCTCTCAGACGAGCACCCTCAACCGCCACGTGAGGTCAAATGTTCGACCAGGCAGGGGTGTTCAGCCCCAGTGTTGATCGAAAGGCTGCATGATGAGCCGCTAAGACGTAGCCTGAAGACGGGTCAGGTTGGAGTCGTCTCCGGGGGCACAATGGAACCAATGAGTAAGGAAGAGCTGGCCGAAAAGTACGCCAGCGTCGAATTTCAGCAAAAGCTCTTCCGGCTCACGTCATTGAGTGAAATTTTGGGGTCATGCCTCGTCGCAAACAATTACCGCCCCCCGAAAGAATTCTACGACAACATTAAGCTGACCGCGTACGGGGAAGAAAAACTTCAACTATTCATTCGCAAGAAGATTCCCTATCAGGAGGCGCGCCTGTGCTGCTTCCTTGAATTCTCTTGGATCGATCTCCTAGTCGACGTCGAAGCTACAGACAATAGCCAACTCCTGAAGGCCGCAAGCGAGCAAATCAAAAGCAGAGCAATATTCTTCCCTTTCATTTTCGGCCGCACGCTCTACGATCGGGCGTTCGAGCGGCTCGATTTGAAAGACTATGCCGCCGATCTGAATCTCTCGGAAACGCTTGAGTTCCTTGATGGGACACCTCAAGGCGTCTTTCAAGTTCACAACATGGTTACCGGCCCCTACGGGCTTCTAGTAAGCGAACAGCTGCGCTTTGACGAGCCGATCCGAGAAGCCGCCCTCATGCATTGCAGCGATGTCAACTGCAACAAGATCCATCCGGTCCACTTCTCCACCGGATCTGGTGCGCTCATCAATAAGCATCGGCCAGAAATGACGCGAATCCTCAAGCGAGAAAGCGACACCCCAAGCGCATGGGGATCTTTCTTGGCGGACATTTTCTCAAGGGCAATGAAGCCTGCGCGAGATAATCCCGGAGATTCCATTATCGGCCTCCTAGGCGACTGCCTTACAGTGGATGAACTCAGGGCTGTAACCGCCTGGCTCCTCGACAACACCCGAGGCCGACTGCGAAAGGTCGTCGAGCCACTGGGCATGCGAGGCAAAGCAGAAGACATAGTCGCCCATCTCCACCGCGCGCAATTGATGCAGATCTGCCTAACTGCGAGCGACCGCGATCTAATAAATTCGATCGATACACTCGTACATCTTGGGAAAATCAAAGTTCCTTCTAGTGAAGTCCGCCAGCCGGTAATCAACTCCACAGCTTTCGGCAAGTTTCGCATTTCAGCTGAAATTGGACCGCATGGTGTCCGCCTGTACTCGAACACCATGCCCCTCGCACCCTTGCGTCTAAGGCACCTCATCGAGAGCATGTACCGACTCGAGGATGTCGATGATCGAGAAGAGCTTGAGTGGCAGCTTCGCGGACAAGATGCCGACGGGCTCGAAGCCAAGCTCGAAAAGTACCTACAAAACAAGTCGCCGCAAAGCGTTCTAGAATCCCTGGTGCTTGCTCGCAAGAGCAACGCGGTGACGGCATGCGAAGTGCTCGGACTTCGTGATGGTGCGACCGATGGGGACGACTTTATCTCATTGATTCTATGGAAACTGGGTTACCCGTCCAACTTGACAAGTGATTCCCATCGCAAGTTCTGGCGCCTACACGGAGAAATGGAGAAGATGGTAAGGGCGGTCCCAGGAAGCCCTCTGGGGCCCACATTCGATGAATTCAGAGGAGCAGCAGCAAACTACTTCGTCGAACTGGAGACGGTTCTCGATGACAGCCTGTGCTTCGCTGTATGGGCACTGACAAATGATCATTTCACGAGCAAGCGGCCTTTCATCTACCGAGCTGAAGACGAGACACAGTCATCGCATCAGTGGCTTAAAGAGGCAGCCGATCGATCCTCTGACAGCAAACTTGAATTCGGGTCGCATGTTTCACTTTATGGCCTGTGTCGCGGCTTTCAAGTGCTAGCTTCGGAGCTCGTGCGAATGACCGCAAGGAAAGAAAACTATAAACGATCTGATGGAGATGCCCCCGAGTGGGCCAGTCAACAATCTCTGCAAAAATTCCCTTTTCTTCACATAGTCCCCTATCTGGACCTAACCGACAATGCACGTAATGCGATCTCGGCAAGGCTTCAAGAGATCAGCCGTGTGCTCGTCTCCAACAAAGTCTACGACGCTCGAAATGAATGGTTGCACGGTCGTCGCGATGGGGCCGAATTCGATAAAGTAAAGGGAAGTCTCGACGCAATCAGAGCGGCAGTCCAGACTATCGAGGACTCCGGATTCTCCCGCATCCCGTATGCGGTTTCCCATGAAACAACGGACGGCTACGGAAGGCGAATTATCATCATGGGAAGCACTCGAGGGTTCAGCTACTCTTTCCATTCGCCATCGCACTACGATTGGCTCAATATGCCGAACATCGGCCGCGGTGTACACATCATGAATTCCGCCGTATTCTCTGAGCCGAACCACGTTCTTCGATTTCGCTCGGAGTCACCCTCACCCTACGGGGAGATGTGGTCAGACTATCCACGAAGGAAGCCTCGATCCCAGCGAGCCATCAAATCAATAGAGAAGCTAACCATGACAGACGAGTAGCCGTCCCTCCCAGAGAGGAGCAAATCCAGTCGTGCACTGAACCATTTACTCCTGTGCCCCTCCTCTCGGCCGGTGTGATCGACTCGCAGTCCGTCAAGGCGGACGCCGTCGTCAGCGCCGACAGCCGCGGCTTTGACGGCGGCAAACAGATCAACGGGCGCAAGCCTCGATCTTTCTTGAGGGTCCGCCGACGGAGTCGGTGGACCCTTTTGCTTTCCGGAGCTGATGCCGGGCAGGCCGGTGGCCCGGCTGTCGCGTCGGGTGGGCGCCGGGTTCCACTGCCCGGGGCGGGTGATGCTGTCGCAGGGACGGTGGGTTGCTGGTCAGCCGGGGTCGGGCAGGAGCGCGAGCCGTTCAAGGGCGGCGGTGATCTCGCCGGTCCAGGGCCAGTGCCGGGCGAGGCGGAGAATCCTGCGCCGACTGGTGGTGACGAGCTGGCCGGCTGCGGAAAACAGGCGGAACCGCAAGCGACGCGGTTCCCAGAGCCTCGCCCGGCCGGTCAGGGCGAGCATGGGCATCCAGGCCAGCAGGTCGAGCGCGATCTGGACGATCTCCATCCAGACCCGGTTCTGGGCGGTGTCGTGCAGGGGCAGGTTGCGCAGGCCGGTGGCCCGGGCAGCCCGGATCCGGTCCTCGGCCCGTGCCCGGAGCCGGTGACGGAGTTCGAGCTCGGCGATCGGCCGGCCGGTGGTGTTGGTCGCGAAGCACGTGATCCGCATGCCGTCCGCGTCCGTGATCCTCAACTGGGCGCCGGGATGGGGCCTTTCCTTGCGGACGATGAGCCGCATGCCCTTGGGCCAGCCGTTAAGGAGCTTGCCGGTGAGCTCGGCGACCCAGGCCCCGTCCCGGGCCTCACCGTCGGCCTCGACGGCCGGGGTCCAGGCCGAGGCGGGGACCTTCAGTACGTGTTCGTGGATCGCTTCGGTGACCGTCATGCCGACCGAGTAGGACAGCCATCGGCCCCGCTTCGCGAGCCAGGACACGAAGTCGTGGGTGCCGCCGGCGGAGTCCGTGCGGATCAGCGTCTGCCGCCCGCGCCGGTAGCGCTTGGGCAGTTGGGCCAGGGCGAGTTGGGCGGTGGTGATGTGGTCGGCGGCGGTGTTGGAGCCCGCGTTTCCCGGTCTGAGGAGGGTGGCGACGGGCTCTCCGGTTCCGCCCGGTCCGTGGTCGACGAAGGCCGTCAGCGGGTGATGGCCGTAGGTCTTCTTCCAGGTCGCGGCCGCGTCCTGCTTGTCGGAGTGGGCGATCACGAGGACGCCATCGAGGTCGACGGTGACCTGACCGTCGGCGTCCGGGGCGTTTTTGCCGGCCAACGACCAGGCACGATGACGGACTTCGGAGCGTGCGGACCGGACGGCCTGCAGGGCTTTCTCGCCGGATGCGGCGAGGGTGTCGATCAGGCGGGAGACGGTCGGGTCGGAGGCGACCGGGCCGAAGACGGCCGGCTCACACCGCAGCATGGCGACGTCCGCGAGGCAGTCCCCGCCCAGTGCGACCGCCATGGCGACGTCCAGGAGGATCTTGCCGGGATCGTGGACGGCCCGCGGCTTCCGCCACGGAGCCAGAGCTGCGGATATCGCCTGGTCAAGGCCCGTCTTGCGGACCGTCTCCATCAGCAGGACCGCACCGGCCTGCGAGACCACCTGCCGACCGTCTCCCTGGACACGGACACGTGGGTACGACGAGATAGGCTCTCTCACCTGGAAAGTGCTCTTTTCCTTGCAGCCAACAGGACCCTCAGCAAGTCCTATCGTTGCAGGTCAAGGGCACTTTCCGTGTTTCTGATCAACTCTTGGACAGCCCACCTCGTGAAAGCGCGAGGCAAGCGGCACGTCGTGGTCGGCACCCTCGGCCTGCTGCTGGGCGTGATGGTCACGAGCGCGGATGTCGGTGACCGCGCCGCCGCGAAGGTCCTGCTGCATCAAGTCGCCGATGCGCACCACCGGTTGGCCCTCATCTGGGCGGACGGCGGCTACACCGGCAGCCTCGTCGAGTACTGCCTGGTCACGTTCGCCCTGGTGCTGGCGATCGTCAAGCGCAGCGACGACATGCGCGGCTTCGTGGTACTGCCCAAGCGGTGGATCGTCGAGCGCCTCTTCGCCCACCTGATGCGCACCCGCCGCCTGGCACGCGACTTCGAACCCGCACCACCAGCGCCGAGGCGATGATCTACTGGTCGATGACCCTGCTCATGACCCGCCGCCTGGCCCGCTCACGCCGCGGGCTAGCGTGAACCGGCCCGGTGCCGGCTCGGCCAGCCAGCCTCGTGCGACCAGGCGTTTCGCCTTCGACCTCAGCGCCTCCACCCTCGCCGGAACCACGTCCATGCCGAACAAAGCAGCCATCTCCTGGCAGGTCAGCGGCCCCTGCCCGAGCCGGGCCCGGTCCGCGAGCGCCTTGAGGATGCGCTGGTAGTCCACCGACCACACAAGCCCTTCACGCCACACCGGCACCTGCGACTTCGCCTTCGCCGCTTCCGGCGTTGACGATGCCGTTTCGGCCTGCCCCTCGGCGGTCAGTGCTCTCCGGTCGGCCTGGTCGTGGCCATGCTCGGTCTCGTCTGCCGGGGCAAGAACCTCGCCCACCCGCGAGCGAGCGATGGCCCATTCCTTCCAGTCCCGCTCGGCCACGGCCAGTTCGGCCTGGATGTGGTCGGCCTCCTCCCGCAACTCGTCCACACGACGGCGAGCCACGAGCTCACGCTGTTCCAGCAGCCCCACAACCGACGGCATCCATGACCTCCACAGCAGCGGCGACACGGCAGACCACCACTCCCACAGGATCACCGACCCTACGCCCGACCAGCGAAAACGCCGTCCTCAAGCCCGGAAAGACAGCAGCTTCTAAGGTCATTGGGAACCCCGACAAGACACTGTCCTCGGCTGAACGGCGGGCTGCTCCTACGGATTCTGTTTGGACCGCAAGCGCGCCTCGGAAATGTCCAGAGACCCGACGGAGTGTCACACCGCAGCGATACCGTGAGAGTTGACAAAAACGCCCCGGCAGCGGCTGGCACCGCCCCGGGGCTGGCCGACTGATTGGGAGTCGACGTGTCCAATGTAAGCACAGCCCTGCCCTCAGCCATCGAGACCGCTGCTCGGGTGACCGGCACGCACGCACTGCGCGCTGTCGACTACCTGCGCGTCTCCACCGAAGAGCAGAAGAAGGGCTACGGCGTAGCGCGACAGAGCCGCAAGACCCTGCGCCACATCGCACTCAAGCAGTGGGAGCACGTTGGCACCTACAAAGACGAGGGAGTCTCGGGCTCCCTGGAGGCGGCTGACCGCGGGGACCTGAAGCGTCTGATGGAAGACGCACAGAAGTTCCCCCGCCCGTTCGACATCGTGGTCGTGCCTGACGGCCGCGTGATCGGTCGCAAGGGGCGTGCCTTCTGGCGCTGGGTCTGGGCCCTTGAAGACCTCGGGGTGTACGTCGCTGTTGTCGCAGACGATTACGACAACACGACCACCGAAGGGCGCAAGAAGATGCGCCGCGACGCCGACTATGCCGAGACCGAGTGGGAGACGATCCGCGACCGCACGCAGGGCGGCTTGCAGGAGAAGGCCGAACTGATTCCCGCAGCACACATCGGCGGACGCCCTCCCTACGGCTATCGCATCGCCGACAGGGGCACGCCTGGCTCGTATCTGGTGATCGACCAGGACGAGGCGGAGGCTATCCGGCACGTGTACGAACTGGTGGTGGGCGAAGGGCTCAACCTTCGCCAGGCCACCATCCGCCTGAACGCGGAGGGCATCACGGCGCGCTCCGGCAAGGCATGGACCCGTGACAACCTGCGGGACCGGGTCATGTCGACCCCCGTTCTCGACGGACTGCTCGTCTTTCGCGGCAAGCACGCGAAGACCGACGAAAACGGCAATCCCCTCTGGGGCGACACCGTCAGGATCGAACTGCCCCGGATCCTGTCCGAAGAGCAGAGTGCCGAACTGCAACGCAAGGTGGCCGAGACAGCGAAGCACAGCAGTGGGCAACGAGAGTTCTATCCGCTGACGGGCCGAGTCCTGAGCCTGTGCAGGAGGACGTACACGGGTATCAGCCGGGCTTCGGAGCGGAAAGATGCCCGTTACTACCGATGCGCAGGCAGCGCTCCCCGAGATCCCAGTCAGAGGCCCTGCGGCTGCTCATACATCGACGCTGATGCGCTTGAAGCGTATGTCTGGAAGCACGTCACAGAGATCGCCAGCGACAGCGAAAAACTTCAGGAACTGGCTGCTGAGTGGATCGGAATGGCCGAGGGGGACAAGTCCGCTCTAGGGTGCGTTTCATATGTGGATCTTGATGTGTCAAGATCCCACTTCGTGGGGCGGCATGATCTGACGAATACACAGTGGGCGAAGCTGGAGCCCCTGCTCCCGGTCGGCAAGAAGCCTGGACGGCCACCGGTGCACACCAAGCGGCAACTGATAGACGGCATACGGTGGCGCACCCGCGCCGGTGCTCCCTGGCGGGACGTGCCCGAGCGCTATGGCCCGTGGGAGACGGTCTACGGCCTGTTCCGCCGCTGGCAGCGGGACGGCACCTGGCACCGCATCTTCGAACAGCTGCAGGCCCAGGCCGACGCCGAGGGACTGATCACCTGGGACGTCTCGGTGGACTCGACCATCGCCCGCGCCCACCAGCATGCGGCCGGCGCCCGCAAAAAGGGGATCTGCAGATCGAGCCGCCAGGCGGTGTGTTCATCGAGCCCGACGACCACGGGCTCGGACGCTCCCGGGGCGGGCTGACAACCAAGCTCCACCTGGCGGTCGAGCAGGCCCAGAAACCGATGTCGCTGGTCATCACGGCAGGACAGCGCGGTGATTCCCCGCAGTTCCAGGTGGTCTTGGGCCGCATCCGGGTGCCCCGGCTCGGGTCGGGCCGCCCGCGCACCCGGCCGGACAAGGTGCGTGCCGACAAGGCGTACGGCTCCCGCGCGAACCGTGCCTACCTGCGCAAGCGCGGTATCCGCTGCACGATCCCGGAGAAGCGCGACCAGATCGCCAACCGCAAGAACCGCGGCTCCCACGGCGGCCGGCCACCTAAGTTCGACAAGGCCGACTACAAGGAGCGCCACGCGGTCGAGTGCGGAATCAATCGCCTCAAGCGGCACCGCGCTGTCGCCACGAGATACGACAAGTTGGCAGTTCGCTACGAGGCGACCGTGCTGGTCGCAGCCATCAACGAGTGGCTGTGACCAGCACTTTCAAAACGCACCCTAGCCGATCGAATCGCTGATCTTGACCAGCAAATCGAGGGCATGAATGCGTCCATCACGGCCGTGATCGTGGCGACAGCCAAGCAGAGCAAGTCAGCCGACGCCATCGAGGCCGCCACGGCAGCTTTGAACGAAGAACTCCAACAGCTTCAGCACCTGCGTGACGAGGCAGCCGAATGGCTGGCCGAGATGGAGGAGTCGGATCAGCGCGCCCGTGATCTCCGGGCACTCGCGAACATGGCGAAGACGTCGTTCCCCGACATGGCCCCAGAGCAACAGGCAGCCATCCTGTCCATGCTGGAGCTGAAGGTCACCGTCACAGGACCGGTCCCCGACGGGCGTCGCGGCGGGGTCCCCTGCACCGTGCGGGCTTGGTACACCACTACGGACCTCGACGTGCCCGCGGCTCCGCTCTCCGACGACGACTGGGCCAGGGTCGCTCCCCTCCTCCCGAAGGGGCGCATGGGCACCGTACGGCGCTCCGTGGACGCAATCTTCTACAAAGCGCGCACCGGCAAGTCGTGGCCCGAGGTGATCGAGGAAACTGGCGCCACCCGCCAAGCCTCGAACCACTTCAACGCCTGGACGTCCGACGACACCTGGAGCCGGGTGAACGCTGCGCTGTTGGACGTGGACCGAGTCCCTCTTCCGGAGCCTGAGCTGTTGCCCTCGATGATCATCGAGGGGCGAGTTGACCCGAGCGCGATGCTGCACGCAGAAGAACGATCCCGAACGGGATGCCGATGATGGTGATGCACAGGAGCAGGCCTGCGAGCAGATAGCCCAGGAAGAGCCAGAAGCCGCTGAGGAACAGCCAGATGATGTTGAGGATGGTCTTCACCGGTGACGACCTGCCATCTTCTCGAGTCGGGCGATGCGTTCCGCCATGGGCGGGTGGGTCGAGAACATCTTGGAGAGGCCCTGGCCCGGGCGGAAGGGGTTCGCGATCATCATGTGGCTCGCGGTCTCGATGCGGGGCTCCGGGGGCAGCGGAAGCTGCTTGGTGCCCGTTTCGAGCTTGCGCAGGGCGCTGGCGAGGGCCAGTGGGTCGCCGGTGAGCTGGGCGCCGGAGGCGTCCGCCTCGTACTCCCTGGAGCGGCTGATCGCGAGTTGGATGAGGGACGCGGCGAGTGGTCCGAGAATCATGATCAGCAGCATGCCGAGCAGGCCGGGGCCGTCGTCGTCATCGGAGCGGCCGATGGGGATGAGCCAGGCGAAGTTCACCAGGAACATGATCACGGAGGCGAGGGCTCCGGCGATCGACGAGATCAGGATGTCGCGGTTGTAGACATGGCTCAGCTCATGGCCGATGACGCCGCGCAGTTCCCGCTCGTCGAGCAGCCGGAGGATGCCGTCGGTGCAGCACACGGCCGCGTTGCGTGGGTTGCGGCCGGTCGCGAAGGCGTTGGGCGCGTCCGTCGGGGAGATGTACAGGCGGGGCATGGGCTGGCGGGCCTGGGTGGAGAGCTCGCGGACCAAGCGATAGAGGGCCGGCGCCTCGAACTCACTCACCGGGCGGGCGCGCATCGCGCGTAGAGCCAGCTTGTCGCTGTTCCAGTACGCGTACGCGTTCGTGCCGAGGGCGACGAAGACCGCGATGACCAGGCCCGTACGGCCGAAGAAGCTTCCTATGACGATGATGAGTGCGGACAGTCCCCCGAGGAGTACGGCGGTCCTGAGCCCGTTGTGCCGGCGGTGCACGGTACGCCCTCCAAGTCGTGCGGCAGGGGAACCCTTTGCTCGTTGTTGCTGTCGACTCCACCTCTCAGTGGACCCTCCCGTACTGGTCAACGCCAGGCGAGGAGTACTAGTTCCCTTGTGCGCGCGGGCCGACCGGTGGGCGTCCGAGTGAAGGCGGGCTCCCTAGAAAAGGCCCGTGCCGGCGAAGCGCAGGATCAGCTGCGGCGCCCCTGAGAGGGCGATTCCGATGACTCCGGTGAGGGCGATCGCCACGGTCAGCGGTGCCGGGACGCGGTGCGGCTCCGGTTCGCCCTCGGGGGCGCGGAACAGCAGAGTCGTCCACTGGAGGTAGTAGTACAGCGCGATCACGACGTTGACGGCCATGACGACGGCCAGCCAGCCGAGGCCCGCGTCGACGGCCGCCGAGAAGACGGTGACCTTGGCGAACAGGCCGATGATGCCCGGTGGCAGCCCGGCGAGGCAGAGCAGGAAGAAGGCCAGGAGCAGGGCGGTCAGGGGGCTGGACGCGTAGAGGCCGCGGTAGTCGCTGACGCGGTTCAGGGACTTCGTACGGCCGACGAGGGCCGCCACGGCGAAGGCGCCGAGGTTCACGGCCGCGTACATCAGGGCGTAGGCGACGGTGGAGCCGATCGCTTGTTCGACATCGGTGGAGTACGCGGCTGCCGCGATCGGCACCAGGAGGTAGCCGGCCTGGCCGACGGAGGACCAGGCGAGCAGGCGGACCGCGCTGTACGCGCGCGTGGACCGCTGCCTCAGGGCGCCGACGTTGCCGACGGTCATGGTGAGGGCGGCCAGCGCGGCGAGGGCCGGGCCCCAGACGTCGGAGTACGACGGGAGGGCGACGACGGTGACGAGGATGAGCCCGGAGAAGCCGACCGCCTTGCCGACGACCGACAGATAGGCGGCGACGGGCAGCGGGGCGCCGACGTAGGTGTCGGGGACCCAGAAGTGGAACGGTACGGCGGCCGTCTTGAAGGCGAAGCCGATGAGGGTCAGTACGACACCGGCCTGGGTGATGGTGTGCAGCTGGCCGTCGACGTTCTGGATCCGGTCGGCGATCTCGGTGAGGTAGAGGGTGCCCGTGGTGGCATAGACGAAGCTGATGCCCAGCAGGCTGACGGCGGTGGCGGTGACGGACGACAGGAAGAACTTCAGGGCCGCCTCGGAGGACCGTTTGTCGCCGTGGCGGATGCCCACGAGGGCGAAGGCGGGCAGGGAGGCGACCTCCAGGGCGACAATGAGGGTCGCGAGGTCGCGAGAGGCGGGCAGGAGGGCGGCTCCCGCGGCGGACGACAGCAGCAGGAACCAGAACTCCCCTTCGGGGAGTTCCCTCTTGGCGTCCTTCAGGGTCGTCATCGACAGCAGGGCCGCGAGGAGGGCGCCGCCGAGGACGAGGAACTGGATGACGAGGGTGAAGCGGTCGGCGGTGTAGCTGCAGACGTCCGAGGTACCGGTCAGACAGAAGGTGGCCCGGTCGCCGTCCAGGAGGGGCAGCAGGGTCAGCAGGGAGACGGCGAGGCCCGCGACCGATGTCCAGCCGAGCAGGGCCTTCCTGGTGTCGCCGACGAAGAGGTCGGCGACGAGTACGGCGAGTCCGACGACGGCGGCGACGGTGGGCGGCGCGATGGCGAGCCAGTCGACGGACTGGACGACGGACTCGGCCAGTTGCTGAGCGGGCGGCTGGGCCAGGGAGCTCATCGGGTGCCTCCTGCGAGGAGCTGCTGCACGGCCGGGTCGGTCAGGCCGAGCAGGGCCGCGGGCCAGAGGCCGGCGAGGACGGTGAGGGCGACGAGCGGGGTCCAGGCGGCGAACTCGTACGTCTGTACGTCCGCCAGCCGGGGTCCCTCCTGCGGGGCGGCGCCCATGCAGACGCGGCGGACCACGATCAGCATGTACGCGGCGGTCAGGAGCGTGCCGAACGCGGCGATCGTCATGAAGGTGAGGAAGGCCGGGCGGTTGAGGTCGGCGGCGGGCTCGAACGCGCCGAACAGCGCCAGCATCTCGCCCCAGAACCCGGCGAGGCCCGGCAGCCCGAGCGAGGCGACGGCGCCGAAGGCGAGCAGACCGCCGAGACGTGGAGCCTTGCCGTAGAGGGCGGCGCCGGTTTGGGATTGATTCGGCGCGGCGGAGCCGCTCGTTGAGGGGCGGTGGTCGGGCGACGGGAGGGAGAGGGAGTCGAGGTCGGTGGTGCCGGTGCGGTCCTTCAGCGCCCCGACCAGGAAGAAGAGCAGGCCGGTGATGAGGCCGTGGGCGATGTTGGCGAACAGGGCGCCGTTCACACCGGTCGGGGTCATCGTCGCGATGCCGAGCAGTACGAAGCCCATGTGGCCGACGGAGGAGTACGCGATGAGGCGCTTGAGGTCACCCTTCGCGCCCTGTTTGGCGAGGGCGAGGCAGGCGAGCGATCCGTAGATGATCCCGACGACCGCGAAGGCGGCGAGGTACGGCGCGAAGATACGGAACCCATCGGGGGCGATCGGAAGCAGAATGCGGACGAAACCGTACGTACCCATCTTCAGCAGGACGCCGGCCAGCAGGACCGAGCCCACGGTCGGGGCGGCGGTGTGGGCGTCCGGCAGCCAGCTGTGCAGCGGCCACATCGGGGTCTTGACCGCGAGCCCGATCCCGATCGCCAAAACGGCGATGACCTGCACGGATGTGGTCAGCTCGGGGCGATTGTCAGTGGCGAGTGCCACCATGTCGAATGTGCCCGCCCTGATTCCGATCAGGAGCAGGCCGAGCAGCATGACCACGGAACCGAGCAGGGTGTAGAGGATGAACTTCCAAGCGGCCTGAGTGCGTTGCTCGCCGCCCCAGCGGGCGATGAGGAAGTACATCGGGATGAGCACCATCTCGAACGCGAGGAAGAACAGCAGCAGGTCGAGGACGGCGAAGGTCGCGAGGGTGCCGGACTCGAGGACGAGCAGCAGCGAGACGAAGGCCTTCGGGGACGGACCCGCGGGCAGCTTGAAGTAGGAGTAGAGCGCGCAGAGGAAGGTCAGCAGCGCCGTCAGGACCAGAAGGGGGAGGGAGATGCCGTCGATGCCGAGGTGGATGCGCACGTCGAGTGCGGGGATCCAGCTGATGTCCGTGCTGGCCTGCATCTTCGACGGCTGGTCGTGGTCGAAGCCGAGCGCGAGGGCGATCGCGGCGATGAGGACCGCGCCGGTGACGGTCACGCCGTGGTGGAGCACGGCCTGCTCGGGTGACTTCCCCTTCAGCCCGGGCGGGGCCGGCAGGAGAGCGGCGGCGCCGATGAGCGGGCCGACGACGACGAACTCCAGAAGGAACTGCATCACGGACTCGTTGATATCGATCACGCCTGCTCACACTCCCGTGGCGACGACGAGGACGGCGACCACCAGGACGACGGTGCCGGCGAGCAGCGCGCTCACATAGGTCTGCACATTGCCGGTCTGCGCCCGGCGTACGGCCGCGCCCAGCAGACGGGGCAGGGCGCCCGCGCCGTGGACGTAGGTGTCGACGACCTCGCGGTCGAGGAACCGGACGAGACTCGCGCCGGCCTGGACCGGGCGGACGAAGAGCGCCGAATACACGGCGTCGAGGTGGAAGCCGGCGGCGGCGTGGCGGTGCAGTGGGCCGAGCAGGAGGCGACCCGGGTCCGCCGGGTCGGGTGCCGAGGCCACGTCTCCGTAGGCGGGTGCGTGGCTCGCGATGGCCTCCGCCTCGACCGTGGCGGCGTCCGCCTCGGGGTGGGCCGCAACCGCGCCCAGTGGTGCGCGGGCCGCTGCCGCCGTGGTGTGCCGCCAGGCCGCGTACGTCACGAGCCCGCCGGCCAGGGCGACACCCGTGCCGAGGACGGACGTGGTGAGGGTCGGGGCCAGATCGTCGCCGTCGAACCAATCGGGGAGCCGGCCGTACGCGAAAGCGCCGAGGGCGAGCGACGGTGCGGCGAGCACCCACAGCACGACGATCATGGTGAGCGGCTGGCGACCGTGGTCCGGGGCTTCGGCGCCCTGGCCCCGGAAGGCGAGCAGCCACAGGCGGGTGGCGTACGCGGCGGTGAGCAGGGCCGTGAGCAGGCCGGCGACGAGGACGGTCCAGCCCGCGGCGCCGGGGATGTGCTCGGCGTGGCCGGTGGCGGCGTGCTCGGCGGCTCCGAGGACGGATTCCTTGGAGAAGAAGCCGCTGAAGGGCGGGATCGCGGCAAGGGCGAGGAGGGCGACGGTCATCGTCCAGTAGGCGTCGGGAACGCGGGCGCGGAGGTTGCTCATGCGGGACATGGCGGCCAGGGAGTTGGTGCCGGCGGCGTGGATGATCGCGCCGGCGGCAAGGAACAGCAGGGCCTTGAAGGCGCCGTGGGAGAGGAGGTGGAAGACGGCGGCACCGCGGTCGCCGACGGCGAGGGCGCCGGTCATGTAGCCGAGCTGGCCGATCGTCGAGTAGGCGAGGACGCGCTTGATGTCGTCCTGGGCGAGGGCGGCGAGGGCCGAGCCGGCCATCGTCACCGCGGCCATGACGGCGAGGACGACCAGGGCCGCCGAGGATGCGGCGAAGACCGGGAGGAGCCGGGCGATGAAGTAGACACCGGCGGCGACCATCGTCGCGGCGTGAATCAGCGCGGAGACGGGGGTCGGGCCCGCCATCGCGTCGGGGAGCCAGGTGTGGAGCGGGAACTGCGCCGACTTGCCCGCCACGCCGGCAAGGAGCAGCAGGGCGATCAGTGTCGGGTGGTCGAGGCCGCCGTCGGCGACGGTGTCGAGGATCCGGGTGATGCGGAACGAACCGGCGTCCGCGGCGAGGGCGAACAGACCGATCAGGAAGGGGACATCACCGAGCTTGGTGACCAGGAAGGCCTTGAGGGAGGCGGCGCGGGCCTCCGGGGTCTCCCAGTAGTGGCCGACCAGGAAGTACGAGCAGATGCCCATGATCTCCCAGCCGACCAGGAGCACCATCAGGTCGCCTGAGTAGACGACGAGCAGCATCGCGGAGGTGAAGAGGGAGACGAGAGCGGCGTATGAGGGGTAGCGCGGGTCGTCGCGCAGATAGCCCGTCGAGTAGATCTGCACGCAGGTCGCGACCAGGCCGACCAGGACGGCGACGAGGGCGGCGAAGCCGTCGATGTGCAGGGCGAGGTCGATGGGGATGGAGCCGGTGGGCGTCAGCTCGGTGGCCGCGTCGACGGCTTTGTCGCCGCCCTGGCGTACGGCGACCAGTACCGCCAGGGCGAAGGCGGTGAGGGTCGGCAGTACGGCCAGGGGACGGACGAAGCCGGGGGCCGTGCGGCCGAGGAGCAGGCCGGACGCGGCGCCGAGGAAAGGGAGGAGGGGAACGAGGACGGCGAGGGTGGTCGTGGTCACGCGGTGGCCTCAGCCTTCTCGCTCCGCTCAGCCTGGTCGGCGTGGCCGGGCTCGTCGGAGTCGTCGGGGCCGTCGGTGTCGGGGCGCTCGGCGGTGTCGCGGAGCTTGTCGATGTCCGCGGTGCCGCGGTCGCGGTGGACGGCGAGGACGATCGCCAGGCCGATGCCGATCTCGGCGGCGGCGATGGTGATGGTGAACAGGGTCAGGGCCTGGCCGGAGTGCAGGGTCTCCTCGGCGGCCTTGGTGAGCCAGACGTCGAAGGCGACGAGGTTGAGGTTGACGGCGTTGAGCATCAGCTCGACGGACATCAGGACGAGGATCGCGTTGCGGCGGGCGAGGACGCCGTAGAGGCCCGTGCAGAAGAGGAGGGCGGAGAGTACGGCGGGGTAGGCGAGGTGCATCAGCGGACGCCTCCCTCGGTCGCCTTGGGTGTCCTGGGTTCCTTGGCGGGCTGGTTGCCGCTGCGGGGGGTGGGGGTGACGGCGGTCGGGGGTGTGTTCGTCTTGGTCTTGCGGGAGAGGACGATCGCGCCGACCAGGGCGGTGAGGAGGAGGACGGAGAGGGCCTCGAAGGGGAGGACCCAGTTCTGGAAGAGGCTTTCGCCGGTGGCCTTGGTGGAGCCGGCGGCGGGGCCGTCGAGGTCGATCCAGGTGGTGCGGAAGGCGTCGACGACGACCCAGACGAGGGCGGCGGCAGCGGCCACGGCGACGGTGAGGGCAGCCCAGCGGTTGCCGGAGTCGGCGTCCGGGGAGCGACCGATGGGGGCCTTGGTGAGCATCAGACCGAAGAGGAGGAGGACGACGACGGAACCGACGTAGATGAGGACCTGCACCCAGGCGATGAACTCGGCGGTGAGCAGGAGGTACTCGACGGCGAGACCGCCGAGGGCCACGACCAGCCAGAGGGCGGCGTGCACGAGCTGGCGGGTGGTGACGGTGACGATCGCGGCGCCGAAGGTGACCAGGCCGACGAGGAGGAAGGCGATCTCGACGCCGGTCGGGGAGAGGAAACCGCGGGTCTCGGCAGCGGACAGGGTGGGGTGCGTCGTGGCGGCGGCGACCGCGGACACGGCTGCGCCTACGGCAAGGCTCACGAGGTCCCCTCCCCCGGCTCACTCGATTCGGCTGACTCGGGCGACTCGGGCGACTCGACCGGCTTGGCCGGCTCGGGCGACATAGTCGGCTTGGCCGACTCCGTCGAACCGGTCGGCTCGGACGACGCCGGCGGCCTGGCCTGGTCAGCCGGCTCGGGCGGGTCGGCTGACTTGGTCGACTCGGGCAGCTCGGTCGAACCGGTCGGCTCGGACGACGCCGGCGGCCTGGCCTGGTCAGCCGGCTCGGGCGGGTCGGCTGACTTGGTCGACTCGGGCAGCTCGGTCGAACCGGTCGGCTCGGACGACGCCGGCGGCCTGGCCTGGTCAGCCGGCTCGGGCGGGTCGGCTGGCTCAGTCGGCTTGGACGGCGCCGGCGGTTCGGTTGACCCGGTGGCCCTGGGCGACGCCAGTGGCTTCGCCTGGGCGGTTGGGTGGAGTGGCTTCGGTGCTCCCGGCTGCTGGTCTGTCTGGGTCGTGGCCAGTTTTTCGGCGGTTTTGCGGGCCGTGGAGAGTTCCTTGGGTTCTTCCGCGCCGGGGTCCAGGGCAGGCGGGGCGGGGACGGTCCACATCCACTCGCGGAGCTTGTCGCGTTCGTGGGTGAGTTCGTGGATGTCGGTCTCGGCGTACTCGAACTCGGGGGACCAGAAGAGGGCGTCGAAGGGGCAGACCTCGATGCAGATACCGCAGTACATGCAGAGGGAGAAGTCGATGGCGAAGCGGTCGAGGACGTTGCGGCTGCGCTCGCGGCCGCCGGGGGCCGCGGGCGGGACCGTCTCCTTGTGGGAGTCGATGTAGATGCACCAGTCCGGGCACTCACGGGCGCACAGCATGCAGACCGTGCAGTTCTCCTCGAAGAGGCCGATGACGCCGCGGGTGCGGGGCGGGAGTTCGGGCTGGGCGTCCGGGTACTGCTCGGTGACGGTCTTCCGCGTCATCGTGCGGAGGGTGACGGCCAGGCCCTTGGCCAGGCCGGCGCCGGGGATGGGGGCCATAGCTACTGGATCACCACCTTGACGATGCCGGTGAGGGCGATCTGGGCGAGGGAGAGGGGGACGAGGAGGGTCCAGGAGAGCTTCTGGAGCTGGTCCTCGCGCAGGCGGGGGTAGGTGACGCGGAGCCAGATGACGAGGAAGGCGAGGACGGCGGTCTTCAGAAGGGTCCAGACCCAGCCGAGGCCGTCGGCGCCGCCGGGGCCGTGCCAGCCGCCGAGGAAGAGGACCGTGGTCAGGCCGCACAGGACGACGATCCCGGCGTACTCGGCGAGGAGGAACAGGGCGAAGCGGAGGCCGGTGTACTCGGTGTAGGCACCGAAGATGATCTCCGAGTCGGCGACGGGCATGTCGAAGGGAGGGCGCTGGAGTTCGGCGAGGCCGGCGACGAAGAAGACGATCGCGCCGACGATCTGCCAGGGCAGCCACCACCACTCGAAGGCGTCGAGGATGCCGGGGAGGGAGACCGTGCCGGCCGCCATCGCCACCGAGGCGGCCGTCAGGAGCATCGGGAGTTCGTAGGCGAGGAGCTGGGCGGCGGTGCGGAGGCCGCCGAGGAGGGAGAACTTGTTCGCGGAGGCCCAGCCGGCCATGAGGGAGCCGAGGACGCCCACGCCCATCACGGCGAGGACGAAGAAGATGCCCGCGTCGACGACCTCGCCGACCGCGCCCTCCCCCGGGCCGATGGGGATGGCGAGGAGGACCAGGAGGTACGGGAGGAGGGCCACGGCCGGGGCGAGCTGGAAGATGCGGCGGTCGGCGCCTGCCGGGACCACGTCTTCCTTCTGGGCGAACTTCACGCCGTCGGCGACGAGCTGGGCCCAGCCGTGGAAGCCGCCGGCGTACATGGGGCCCAGGCGGCCCTGCATATGGGCCATGACCTTGTGTTCCGTCTGACCGATGATCAGCGGGAAGGTGAGGAAGACGACGAAGACCAGCAGGAGTCGCAGGGCGACGTCGAGGGCGTCGTTCACTGCGGGCCTCCTGCGGGGGCGTCGGGGTCGGGGGTTTCGGCGTCGGCGGCTTCGGCGTCGGGCTCGGGCTTGGCCTGGGGTTCGGCCTGCGGCTCGCCCTCGGGGTCGGGCTCGGGCTCGGCACGCGGCGTGACCTCGGGCTCGGGCTCGGGCTCGGGCTCGTCGAAGGCTGGGCGGGCGTGGTGCCAGGGGGCGTCCGCGCTGCGGGGGGTGGCGCGTGCAGGGCCTGGGGGTGCCGAGGGGGCGTCGGTGGTCGGGGGTTCGGGGGACGGCGTGCGCTGGCTCGCCGAGCCTTCCGACGCGCTTCGGGTGCGGCGCGGTCCGGCAGGAGGCGCGGGGGGTGCGGGGGCGCCCGTGGGGGCGTTCGTCGTACCGGGCGCCGTCTGGCTTGCCGAGCCCTGGGCCGCCGTACGGTTGCGGCGCGGGGCCCGGGGAGGGGTCGGCGAGCCGGTGGCGGGTGGGGTCGCGGCGTCGGCTGCGGGTACGGCCGGGGTCTGGCTCGCGGAGCCCTCGGCTGCGGTGCGGGTGCGGCGAGGAGGGCGTTCGCCGGGGGTGCGGGTGGGGCGGGCGCCGGCCGCGCGGGCGCCGGCGGCTCGGGCGGGGCGGGTGGGGGCCGGGGGGAGTTGGCCCTTCAGGGGGCCCCATTCGTTGGGGTCGGGGACGCCGGGGGGCAGCATCTGGCGGCGCTTGGGGCCGCCGTGCTCGGACTCCCCCGGCTCCTTGGCGCCGGGCCAGGCCTTGGCCACGCGGGCGGCGAGGACGAAGTCCTTGCGGAGGGGGTGGCCCTCGAAGGTCTCGGGGAGGAGGAGATGGTCCAGGGCGGGATGGCCCTCGAAGCGGACGCCGAACATCTCGTGGGTCTCGCGCTCGTGCCAGGCGGCGCCGGCGTAGACGTCGACGGCGGTGGGCAGGACCGGGGACTCGTGCGGGACCGTCGTACGGAGCAGGAGGCGTCGTACGGGGGCCAGCGCGACCACGTGGGCGGAGACGCGGAAGCCCGTGCCGGGTTCGTCGACCGCGCTCAGCCAGTCGAAGTAGGTGCAGCCCAGGGTGGAGCGGGCGGTGCGCAGGGCCTGGGTCCAGGAGGTGGGCGGGACGTCCACGGTCAGGACGTCGTACGACTCCTCGGCCGTGGCGTCGGGGCCGAAGAGTTCCTCGGCGGGGGCGGGGAGCCAGCCGACCTGGGTCATCGCGCGTCCTCCGGGGTGGGCGGCGGCGTCACCAGGCCGCTCTGGAGTGCCGCGGCGGACGGGCGGGAGGTGCCGTAGCGGTCGCTCAGGGACTCGCGGGCGATCTTCTCCTGGAGCTTGAGGATGCCCTGGAGGAGGGCCTCGGGGCGGGGCGGGCAGCCGGGGACGTACACGTCGACCGGGATGATCTGGTCGACGCCCTTCGTCACCGAGTACGAGTCCCAGTAGGGGCCGCCGCAGTTGCTGCACGCGCCGAAGGAGATGACGTACTTCGGTTCCGGCATCTGCTCGTAGAGGCGCTTCACGGCCGGAGCCATCTTGTCCGTGACCGTGCCCGAGACCACCATCAGGTCGGCCTGGCGGGGGCCCGGGGCGAACGGGATGACGCCGAGGCGGATGAAGTCGTGGCGGGCCATCGACGCGGCGATGAACTCGATCGCGCAGCAGGCGAGGCCGAAGTTGAAGACCCAGAGCGAGTAGCGGCGGCCCCAGTTCAGGATCACCTTCATCGGCTCGGGGGCCAGGCGCGCGAGGGCGCCCAGACGCTTCGGCTCCGGAAGCGGTACGGGGGCTGAGGTGGGTGGCGTCACGTCCATGCCAGGACGCCCTTCTTGTATGCGTAGAGCAGGCCCACGGCGAGGAAGCCCAGGAAGACGAACATCTCCACGAGCGTCGTCGCGCCGTAGCCGTCGTCCGCGAAGACGGTGGCCCAGGGGAAGAGGAAGATCGAGTCGATGGCGAAGATGACGTAGAGGAAGGCGTAGACGTAGTAGCGGACCTGGGTGTGGGCCCAGCCCTCGCCGACCGGGTCGACTCCGCACTCGTACGTCAGGAGCTTCTCCCTGGTGGGGACCTCGGGGCGCAGCAGTCGTCCCGCGCCGAAGGCGATGGCGACGAAGAGCACGCCGATGGCGGCGAGCAGTCCGACCACCGAGTAGGACTGGAAGTAGTCCGCCGCGACGACGTACTCCGCCGCGACGGCTACGACGGTCGGTTCCGGCACGTCCGCCCCTCGTTCCCTGACTGACCTGACTGACCTGACTGTTCTGACTGACCTTGCTGGTCCGGTGTCCCTGACCTTGCTGGTCCGGTGGCCTTGCCGGCTTTGCCGGCCTGGCTGACCTTGCTGGTCCGGTGACCTGTACACGCGTGCGACGTGCGACGTACGCCGTGCATGCGTCGCTGTTCGACGATCTGTACGCACGGGAGTCTAGGCCCTGCTAAAGAGACCGTAAGCAGGCCGTCACAGGTCGGCATGCGCGGGCGGGTGGGGCGGACGTTCGGGGAGGGGTCGGAGTGCGGTCGGGGTGGGGTTTTCCCCAGGGGGGTGGGGCGGTTCGCCTCATGGCGCCGGTGGGGGTTCGGCGGGCAGGGTGTGCGGTATGACCGCGCCTCGTTTCGATTCTTCCTCGCCGGCCGGGTCCAGACGCTCGTACGGCCGGCCGTTGCCGTCGAGTCATACGCCTGCCGAGCCGTTGCCGCCGCCTCGTCTCGCCTTCGAGGGGCAGACGTGGAAGGAGATCGCGCATCTGCTGGCGAACCTGCCGTTGGCGGTGCTCGGGTTCGTATATGTGGTGACGGTGCTGTCCACCAGTGCCTTTCTGACGTTGACGGTGATCGGTTTTCCATTGCTCGCCGCCGCGCTGGTGGGTGCGCGGCAGCTCGGGCGGCTGGAGCGGATGCGGGCGCGGGAGCTGCTCGGGGTGCGGGTGGACGAGCCGAGTCCGTTGCCGTTGCGGGGTGGCGGGGAGGGGTTCTTCGCGCAGGTGTGGATGAGCGTGAAGGATCCGGTCGGCTGGCGTTCGATGCTGTACGAGCTGATTCGGCTGCCGTGGGGTATCGCGACGTTCACGATCACTCTGGTGGGGTTGTTCGTGGCGTGGCCGGTGCTGCCGTATGTCGTGCGGGGGCTGGCGAATGTGGATCGGGTGATGGTGCGGGCGCTGTTGTCGCCCTCCGATGAGCTGGAGCGGCGGATCGCGGAGCTGGAATCGGACCGGGGGGTTGTCGTCGACACCGCCGCGGCTGATCTGCGACGGATCGAGCGGGATCTGCATGACGGGGCGCAGGCGCGGCTGGTCAATCTGGCGATGGGGCTCGGGCTGGCCAAGGAGAAGTTGCTGGAGGATCCCGATGCGGCTGCCTCGATGGTGGAGGAGGCGCATGGGGAGGTGAAGCTGGCGCTTCAGGAACTGCGGGATCTGGCTCGGGGGATTCATCCGGCCGTACTGACGGACCGGGGGCTGGACGCGGCGTTGTCTGCCGTCGCCTCACGGTGCACCGCGCCGGTGAAGGTGACCGTGGAGTTGGCCTCGCGGCCTGCTGCGGCCATGGAGGGGATTGCCTACTTCACCGTTTCCGAGTTGCTGCAGAACGTGAGTAAGCACAGTGGGGCGAAGTCTGCGGCCGTGGATGTGTGGCGGGCGGATGATCGGCTGCTGATCCAGGTGTGGGACGACGGGCGGGGTGGGGCTCGGCTGGATGGCGGGACGGGGATGGCCGGGCTCGCGGAGCGGCTTGGTGCGGTGGATGGGTTGTTCGTGATCGATTCGCCGGTGGGTGGGCCTACGACGATCACGGCGGAGTTGCCTTGGAGGGGGCGGTAGCCCTACGGGGTTGGGCCGGGGGTGGGTTGCGCTCGCCTGCGTCTGCGGGGCGCCCGGGGCTGGGCGGGGTTTCGCTTGCCGGGGCATGGGGGTTGCCGGAGCTGTGGCGCGGCGGGGGATTGCGCTTGCCGGGGCGTGCAGGATGCCCGGCGCTGGAGCTGGGCGGGGGGGGTTGCGCTACTCGGCGCCACGAGGTGCCGCCGCGCCCACCCTCCCTCGCTCTCGCACTCTCGACTTCGCTCGAGCGGGAGGGGCCCCCATGAGCGGGAGGTACCCCCATCGCCCCAGCGGCACGACTGCCCGCAGCTGAGTGGGGACGGCGGGTCAGTCGCGTGACGGCGGAAGGGGCCGTGCCGGTGTGTCAAGCCCGTCGCGTA
>NZ_AEJC01000111.1 GCF_000317595.1 Streptomyces ipomoeae 91-03 | reverse complement strand
CCCCTCCCGTTTCCTCGGTATTCGCAGAAACCTTCTTCCCCCGAGTGAGGTCAACCCCGTGTCCAGCACGCTCTCGAACTCCTCCGCCCCGACCCCCGAGACCGGCACCGCCCGCGTGAAGCGCGGCATGGCCGAGCAGCTCAAGGGCGGCGTGATCATGGACGTCGTCACCCCGGAGCAGGCGAAGATCGCCGAGGACGCGGGCGCGGTCGCGGTCATGGCCCTGGAGCGGGTCCCGGCCGACATCCGCAAGGACGGCGGCGTGGCCCGTATGTCCGACCCCGACATGATCGAGGGCATCATCGAGGCCGTCTCGATCCCCGTCATGGCCAAGTCCCGCATCGGCCACTTCGTCGAGGCCCAGGTCCTGCAGTCCCTCGGCGTCGACTACATCGACGAGTCCGAGGTCCTCACCCCGGCCGACGAGGTCAACCACTCCGACAAGTGGGCCTTCACCACCCCCTTCGTCTGCGGCGCCACCAACCTCGGCGAGGCCCTGCGCCGCATAGCCGAGGGCGCCGCCATGATCCGCTCCAAGGGCGAGGCCGGCACCGGCAACGTCGTCGAGGCCGTCCGCCACCTGCGCCAGATCAAGAACGAGATCGCCAGGCTGCGCGGCTTCGACAACCACGAGCTGTACGCCGCAGCCAAGGAGCTGCGCGCCCCGTACGAGCTGGTCAAGGAGGTCGCCGAGCTGGGCAAGCTCCCGGTGGTCCTCTTCTCCGCCGGCGGCGTCGCCACCCCGGCCGACGCCGCTCTGATGCGCCAGCTCGGAGCCGAGGGCGTCTTCGTCGGCTCCGGCATCTTCAAGTCCGGCGACCCGGCCAAGCGCGCCGCCGCCATCGTGAAGGCCACCACCTTCTACGACGACCCGAAGATCATCGCGGACGCCTCCCGCAACCTGGGCGAGGCCATGGTCGGCATCAACTGCGACACCCTCCCCGAGGCCGAGCGCTACGCGAACCGGGGCTGGTAAGCACCCATGAGCAACACCCCCGTGATCGGTGTCCTGGCCCTCCAGGGCGACGTACGGGAGCACCTCATCGCCCTGGCCGCGGCCGACGCCGTGGCCAGGCCGGTGCGGCGCCCCGAGGAACTCGCCGAGGTGGACGGCCTCGTCATCCCCGGCGGCGAGTCCACCACCATCTCCAAGCTGGCCGTCCTCTTCGGCTTGATGGACCCCCTACGCGCGCGCGTGCACGACGGCATGCCCGTGTACGGCACCTGTGCCGGCCTGATCATGCTCGCCGACAAGATCCTCGACCCGCGCTCGGGCCAGGAGACCATCGGCGGCATCGACATGATCGTGCGCCGCAACGCCTTCGGCCGCCAGAACGAGTCCTTCGAAGCCTCGGTGGACGTCGAGGGCGTGGCGGGCGATCCTGTGGAGGGCGTCTTCATCCGCGCCCCCTGGGTCGAGTCCGTCGGTGCCGAGACCGAGGTGCTCGCCGAGTACGACGGCCACATCGTCGCCGTACGCCAGGGCAATGCCCTCGCCACGTCGTTCCACCCGGAGCTGACCGGCGACCACCGGCTGCACGCGCTGTTCGTCGAGATGGTGCACGCGAGCCGGGCGTCGGAGTCCTTGTAGGATCTCCGGGGGTCCCCCAGCCGTTCAGGTCTGGGGAGTTCGTTGCAGGATGGGTTACGCGAAGGAGACAGGCAGATGTCCGGCCACTCTAAATGGGCCACGACGAAGCACAAGAAGGCCGTGATCGACGCCAAGCGCGGCAAGCTCTTCGCGAAGCTGATCAAGAACATCGAGGTCGCGGCGCGCATGGGCGGCGCCGACCCGGACGGCAACCCGACGCTGTACGACGCCATCCAGAAGGCGAAGAAGTCGTCGGTCCCGAACAAGAACATCGACTCCGCGGTCAAGCGCGGTGCCGGCCTGGAGGCCGGTGGCGCCGACTACGAGACGATCATGTACGAGGGCTACGGCCCGAACGGTGTCGCGGTGCTCATCGAGTGCCTCACCGACAACCGCAACCGCGCCGCCTCCGACGTCCGTGTCGCCATGACCCGCAACGGCGGCTCCATGGCCGACCCGGGCTCCGTCTCGTACCTCTTCAACCGCAAGGGCGTCGTCATCGTCCCCAAGGGCGAGCTGACCGAGGACGACGTGCTCGGCGCGGTCCTGGACGCGGGCGCCGAGGAGGTCAACGACCTGGGCGAGTCCTTCGAGGTGCTCAGCGAGGCCACCGACCTGGTCGCGGTCCGCACCGCCCTCCAGGAGGCCGGCATCGACTACGACTCCGCCGAGGCCAACTTCGTCCCGACCATGCAGATCGAGCTGGACGAGGAGGGCGCCAAGAAGATCTTCAAGCTGATCGACGCCCTTGAGGACAGCGACGACGTGCAGAACGTCTTCGCCAACTTCGACGTGAGCGACGACGTCATGGCGAAGGTCGACGCGTAGCGCTCCGCGAGCA
>NZ_AEJC01000110.1 GCF_000317595.1 Streptomyces ipomoeae 91-03 | reverse complement strand
CGTCGGCTTTGGTTGTGCCGTGTGCCCGGCTGACCCCCGGAGGGGTTACGCCGACTTGCGGCTGTCTCGCGGATGTACCGCGATGTTCATCGCGCCGGAGCGGAGAACGGCCAGGCGCTCCTCGAGGACCTCTTCGAGTTCCTCGCGGGTGCGCCGCTCCATCAGCATGTCCCAATGCGTACGCGCGGGCTTGGCCTTCTTTTCCTCAGGGCCGTCGCCGTCCACCAGGAGTGCCTGGGCCCCGCAGACCTTGCACTCCCACTCCGGCGGGATCTCCGCCTCGACCGAGAAGGGCATCTCGAAGCGATGCCCCTTCTCGCATGCGTACTCCACGGCCTGGCGCGGAGCCAAGTCGATGCCGCGGTCCGTCTCGTAGCTGGTCACCACGAGGCGCGTGCCGCGAAGAGCTCGCTCACTCATGAATCGTGCCTCCCGGGCTTGTCGCCCACAGGACAGGTGTCGCTGTCGTCGTCATCCGGTCAACGTCCGGTCGGCGGTAAAGATTCCCGTTCCGTGTCCCGTTCCGGGTCATGCGTCGCCGTCGTAGCCGCAGCCTTGTCAACCAGTGCAGTACCCACCGGCGCCCGGTTTGTCACATCTGACAGCAGATGTCACCCAGCGTTTCGGCATCTTTGACGCGCAGTAACGGTACGCCTGGCAGGCCAAACGCGTACACTACAGCGCTTTCGCTCCGGGCGCTAAATCCTCTCGGGTACGGGATTGCCCGCGTCGCTGATCGCCCGACGCACCGGGACCCTCGCGAGCAGGGCGAATCCGATGACGAAGAAGGCGACCAGGGAGATGATCGCGTCCCGATAGCTTCCGGTCAGCTGGTAGGTCAGACCGAACAGCAGCGGGCCGAGCCAGCTCATGCCGCGGTCGCTCATCTCGTACGCCGAGAAGTACTCGGCCTCCTTGCCGGGCGGGACGAGGTGGGAGAAGAGGGAGCGGGACAGGGCCTGGCTGCCGCCGAGGACCAGGCCGATCCCGGAGGCCAGGACGAAGAACCAGACCGGTGCCTCGGCGGGGAGGAAGTAGCCGGCGGCGAGGATCAGGGTCCAGGCGATCAGGGAGCCGAGGATCGTGCGCTTCGCGCCGTACGTGCGGGCCAGGCGGCCCATGGCCAGGGCTCCGGCGACCGCCAGCACCTGCACCAGCAGGACGGCCACGATCAGTGTGGACTGTCCGAGGTCCAGTTCCTCGGAGCCGTAGACGGAGGCCTGGGAGATCACGGTCTGGATGCCGTCGTTGTAGACGAGATACGCGAGGAGGAAGCCGAGGGTCAGCGGATGGCGGCGCATGTCGCGGACGGTCGCCGCGAGCTGGCGCAGGCCGGGGGCGGTGGCCTCCTGGGCGCCGGTCGTCCCGTGCGCCGGGTCCCGGCGGTCGCGCAGGCGGCTCAGGGGGATGAGGGTGAAGGCGCCCCACCACAGTCCCGCCGAGGCCAGGCAGATACGGACCGCCATGCTCTCGGAGACACCGAAGGTGTCGTGGGCGGTGAAGAGGACCAGGTTCGCGACCAGGACCAGGGCGCCGGCCGCGTAGCCGAAGGCCCAGCCCCGGGAGGAGACCGCGTCGCGTTCCTCCGGGGGTGCGATCTGGGGCAGGTAGGAGTTGTAGAGCATCATCGCGACGGACTGCGCCGCGTTCGCCATGACCAGGAGCACGCCGCCGAGGAGATAGCGGTCGCCGTCCAGGAAGAACATGCCGGCGGTCGCGGCGGCCCCCAGATAGGCGGCGGCGCCCAGGAGGGGCTTCTTGCGGCCGGTACGGTCGGCGGCGGCGCCCACCAGGGGCATGATCGCCACCGCGATGATCACCGACAGGGAGACCGAGTACGCGAAGAACGAGCCGGCGCGGACCGGGATGCCCAGCGGATGGACGTAACCGTCCGAGTCGGCGGCGGACTTGGCGACCTCGGTGAGATACGGGCCGAGGAACACGGTCAGGACGCTGGTCGAGTAGACCGAACAGGCCCAGTCGTAGAAGTACCAGCCGCGCTGCTCGCGCCGCCGGTCGTCGGCCTCGTCGGCCGCGCCCGTCCGCACGGTGTCGGTGCCCACCCGTGCCCTCGCTTCCCCGTGAACGGGCCGCGCGAAGGCGTCAGACCCAGGTACCCCGGTCCTCGAGCACCTTGCGCAGCGTGTCGATGTGATCGGTCATGATGCCATCGACGCCCAGGTCCAGGAGGCGGTGCATACGTTGTGGTTCGTTCACGGTCCACACATGGACGTGCAGCCCGCGTGCGTGGGCGGCGCGCACGAACCGGCTGTCCACCACCGGCACCCCCGACTGCGACTCCGGCACCTGCGCGGCGATCGCCGAGCGACGCACCGTGGCCGGCACACCCCAGGACCGCAGCCGCAGCCCCAGGACGCCGCTCGTACCGTACGACGTGGCCAGGCGCGGACCGGCCAGACGCTGGGCGCGCGCCACCCGGGACTCGGAGAACGAGCCGACACAGACACGGTCCCAGGAGTCGGTGCGGGCGATCAGATTGAGCAGCGGGTGCAGGGCCAGCTCCGCCTTGATGTCGATGTTCCAGCGGACCTCGGGGAAGGTTTCCAGGAGCTCCTCGAAGAGGGGGACCGGTTCGACGCCCGCCACGCGCGCGTGCCGTACGTCCTTCCACAGCAGGTCCGCTATCCGGCCCGCCCCGTCGGTCACCCGGTCCAGGGTCGCGTCGTGGAAGGCGACGAGCTTGCCGTCACGGGTGGCGTGCACATCGGTCTCGATGTACTGATAGCCCAGCTCCACCGCGCGCCGGAACTGGGCCATGGTGTTCTCCAGGCCGTCCGCCGCCCCGCCCCGGTGGGCGAAGGCGATCGGGCCCGGATGGTCGAGGTACGGGTGGCGTTTGACGGCGGTCACCGGTGCAGTATGGCCCCCTTCGATGGCCCGGTGGCAACGACCGTGCTGCCGCCGGACGTGGGGACGGCGAACACACGCAGGAAGAGCTGGGCGAGCGGGCCGATGGAGAGCGCGTAGAGAAGGGTGCCCACGCCGACCGTGCCGCCGAGCACGAAGCCGGTCGCGACGACGGTCAGCTCGATGGCCGTGCGCACCAGACGGATCGACAGGCCGGTGACCCGGTTCAGGCCGGTCATCAGCCCGTCGCGGGGGCCGGGGCCGAAGCGGGCCGCTATGTAGAGGCCGGTCGCCGCGCCGTTCAGGACGATCCCGGTGACCATCAGCAGGATCCGCGCCGCCAGGCTTCGGGCGTCGGGGGTCATGGCCAGGGTGGCGTCCATGGCGGCGCCGATCACCAGGACGTTGGAGATCGTGCCGAGACCGGGCCGCTGGCGCAGCGGGATCCACAGCAGCAGGATCGCGGCACCGACGATGGTCAGGACGACACCCATCGACAGACCGGTCCGTTCGGCGAGCCCCTGGTGGAGCACGTTCCACGGTTCGAGGCCGAGGCCCGACCGGACGAGAAGCGCCGAGCTCACGCCGTACAGCGTGAGACCGACGTAGAGCTGCGACAGCCGCCGCGCGAGATGCCCGTGAGCGGACAAAGGTGCCCCCCTGTGGTGGTAGTGGCCTGACACATGTCACCCTGTGGCTTGAGGGACGATGCCATCCAAGGCCAATTCGGGGAAGGTGGACTGGAAAACGTGTCTCAGTGGACTTCGGCAGTGGGGGCCGCCCAGCTCGCCCGCATGCTCAACTCCCAGCAGGACCGCCCCAGCGGCCCCGGCAGCAAGCGCCCGCCCGCCTACCGCGCGCTCGCCGACGGCGTCCGGGTGCTCGTCCTCGAAGGCCGCGTGCCCGTCGCCGCCCGGCTGCCCGCCGAGCGCGAACTGGCCCTGGCCCTGTCCGTCAGCCGTACGACCGTCGCGGCGGCGTACGAGGCGCTGCGCACGGAGGGGTTCCTGGAGTCCCGGCGCGGGGCGGGCAGCTGGACCGCCGTACCGGCGGGCAAGCCGTTGCCCGCGCGCGGGCTCGAACCGCTGCCGCCCGAGGCGCTCGGCTCCATGATCGACCTGGGCTGTGCGGCCCTGCCCGCGCCCGAGCCGTGGCTCACCCGGGCCGTACAGGGCGCGCTGGAGGAGCTGCCGCCGTACGCCCACACGCACGGGGACTATCCGGCCGGGCTGCCCGCGCTCCGCTCCATGCTCGCCGACCGCTACACCGCGCGCGGCATCCCGACCATGCCCGAGCAGATCATGGTGACGACCGGGGCCATGGGTGCCATGGACGCCATCTGTCACCTCTTCGCCGGGCGCGGCGAGCGGATCGCCGTGGAGTCGCCGTCGTACGCCAACATCCTGCAGCTGATGCGGGAGGCGGGGGCCCGGCTGGTCCCGGTCGCCATGGCGGACGGGCTCGTCGGGTGGGACATGGACCGCTGGCGGCAGGTGCTGCGGGACGCGGCGCCGCGACTCGCGTATGTCGTCGCCGACTTCCACAATCCGACCGGGGCGCTCGCCGACGAGGACCGGCGTCGGGGGCTCGTCGACGCCGCCCGGGCCGCCGGGACCGTGCTCGTCGCCGACGAGACCATGTCCGAGCTGTATCTCGACGCCGATGTGGAGATGCCGCGGCCCGTGTGCGCGTTCGACCCTGCGGGGTCCACCGTCATCACCGTCGGGTCGGCCAGCAAGGCGTTCTGGGCCGGGATGCGGATCGGGTGGGTGCGGGCCGCGCCCGAGGTGATCCGGAGTCTCGTCGCGGCCCGGGCGTACGCCGATCTGGGGACGCCGGTGCTGGAGCAGCTTGCCGTGAACTGGCTGATGAGCACCGGGGGGTGGGAGCGGGCCGTGGGAATTCGACGGGAGCAGGCCCGCGAGAACCGGGACGCGCTCGTCGCCGCGGTGCGGCGGGAGCTGCCCGACTGGGAGTTCTCGGAGCCTCGGGGTGGGCTGACGCTGTGGGTCCGCACGGGTGGGCTGTCCGGGTCGCGGCTTGCCGAGATGGGGGAGCGGGTGGGGGTGCGGGTGCCCTCCGGGCCGCGGTTCGGGGTGGACGGAGCCTTCGAGGGGTATGTGCGGCTGCCGTTCACGGTGGGCGGTGCGGTGGCCGAGGAGGCGGCGGTTCGGCTGGCGGCGGCGGCACGGTTGGTGCGGGACGGGGCGACCGGGGGGAACGAGGGACCGCGGACGTTCGTGGCGTGACGGGGCGCCGGCTGTCGGGGTGTGGCAGCCGGGGTCGCGCCCCTTTGAGGGGCGCGGGGAACTGTGCGATCAGCCACACATCACCTGTAGTTGCCGAAGTACCAGGCACCCCGAGCTGTCAGGCGCCCGGCTGTTCCACTGCGGCGGCCTTCGTCAAGGTCGCGGTGGCCGGTGTCGTGTGTGGTGGGAGCAGGGACAGGACTGCCTCGCCATGGGGTTCCGGGGTGTCGGGCGCGTAGGGGTCAGGGGTGGCCGGGACCTGGAGGCGGAGGGTGGGGCCGGGACCCAGGCGGGCGTAGCCGCGGCCCGGAGGGACGTCGGGGGTGGGGGTGGTCGGTGGGGGCGCGCCCAGGACCGTTTCCACTTGCTCGCGGGTGGCCGGGCCCAGGACCACTCGGGCGCGGGTGTGTTGGCGTACGGCGTCCGTGAGGGCGTCCAGGTGGTCGAACTGTTCGGCGACCACCACCGTGACATTGGCCGCGCGGCCGTGGCGGAGGGGGACCTGGAGGAGGGACTGAGGGTCGCGCCCTCCGTCGGCGGCGGCGAGCTGGATGAGCGCGCTCGGGCGGTCCAGGAGGAGCCAGAGAGGGCGTTGGGTGTCGTCCGGTGAAGAGTGACCCGCCTGGCGGGCGACGTTCGTGGCGATCAGGCGGCGTTCCGTTTCCTGGGCCGCCCATTCCAGGCCGGCCAGGGCACCGGTCAGGCCGCACTCGATGGCGAGGACGCCGTCCCGGCCGGCCAGACAGGCGTACTCGCCGCTGCCGCCCCCGTCGACGATGACGACGTCGCCGTACTGGAGGACCTGGAGGGCGATCGAGCGAAGCAGGGTGGTCGTGCCGCTGCCCGGCTCGCCCACGGCCAGCAGATGTGGCTCCGCGGAGCGGACGCCGGTGCGCCAGACGACGGGCGGTACGTCGCGTTGTTCCTTGTCGGAGGAGAGGGGGTCTCCCGAGAAGAGGGGCAGAGTGCGCTGGACATGGGTGGCGTCGGTGAAGCCGAGGACCGTCTCGCCCGGTGCCGTGACAAAGCGCTGCGCGGCGATGTCGGTGGCGAGCGGAGGGAGGACGGTGACGGTGAGCTCGTTGCCCTCCTCGTCCCATGTGAAGCGGTACTCCCGGCCGCGGCCCGCCTTGGTGTGCAGCAGGTGTTCGATGCGGGTGCGGGCTTCGGCCTCGCCGTCGGTGAAGTACGCGGGGTAGCGGATCAGCAGATGGGAGACGCGGCCGGTGCCGTCGAAGGCGTAGGTGGGGAAGGCCTTGTCCCAGGCGCCGCCGTGGGAGTAGAGGGGTTCGGGGTCGTCGGCTGTCGAGAAGTAGGGGACCAGGGCCTCGTAGAGGGACCGCAGGCGCTGGGCCTGGGACTCGTCGGGGCCGGCGGACTCCGAGTCCGCTGGGGCGCGGCCCGCCCAGGCTGCCGCCGCCATCAGGGCGATGACGGCGAGCAGCGGTCCGTACGGCACCAGGGTCACGACCAGGAGCACCGAGGAGGCCAGGAAGAGCAGTGACCCCCGCCGGTCCCGGGGGGTCTCGGCCCAGCGGCGTCGTCCGGCCGCGGCCAGCCGGCGCAGTCCACGGCTGATCGCGATCAGCGGGTGGAGGACGTCGGTGGCGCCGTCGGCCGCCGTCCGGGCCAGCTCCCGGCTCCTGGTCAGACGCGCACTGCCACTGTTCAGAACGCGCGCGCCGCCACTGCTCAGAACGCGAGGGAGAGGGACCCGGGCCACGGCTGTCTCCTGGAGGTGTGTACGGGTGAGGGGCCTGCGGACGGGCTCAGAACTTGATCCCTCCGAGGAGGCTCGCGAGGCTCTCGCCGCCCGCCGTGATGCTCGGGGCGATGCCCGTACTGGCGAGGTAGAAGCCGAACAGCGTGACGACGATGCAGTGCGAGGCCTTGAGGCCGTCCTTGCGGAAGAACAGGAAGACGATGACGCCGAGCACGACGACGCCTGAGATGTTCAGGATCATTTGGGCTCTCCTGGTTGATGGGGACAGTCACCATGAGTTCTTCCAAGGTCACACCATGTATCTATACGATTAAAGGTGCGAATGGGTGAAATCTGGCGGATTTCACCCGGGCGGTCGAAGGCATCCCGGCCCGTCCGGGCTGGGCTGTTGCGTCCCGGCGGAGTCGGTGTGATCTTTGCCTCGACCGTGACCGCTCATGTGCCCGCGGAGCCAGTACCCTGGCGATTCACCCGTACGGCGCCACGGTCCGCCGAAGTAGGCTCCTGAGGTGCATGTGTTCTCAGGCGTGACCCGTAATCCCTAGCTCGCAGTGAGAGGTGGTCCCGGCGATGAGCGAAGCCCCCGACCCCGAGGTCGTGGAGCTGGCGACCAAGATCTTCGATCTGGCCCGGCGGGGCGAGACCGAGGCGCTCGTGGCGTACGTCGACGCGGGTGTTCCGGCCAACCTCACCAACGACCGCGGCGACTCGCTCGTGATGCTCGCCGCGTATCACGGTCACGCCGACGCGGTACGGGCTCTGCTGGACCGCGGCGGTGCGGCCGACCGCGTCAACGACCGAGGCCAGACTCCCCTCGCGGGGGCGGTTTTCAAGGGTGAGGGGGACGTCATCCGCGTCCTTCTGGAGGGCGGTGCGGATCCGCTCGCGGGCACTCCGAACGCCGTCGACACTGCACGGATGTTCGGCAGGGCTGAACTGCTCGAACTGTTCGGCGCACACTGATCCACATGTTCTGACCAGGTAAAACAACACATACGGGGGAGGCGGTAAAGGGCCGCCGGAAATTTCGGTCGCGGCAGGAAGAACCGCCGGGTCATCATGACGTCGTGATTCACGGACGCGATGGCTGGGCAGGTGTTGCCGCACCGCGCGGGCCGTGATGCGGTCCGCATGGGCCACCGACGAGAGGCAGAGGAAGATGGTCTACAGCAAGCAAGAGACGGCGGGCGCCCCGACGTGTTGTCACGCGGCCAGGTAGTGCACGATCCCCGGTTGCGTCGACGCTTGATGTGAGGCTGTTTCCCATGTTCGAACCGGTCATAGCGCCCAGCGGTACGCTGCTCGGCCTGCTCCAGCGGGGCCGCGGCGACGGCACGCTGCACGCGCTCACCGCCCCGCGGGCCGAGGCGCTCGCGGCGCTGAACCACTGTGTGCTGAGCGACCCCCGCCACGACTGGCAGGTGGAGAACCGCTCTTTGTACTACGCCCGGCTCTACCTCGATCTGAACGGCGAGCTCGACGAGATCGAGCGGCACCTGTTCGACGCCGAGGACGTGCTCGACACCTGCGAGTCCCGCACCGGACTCGCCCTCGCGGTCCTCGGGCACCTCGCCTCGTACGGCAGACGGGACGCGCTCGAACTGTTGCGCAGGTACGCCGCCGTGGGCACCAACTGGGCGTGGGCCCTGGACGAGCTGGCCCTCAGAGACGACGACGAAGGCCTACGGGCCCTCGCCGAACCCGTCCTGGCCCGTTTCAGCACCGATCCCGAAGGTGAGGCCGAACTCGCCGCCACCGTCCGGGACGCCTTCGAACCCCGGCCCTGGCGGCTGTGGGCCGACGACCCCCGCGAAGAGATCGCCGCACGCGTGCGTGCTGCCCAGGAGGTCGGCTCGTTCGACCGCTGGCAACGGCAGATGCGCCCCGGCGGACCCCGGCCGGAGTGGAGCGTCAGCGCCGTGTTCGAGTGGGCCCAGCAGGGCATCGAACGCGGAGCCGTACTCCATGTGCCGGCCGCCCGGTGTCTCGCGGCCGTCGCGGCTCCCGAGGACCGGCCGGAGATCCTGGAGGCCGCCCGGTCCGGCGACGACGGCGCCCGCTGTACGGCACTGCGCTACCTCGCCGACGGCAACGATCCCGACGCCCTCGACCTGATCGAGGGCGCGATGACCGACGGCACGGCGATGGTCGTCGAAGCCGCCGTGGCCTCATTCGAACGCATGCGCAGCGTGGCCGCCGTCGACCGGGCCCGCGGCTGGGTGCACCGGCCCGACGCGCTGGGCGCCGCCGCCGGGCGCGTGCTCGCTTGCCGGGGCGGCGCGCAGGACAGCGACCTGGTGCTGGGCGCCCTCCGCGAGGCCGTACGCGGTGAGGGACCCGACGCGCCCACCCTGTGGACCCTCGTGGACGGCACCGGACGGCTCGGCATCACCTGTGCCGCACCCGTGCTGCGCCATATCTACCGCGAGACCGCCTCCTCCCACCTCCGCGGTCGCGCCGCCCGCGCGCTCGCCGCCACCGACCCCTCCTTCCCGGCCGGATTCGCCGTCGAGTGCCTCTGGGACTGCGAGGAGACCACCCGCGAGATCGCCGCCCGGTACGCCGAGACAGGCGACGCCCGGGTCGTCGACCAACTCCGCCGACTGGCCGCCGACCCGGCCGAGGAGGCCGAGGTCCAGACAGCCGTACGCAGCCGGATGGGCCCTGACATGCCCGCGATGTGAACATGGGGTGACTCGGACGTCAGGACGGCATGGACACGACCTGACCTGGAGAAGTGCGCAGCGCAACGCTCATGGGACGTTCCCCGGGCGGAAAGATCCACGTTGACGCGGCCACGTCCAGCACGACGACAACACCGGTATGCGTGTCGTCATCGTGACCGAGTCCTTTCCCCCCGATGTGAACGGCGTGGCCCACTGCGCCTGGCAGACCGCGCGGCACCTTGTCGCGCGCGGCCACTCCCCACTCGTCGTGGCCCCGGCCACCGCCCCTGGCAGCGGAGCCGGCGCCGATCTTCAGGCGCCGTGCCCCGTCGTCCGAGTCCCGTCCCTTCCGCTCCCGGGCTACCCCCAGGTCCGTGTCGCCCTGCCCAGTCGCAGAGTCGCCGCAGCGATCGTCGAACACCGGGCCGACATCGTCCATCTGGCCAGCCCTTTCGTCCTCGGGGTGCGCGGCATGGCAGCCGCCGCGCGCCTCGGCATACCCGCCGTCGCCATCTATCAGACCGACCTCGCCGGCTACGCCCGCACCTATGTGCACGCCGGTGAGGCGGCGGCCTGGCGGCGCATCCGCTCCGTGCACGCCGCCGCCGACCGCACCCTCGCCCCGTCCAGCGCGGCCCTGCACGACCTGGAGGCCCACGGAGTGCCCCGGGTCAGCCTGTGGCCCCGTGGCGTCGACACCGTCCGCTTCCGCCCCGAACTGCGCGACGAGGCGCTGCGCCGCGAACTCGCGCCCAACGGCGAGGTGATCGTCGGCTACGTCGGCCGCCTCGCCCCCGAGAAGCACGTCGAACTGCTGTCCGGCGTGTGCGGGCTGGACGGCGTACGCGTCGTCGTCGTGGGCGACGGCCCCAGTGAACCCGGGCTGCGCGAGACCCTGCCCGGCGCCGTTTTCCTGGGACGCCGCACCGGCGACGACCTCGCCCGGATCTTCGCCTCGCTGGACATCTTCGCCCACACCGGCCCGTTCGAGACCTTCTGCCAGACCGTGCAGGAGGCCATGGCCGGCGGCGTGCCCGTCGTCGCGCCCGCCGCCGGAGGCCCGCTGGATCTCGTGACCCACGGCCGCACCGGTCTGCTGGTGCCGCCGCGCGACGCCGCGGCCGTACGGGACGCCGTGCGGTCCCTGGTCGCCGATCCGGGGCTGCGGATCGCGTACGGGGCCGCCGGTCGCGCCATGGTGGAGGGGCGCACCTGGGAGGCCGTGGGGGATCAGCTCATCGGGCACTACGCCGATGTGCTGGCGGCGCGGACGGCGGTGGCGGTGTGAGCGCACCGACGGACGGCCTGCGGATCGTACGGCTCGCCAACTTCGTCGCACCCGCCTCCGGAGGGCTGCGCACGGCACTGCGCGAGCTGGGCAAGGGATTCAAGGAGGCCGGACACGAGCCCGTGCTCGTCGTGCCCGGCGAGCGGCACACCGACCGCGAGACCGAGCAGGGGCGGGTCATCACCCTGCCCGGTCCGCTGCTGCCCGGCACCGGCGGCTACCGCGTCCTGACCGACAAGCGGCGGGTGGCCGGCCTCCTGGAGTCGTTGGGCCCCGACCGGCTGGAGGTCTCCGACCGCACCACCCTGCGCTGGACCGGCGCGTGGGCCCGGCGCGCCAGGGTGCCCGCGGTGATGGTCTCCCACGAGACCGCCGACGGCGTGCTGCGCACCTGGGGCCTGTCCGAGAACATGGCCCGGCGCACCGCCGACGCCCTCAACGTCCGCACGGCTCACACCTACTCGCGCGTCGTGTGCACCACGGAGTTCGCGGAGCGCGAGTTCGTACGGATCGGCGCCCGGAACGTCGTACGCGCCCCGCTGGGCGTCGACCTCGTCGGGCGCCACCCCGCGCTGCGGGACCCGGGGCTGCGGGAGCGGTACGCGCGCGTGGGCCGCGTGGACGATGTGCTGCTGGTGATGTGCTCCCGGCTGTCGGTGGAGAAGCGGCCCGGCACGGCGATCGAAGCCCTGGAGGCGCTGCTGCGGCGCGGGCGGCGGGCCGTACTGGTCGTCGCCGGGGACGGGCCGCTGCGGGGCCGGCTCGAACAGCGGGCGAAGGGGCTGCCGGTGACCTTCCTCGGGCATGTGGCCGACCGCGACACGCTGGGGGCGCTGCAGGCCTCCGCCGATGTGTGCCTGGCGCCCGGGCCCGCCGAGACGTTCGGGCTCGCCGCGCTGGAGGCCATGGCCTGCGGTACGCCCGTGGTGGCCAGCTCCTCGTCCGCGCTGCCGGAGGTCGTCGGCTCGGCCGGGGCGACGGCCGCGGACAACGGGGAGTCCTTCGCGGACGCGGTCGAGCAGCTGCTGGACCGCCCGGAGCGGGACCGCAGGGAAGGCGCACGCGTGCGTGCCGAGTGCTTCAGCTGGCGGACCGCCGTGGACGCGTTCCTCGCCGCGCACGACGCGCCCGTCGGACGCCCCGAGCAGCCGGTGCGCACGATACGGGAGGGCGTCGGATGAGAGCCCTGCGTTTCGTGGCGCTCGGCGACTCCCTCACCGAAGGCGTGGGGGACCCGGTCGGCGACGGCCGGCGCGGCTGGGCCGCCCTCCTCGCCGACGGGCTCGGCTCATCCGTGGAGTTCATCAACCTGGCCCTCAGCGGCTCCCAGACGCGTGAGGTGCTGGAACAGCAGCTGCCCGCCGCGCTCGACCTCCGGCCGGACGTCGCCTCCGTCGTCATCGGCGTCAACGACACCCTGCGCTGCACCTTCGACATCCACGCCGTCGCCGCCCGCCTGGACAAGGTGTACCGGGCCTTCCGGGAGCGGCAGACGGTGCTGCTCACCGCCTGCCTGCCCGACCCCGGCGCGATGCTCGGCCTGCCCGGGGCGCTCGCCAGGCCGCTCGCCCGGCGGCAGCGGGCCGTCAACACCGTGGTCCACGCCCTGTCCGAGCGCTACGGGGCGGTCCATCTGCACGCCTCCGAGGGCGCCTGGCTGACGGACCGCGCGATGTGGAGTGTGGACCGGCTGCATCCCGGCGAGCGGGGGCACCGGCAGCTCGCCGTCCGCTTCCATGCCCTCCTCGCGGAGGCGGGGATCGCGACGGGGCCCGCCCCGTCCCCCGAACCCGAGTTCCCCGCGCCCACCCGCACCGCCGGCCTCTGGTGGCTGGCCACGGCGGGCACGGGCTGGGTCGCCCGGCGCTGCACCGACCTGCTTCCCCAACTCCTCACCCTCGCCGCCGCCGAGGTACGCCACAAGGCGCGCGGCACGAGTGCCCGGCTGGATCTGTCGGCCTCCCGAGCGGTGGCGTCGGCGCTGGCGGCGCTGTCCGTGTCGGATCATCAGCCGGAGGCCGCTTGAGACGGCTTGAGAGGCGGTTTGCTTGAGCGGCGGTTCGAGGTCGGCTCGACCGCCTTGAGGGTGCTTGGGCGGCTTGACGGCTTGAGGTGGTTGCGGCGGCGGGCGTACGCGGCTCAGGGGGCGATGTACCGCGGTCCAACCGCGTGTGCGACCGGTCAGCGGCGGCGTACCGTCACGAACCGCACCGGTGTCCCGGGTGTGGCCTGGGCGGCGGCGGGCAGGTCCGCCGGGTGGACGACCGCGACCACCGGGTAGCCCCCGGTGGTCGGATGGTCGGCGAGGAAGACGACCGGGCGGCCGTCCGGCGGCACCTGGACGGCGCCCAGCACCATCCCCTCACTGGGCAGTTCGCCCGGCTTGGAACGTTCCAGGGCGGGGCCTTCCGTGCGCAGGCCGATGCGGTTGCTCGCGGCGGAGACGGCATAGGGGCGCGTGACGAGGGTGCGCAGGGCCGCCTCCGTGAACCAGTCGTGGCGCGGGCCCAGGGTGACGCGCAGGACGAGTTCCGAGGGCGGCGCCGGATGCGGAACGACGTCCACGCGCGCGTGCGCCCCCGTAGGGCGTCCCAGGGGGAGCACGGTGCCGTCCGTCAGCGGTGGTGGGCCCAGGCCCGACAGCAGA
>NZ_AEJC01000109.1 GCF_000317595.1 Streptomyces ipomoeae 91-03 | reverse complement strand
GGCACCAGTCCTGTCAGCGGTGGGCCAGGACGCCGAGCCGCCCTGGCGTGCGAACCGGTGACCCAACCCCGATGTCGGCGGCTTCACAGGGCGCTGGCAAGATCAACTCATTCGGAGGGAACCAGAACGCCGAATTCCCCCTCTCCAGGGACGGGGGCGCACAGTTGATCACCGTGGTCCCCCGCGACCAGCTGCAACAAGGTGTTCATGCCCTGTGCGTGGTTTTGCTCCGAGTGCCCGGTTCACCATCGGATCACGACCGCCCGCCGACGATCAACCAGGAGTCCGCATGCCCAGCCGCCGTCGCTTTCTCGCCGGGACCGCCGCCATCGGCGCGACCGGGGCGGCGACCGGATGCGTCGCCCACGAGGCACGCAAGGCGGCCGACCCGCACCCCGCCACGGAGGTGAGCCGTCCGGCCGTGTCGATCGTGCCGGCCGCCCAGGCCCCGGCACAGCGGCTGAACTTCGTGGTGGTCCTCGCCGACGACCTCGGCTACGGCGAACTCGGCTCGTACGGCCAGAAGTTGATCAACACCCCGCGCCTGGACGCCCTGGCCTCCGAGGGGCTGCGCTTCACCGACGCCTACTCACCCGCCCCGGTGTGCGCCCCCGCCCGCGCCTCCATGCTCACCGGCCTGCACAGCGGCCACGCCACCGTGCGCACGAACCCATGGGGCCCCGGCGGCCAGGGCAGCCTCACCGAGCACGACTTCACCTTCGCGGAGGCGCTGCGCGCCCTCGGCTACCGCACCGGACTCATCGGCAAGTGGGGCTTCGGCCCCGAGAAGCCGAACCAGCCGAGCCACCCCAACGCCCGTGGCTTCGAGGAGTTCTACGGCTATCTGACGCACAAGCACGCCCACGACTACTACCCGACCTACCTGTGGAACAACGGCAAGAAGCAGAACATCCCCGAGAACCGGGACGGCGCCCGCAAGGTCTACGCGCCCGACCTCATCGAGGAACGCGCCCTCGGCTTCGTCGACGCCCACAAGGACCAGCCGTTCCTGCTCTTCCTCGCCCCGACCGTGCCGCACGCCCCGAGCCAGGCCCCGAACGTCGGCGAGTACGCGGACCGACCCTGGGCGCGCCCCGACAAGGCGCACGCGGCCCAGGTCACCGGCCTGGACACGCTGGTCGGCAATGTCGTGGACCGGCTCAAGGCGCACGGCATCGACCGGCGCACCGTCGTCCTCGTCACCAGCGACAACGGCCCGCACGAGGAGGGCGGCACCAACCCCGACCTCTTCAACGCCAACGGCCCGCTGCGCGGCTACAAGCGCAACCTGTACGAGGGCGGCATCCGCGTCCCGCTCATCGCCTGGTCCCCGCGGCGCGTCCCGGTCGGCACCACCGACCGGCCGACCCCGCTGATCGACCTCCTGCCGACCCTCGCCGAACTCGCGGGCGCTCCCGCCCCGTCCGACATCGACGGGCTCTCCGTCGCACCGCTGCTGCGCGGCACCGGCGCCCGGGCGGCCCAGCACGACCACCTGTACTTCTACCGCAACCACAACGGCGTCACCCCGCGCGCCGACCGGGTCGACCGGGGCCGGGCGAAGCGGGCGGCCGAGGCGGTGCGCGTCGGCAACCTGAAGGCGATCCGGTTCGCGCCGGGCCAGAACCGCAAGGCACCCGACAGCCAGTGGCAGGTCGAGCTGTACGACCTCGCCCGCGACCCGGGCGAGCGCGACGACCTCGCGGCGAAGCGGCCCGCCCAGGCCGACGCGCTGGTGGCCCTGATGCACACCTCGTGGGTGGACACGTACAAGCGCAAGCCGTTCGGGGTCAGCCTCAAGGTGACCCGCAGAAACGGCAAGTTTCTCGTCACGGCCACCCTCGCCAACGGCTCCGCCCGGCCCTGGACCGCCGCCCGGGTCGCCCTGACCGCCCCGAACGACTGGCAGGTGCGCTCCCTCGGCGCGGTCACCGTGGACCGGATCCGCTCCGGCGGCCGGCTCGTCACCCGCTGGGAGGTCACCCCCGCCGCGGACGCCACCCAGGGCTGGCTCACCGCCCGAGGCACCGCCACCCACGCGGGCGCGGCGGTGACGTACGCGGCCCAGACGCTGGTCAAGAAGTAGCGGTGACGGCGGACGTGCCCCGGCCCGGTATCGCCGAGCCGCGTCGGGGCTCGTCCGGCTGCCAGCCCAGCGCCCGTGAGATCCCGCGTGCCGCCACTCGTACCGCCGGGGTCAACACCGGTACCTGTGCGCCGACTCGGGGCACCACCACCGACACGGCGGCCACCACCGAACCGTCCGCCCCCCGTACGGGCGCGGCGACCGACAGCGCGTCCTCGGTGACCTGACGGCTGCTCACCGCCACACCGGTACGGCGGACTTCGGCGAGCGCCCGCCTCAACCGGGCGCCGTCGGTGATGGTGTACGGGGTGAAGGAGGCCAACTCGCCCTGGCAGTACTCCTCCTGGGACGCGGGATCGCCGTACGCGAGGAGCGCCAGGCCAACCCCGGTGGCGTGCAGCGGCCAGCGGGCGCCCACCCGGATGTGCACGCCGACCGCCGAGCGCCCGGAGAGCCACTCGATGTAGACGACCTCGTCGCCGTCGCGCACCGCCAGCTGCACGTTCTCGTGCGTCGCCTCGTACAGGTCCTCCAGGTACGGCAGCGCGATCTGCCGCAGGGCGAGTCCGCGCGGGGCGAGGGCGGCGATCTCCCAGAGTCTGAGGCCCACGTGGTAGATCCCGGACGCGTCCCGCTCCAGGGCGCCCCACCCGGTGAGCGCGCCGACGAGCCGATGGGCCGTGGTGAGGGTCAGCCCGGCACGGCGGCTGATGTCGGTGAGGGAGAGCGCGGGGTGGTCGTGGTCGAAGGCGGCCAGCACGGCGAGCAGCCGGTCGGGGGCGGAGCGGGCGGTCCCCGGTGCCGGCAGGGCGTCGGCGGTCATCGGCATGGCGTCACCCCAGTCCGGCTTCGGCGACCTTCTGCAGCAGTGCGCGGAGCGTGTCGCGCTCGGTGGCGTCGAGGGGCCCCAGCAGTTCGTTGGTGACCCGCTGCCCGGCCTCGTCGGTGTCCCGCAGGAAGGACCGGCCGGCCTCGGTGAGGACGATGATCCGGCTGCGGCGGTCGTCGGGGGAGGGGCGCCGCTCGGCGAACCCCACCTTCTCCAGGTCGTCCACCAGGCCGACGATCGCACTCGGGTCGTAGCCGAGGGACGCGCTCAGCTCGCGCTGGAGCGCGCCCGGCGACGTGGCGAGGAAGCGCAGCAGCGCGTAGTGGCGCAGCCGCAGCCCCGACTCCTGGAGCGAGGCGTTGAACAACTGCCCGGAACGCAGACCCAGCCGGTACAGCAGATAGCCCGTGTCCGCGTGCAGCCCGCGCATCCACGGCTCGCGCGCGTCGATCGAGGCGGGGTTCTGCGTCTGCTGGCCGGCGATGGCGGACTCCCTCGTCGAGGCCCCCGGGAGGGGAGCGGGTACGTGCTGCCCCCAGCATGCCCCAAGGGTCGGGCAACAACAACTATTGACGTCAACAACTATTGCTCTTAGCTTCGATCTCGTAACCGCAGTCGATCGGTCCGTCGGTGCCCGACAGCCTTCGACAGCGCTCGACGCCGCACCCCCATCTGAAGGGATCACCCCGTGCCCAGCATCGATCTCACCGGCAAGGTCGCCGTCGTCACCGGCAGCGGCCGTGGCCTCGGACTGGCCTACGCGCAGGCCCTGGCCGCCGCGGGCGCCGCCGTTGTCGTCAACGACATCGACGAGGCCGTGGCCGAAGCCGCCGTGAAGTCCATCACCGAGGCGGGCGGCAAGGCCGTGGCCGAGGTCGTCGCCGTCGGCACGACCGAGGCCGCCGACAAGCTGGTGGGCCGTGCGGTGGAGGAGTTCGGCCGCCTCGACATCCTGGTCACCAACGCGGGCATCCTGCGCGACAAGGTGCTGTGGAAGATGTCCGACGACGACTTCGACGCGGTGATCACCACCCACCTCAAGGGCACCTTCACCTGTGCCCGCGCCGCCGCGGTCCGTATGCGCGAGCAGGGCGAGGGCGGCTCGCTGATCCTCGTCGGCTCCCCGGCCGGCCAGCGCGGCAACTTCGGCCAGACCAACTACGCCGCCGCCAAGGCCGGTATCGCGGCCTTCGCCCGCACCTGGGCCATGGAGCTGGGCCGGGCGAACATCACGGTCAACGCGATCATCCCGGTCGCCGCCACCGCCATGACCGAGACCATCCCGGCCTTCGCCCCGTACGTGGCCGCCCTGCGCGAGGGCAAGCCGTTCCCGGACTTCCTGCGCAAGGGCGAGGGCTTCGGCACGCCCGAGGACTGCGCGGCCCTGATCCCGTTCCTCGCCTCCGACGCCGCCCGCGGTGTCACCGGCCAGGCCATCGGCATCGGCGGCGACAAGGTGGCACTCTGGTCGCATCCGCAGGAGATCAAGACGGCGTACGCGAACGGCGGCTGGACCCCCGAGGCGCTCGCCGACGTCTGGCCGACCTCGCTGGGCGCCGAGCCGCAGACCGTGGGCATCCCCGCCCCGAAGATCCCGGAGGCGTGATGAGCCTGTCCATGAACGTGGACGAACTGGTGGCGATCGACGTCCACACCCACGCGGAGGTGTCCTCCAAGGGCAACTCCTCGCTGGACGATGATCTGCACGACGCCTCCTCGGCCTACTTCAAGGTCGAGGGCAAGCGGAAGCCCACCCTGGAGGAGACGGCCGCGTACTACCGTGAGCGGAAGATGGCCGCCGTGATCTTCACGGTCGACGCCGAGTCCGCGACCGGCACCGAGCCCGTCCCCAACGAGGAGGTCGCCGAGGCCGCCGCCGCCAACCCGGACGTGCTGATCCCCTTCGCCTCCATCGATCCCTTCCGCGGCAAGGCGGGCGTGAAGCAGGCCCGCCGTCTGGTCGAGGAGTACGGGGTGAAGGGCTTCAAGTTCCACCCCAGCATTCAGGGCTTCTTCCCCAACGACCGCTCGGTGGCGTACGACCTGTACGAGGTCATCGAGGAGACCGGCACGATCGCCCTGTTCCACACCGGCCAGACCGGCATCGGCGCCGGTGTGCCCGGCGGGGGCGGCATCCGGCTGAAGTACTCGAACCCCCTGCACGTGGACGACGTGGCCGCCGACTTCCCGCATCTGAAGATCATCCTGGCGCATCCGTCCTTCCCCTGGCAGGACGAGGCGCTGGCGGTGGCCACGCACAAGCCGGGCGTGCACATCGATCTGTCCGGCTGGTCGCCGAAGTACTTCCCGCCGCAGCTCGTGCAGTACGCGAACACCCTGCTCAAGGACAAGGTGCTCTTCGGCTCCGACTACCCGGTGCTCACCCCCGACCGCTGGCTCGCGGACTTCGAGAAGCTCAGCATCAAGGACGAGGTCAAGCCGAAGATCCTCAAGGAGAACGCGGCCCGTCTGCTCGGTCTGACGAAGCCATGACGAACGCATAAGCCATGACGAACACCACGCATCCATCTCCATGAATCCACCAGGGGCACCCATGTGCTCTCCCATGTGCAATGACGGACAGGGGCACAGACATGCGCAATGAGGGACTGGGGTCGTGGCCCGCCCGCCGGGCCCGCAAGACCCCCGGGCGTACCGCCCTGATCCACGGGGACACGAGCATCACCTACGCGGAGCTGTACGAGCGCACCACGCGCCTCGCCCACGCGCTGCGCGCCTCCGGCGTGCGGCGAGGGGACCGGATCGCGTATCTGGGGCCCAACCACCCCTCCTACCTGGAGACGCTGTTCGCCGCCGGCACCCTCGGCGCGGTCTTCGTCCCGCTCAACACCCGCCTCGCCGGCCCCGAGATCGCCTACCAGCTCGGCGACTCCGGCGCCAAGGCCCTCGTCTACGCGTCCGGGTTCACCGGACTCGTCGCGGGGCTGCCGGGTGACACGGACGTCCGTACGTATGTCGAGGTCGGCGCCGAGTACGAGGCGCTGCTCGCCGGGGCCGAGGCCGAGCCGATCGACCAGCCCGTCGGCCCCGACGACACCTGCATCATCATGTACACCTCGGGGACGACCGGCCGCCCCAAGGGCGCGATGCTCACCCACGGCAACATCATCTGGAACGCCGTCAACGTGCTCGTCGACCAGGACGTCATCACCGACGAACGCGCCCTGGTCTCCGCCCCGCTGTTCCACACCGCCGGGCTGAACATGCTCACCCTGCCCGTGCTGCTCAAGGGCGGCCTGTGCGTCCTGGTCGAGTCGTTCGTCCCGGAGGCCACCTTCGACCTCATCGAACGGCACCGGATCACCTTCATGTTCGGGGTGCCCACGATGTTCGACCAGGTCGCGCGCCATCCGCGCTGGGCCGACGCCGACCTGTCCTCGCTGCGGATGCTCTCCTGCGGCGGTTCACCGGTGCCGACCCCGCTCATCGCCAAGTACCAGGAGCGGGGGCTCACCTTCCTCCAGGGCTACGGCATGACGGAGGCCGCCCCCGGCACGCTCTTCCTCGACGCGGAGCACGCCGTGAGCAAGGCCGGGTCGGCCGGGGTGCCGCACTTCTTCAGCGACGTACGGGTCGTACGGCCGGACATGACACCGGTCGACGTGGACGAGCCCGGCGAGGTGGTCGTACGGGGGCCGCACGTCATGCCCGGTTACTGGGGGCTGCCGGAGGAGACGGCCGCGGTCTTCGCCGACGGATGGTTCCGCAGCGGGGATGCCGCGCGGGTCGACGAGGACGGGTACGTCTTCATCGTCGACCGCATCAAGGACATGATCATCTCCGGTGGGGAGAACATCTATCCCGCCGAGATCGAGGACCAGCTCCTCGCCCACCCCGACATCGTGGAGTGCGCCGTCATCGGTGTGCCGGACGAGAAGTGGGGCGAGGTGCCGCGCGCGGTCGTCGTTCCCCGTGAGGGAGCCTCGCTGGACCCCGACGAGGTGCTGGCTTCGCTGGCCGGACGCCTCGCCAAGTACAAGATCCCGAAGTCGGTGGTGCTGGCCGACGAACTGCCTCGCACCGCCTCCGGGAAGCTCCTCAAGGCCCGGGTGCGCAAGCGCTACGGCACCAACTCATAGCTAAGGACAGTCACATGAGCATCACCGTCAACGGAATCGACGAGCTGAAGAAGCTCGCGGGGAGTGACCTGGGCGCCAGTGAGTGGATCGAGGTCACCCAGGAGCGCATCAACACGTTCGCCGACGCCACCGGGGACCACCAGTGGATCCACGTCGACCCGGAGAAGGCGGCGGAGGGGCCGTTCGGGGCGCCCATCGCCCACGGATACCTGACGCTTTCGCTGTTCATCCCGCTGTTCACCGAGCTGCTGGACGTCGAGGGGGTCTCGACCAAGGTCAACTACGGCCTGAACAAGGTGCGTTTCCCCTCGCCGGTGAAGGTCGGCTCGAAGATCCGCCTGGTCGGCAAGCTGGCGTCGGTGGAGGACGTCCCCGGCGGCGTGCAGATCACCGTTGACGGCACCATCGAGATCGAGGGCGGGGCGAAGCCGGCGGCTGTGCTGCAGAGCCTGTCCCGGTTCTACGCCTGATCGCCATAGGCGCTGAAAGGGGCGCGAGGGACTGCGGACCGATGTGACCGGTCGCGCAGGCCCCCGCGTCCCTTCGTGCTGTTCCTGAACCGTCGTCAAGGACGACCGGTCGCGGTCGGCCGGGTCAGCCGCAGCGGCCGGTGGTCCACTCGTGCGAGCGGAGCTTGTAGGTGCCGGCCAGGTTGCCGCCGTGCTGCTGGCGCGTGCAGCCGGCACGGTCGTCCTTGTTGGCGCCCTTGTAGTAGACGACGCCCGTGAAGCGGGACGAAGTGCCCGCGTTCCAGACGGACTTGACGTTGGTCGTGGCCGCCCAGGAGCATCGGACGGGTTCGCTCTGCCAGTCCATGTCGGCCGCGCTCCAACTGCACTTCCTGCCCTCGAAGTTGGGTTCGGTCCAGAAACAGACGTCCCCGGAGGCACAGTCCACCGCGGTGGGCGCCGCCTGGGCGGTGGAGGTGGGCAGGGCGAAGGACGCGACGGCCGCGACACTCATCGCGAACGTGGCCGCCATCGGGCGGTTGCGCAGGATCCGGGGTATGAAACGGGCCACTGGTGGGTCTCCTCGCAGGGGGTGGTTCGTTCTGGGACGGCCCGAGGCTGGCAATCGACGGCGGGCCCGGACAAGGGATTCCGGCCTGGTGGGACGCTGGGACGGCCGCGCCATGACCTGCCTGCGGCGTCCGCCGACCGCTGGGACGGCGTTGGGACGCGACGGACACGGACGCCGGGGATCCGCTGCGGAAGTGGCCGGAGTAGGCGGGGTTCCGGCGGTCTGTTTCTGGCACAGTGTCGTCGGGCGCGGAGATCCAGGGGGATCTTGGGGGGGCGCCCTCTCATCTACGTACAGCGCTGCCGCTCCGACCCGCGTGCAGTGCAGCCGTCCCGTACGGCAGGAACAAAGGGGGGACGCCGGTGTCGGAGTGCACCGAGTCCGAGCGATTCGCTGCCTGTTTGCGGTCGCTCAAGGAACGGTCGGGACTCAGTTACGCGGCTCTCGCCGCGAAGACAGGAACAAGCGGCTCCAGCGTGCATCGCTACTGCCTGGGCACTTCGGTGCCGCAGGACTACGGCACCGTGCACCGGCTCGCGGTGGCCTGCGGCGCCGCCCCGGAGGAGCTACGGACGCTGCACCGCCTCTGGGCGCTGGCGGACGCCGCCCGGGACCAGGAGCCCACGGAGCCGGAGCGGCAGGGTCCGGAACCGGCGGACGAGCCGTCGGCACAGGAGGCCGGGCTGCCGGAGCCCGTTGCCCCTGGCGTCGAGCACGGCGCCGGGGGTGAGACCGCGGAGGTACCCCGGGAGCCCTCGCGGGTCTCCGGGGCCATGGGGCGGAGCCGTCGGCGGATGCGTGTCGGCATGGCCGTGGGCATGGCGGTGCTGGTGCTCGGGGGGATGGCCTGGACGTTGCCGTCCTTGACCTCGGCCGACGACAAGGCCGGCGGTCGCGGCGAAGGCACCGGGGACCAGCGGAAGGAGGACGACCGGCTCCTCTTCACGTCCGCGTGCCGGGAGGTGGTGGCCATGGGCCAGCACGACGCGTGCGTCCGCGAGGTACAGCGACTGCTGGACGCCAAAGGCGCGGTGATCGGCGTGGACGGCGACTTCGGACCGCAGACGCTGCGCCGTGTGACCGCCTTCCAGGTGATCGCGGGGATCGAGCCTCCCAACGGCGTGGTCGGTGACGCCACGAAGGGAGCGCTGTACGAGTCCGGGGCGCGCATGGACACCTGGTCGCAGGACAAGGTGCGGCGGCGTATCCGCGAGGTGTTCACCGAGGCACCGGATCGCGCGGTCGCGATCGCCGACTGCCAGTCCTTCCTCGACCCGCTGCACATCCTCCCGAACACCAACGGCACCCGGAACTGGGGCCTGTTCCAGATCTCCGACGCCCGTCTGAAGGACCTGGGCGGCACTCCTCGCAAGGCGCTCGACCCGGAGTGGAACATCCTCGCGGCCAAGCGTCTGTGGAGCCGCGACGAGGACTTCCACGACTGGTCCCACTGCGACCGCGCCTTCAGCCCCAGCCCCTCCGTCTCACCCTCCGTCTCACCCTCCGCCTTGCCGTCCGCCAAGCCGTCCGGCTTCGCCGGCCGGTGACCGCC
>NZ_AEJC01000108.1 GCF_000317595.1 Streptomyces ipomoeae 91-03 | reverse complement strand
GTTCACGTGCCCCCGTGCAGATGGACGCGGTTGTTTCTGCTCCCTATTTCTCCGTTACGGCTTGGTGGTGCAGCCGTTGGAGTTCTTGGTCTGGCACTCGCTGAAGAAGGGGTACGTGACGATGGCGTTCAGAATGCCGTAGTCCTTGACCACCACCGTCGTGCACTTCGGGCCGTAGCGTTCCTTGCGGATGTTGAACCGCTGGAACTTAACCTTGGGGGTGGTGAAGCCATAGTGCTTGGCTCGAACGTTCATGACGTTGGTGACCTTGCGACCCTTGGAGGTCTTATTGGTCACCTCGTACGAAGTTTTGGCCTCGATGGTTGCGATTCCGGCCTTCACGCTCAGACCTCCGGAGAAAGTCCACGCGGTCTGGCGAGAAATGGTGGTCGACATCTCGTACCGCAACTTCGACGTGGACTTGCTGGAGTTGAACTTGCCAGCCGTCGGCGCGATGGGCTTGTACGTGGGAGCGCCGAACTTCTCGACCGTGTAGAACGATTGGGTTCCGCAGTTCTGCGCACCGGTGTTCGCCGCGTTGGCGGTTCCCTGGCCGACCAGTACGGTTCCCGCGAGAAGCGCCGTGGTGGCAAATGCCGTACTCATCGTACGGCGTGTTTTGGTATTCATTTTTTCCCCGATTTCCCCGTGTGGTTTCTCTGTGCGTGCGGCCATCGGCCTTATTTGCGTCGGTGACCCCACGTGTTGATGAGGAATTTATGTAGGGCGCGTGGCACTGTCAACGGAGCCTGCTTTCGGAATTCCGGGAAAGCTCAAGGAAACCTCAAGGGGAAAATTAAGGCCGCTCAAGGCGTGGGTGTTTTGCCAGTTCCTGTCCCGAAGTTCCCTCCGGGCGAAGGGGGGAAACGGGCATGGAAGGGCGCTGCGGACTTCTATGTGACTTGTGTCACGTTTGGTGGCTGGCGGGGTCAGGTGTGTGCGGGAGTGGTGGCCACTCGGTTCCGCCGCTCATCGTTCGCCAGTGGGTGTGCCGTGTCCGGATAGCGGGTCTCCGGAGTCGCATCACGTTTAGGCATCCATTCACCGTCAAGTCTGGTCAGCGCTCGACGAACCGTTGAAGACTCGCCCACCAGGGGCTTTCGCCCCTGTGTTTGAGGGAGATTGATGCCGCCACAGCGGCAAGTGCGGGCCGGTCACCGCCGGTTGAGAGGGGTCCCTGCCACATGACGGCGCCATTGCACGACACGACCGCGGAGGCGGTCCCGACCGCGCCCGCCGATCCGGCAGGTCCGGTGGGCAAGAAGGTCGAGGGCCGGTCCCTCAAGCGGATCGCCTGGAACCGTCTCAAGCGGGACAAAGTCGCCTTGGTCGGCGGCATCACCGTGGTCCTCCTCGCTCTGGTCGCCGTCTTCGCCCCGCTGATCGTCTCGCTGCTCGGCCACCCGCCGAACGAGTTCCACCAGGAGGAGTTGGACCCGCTGACCAACCTGCCGAAGGGCGCCTGGGGTGGGATGAGCGGCGACTTCCTCTTCGGCGTCGAGCCCAACAAGGGCCGCGATGTCTTCAGCCGGATCGTCTACGGCGCGCGAATCTCACTCCTCGTGGCCTTCCTCGCGGCCGTGGTCGCGGTGGCGCTCGGCACTCTCTTCGGCATCATCGCGGGCTACTTCGGCGGCTGGGTCGACGCGTTGATCAGCCGCACCATGGATGTGCTGCTCGCCTTCCCACAGCTGCTCTTCATCATCTCCCTGGTCTCGGTCCTCCCGGACGACCTGCTGGGACTGACCGGATCCGGGGTGCGCATCGCCGTACTCGTCCTGGTCATCGGCTTCTTCGGCTGGCCGTATGTGGGCCGCATCGTGCGCGGCCAGACCCTGAGCCTGCGCGAGCGCGAGTACATCGAGGCGGCCCGCAGCCTCGGCGGCGGCCAGCGGCACATCCTCTTCAAGGAGCTGCTGCCCAACCTGGTCGCGCCCATCCTCGTCTACGCGACGCTGATGATTCCCACCAACATCCTTACTGAGGCGGCTCTCAGCTTCCTCGGCGCGGGTGTGCGACCGCCGACGGCGTCGTGGGGCGGCATGCTGCGCGACGCGCTCGGGACCTATGAGCACGATCCGATGTTCATGGTCTTCCCGGGCGTGACGATCTTCATCGCCGTTCTCGCCTTCAACCTCTTCGGAGACGGGCTGCGTGACGCGCTGGACCCCAAGGGAATCCGATAAGTCCCCTGTGACTACTTGCCCCTGCCGCACCGTCAGGCGGCTTCTTCCATGGTTCTCCGGCATCGGCCCGGAACCGCGAATCTCGGAGGTTACGAGAAAATGTTCACAGTTTCGTCGAAGCGACGGCTCGCCGCTGGCGCGGCCCTCGTTGTCGCGGCTCTGGTGATCACCACAGCGTGCGGCGGCGGTAGCGGCGACAGTGATGACGAAGGCCAGGGAGCGGGCTACAACGCCGCGCTCGGCAAGGTTGTCAACGCGTCCACCAAGAAGGGCGGGACGCTGAAGTTCATCGGCAAGCAGGACTTCGACTCCCTCGACCCGCAGCGTACGTACTACGGCATGACCTGGGACTTCATGCGGTTCTACACGCGTACCCTGGTCACCTACGACACCAAGCCGGGTGACGCGTCCAACAAGCTGGTCGGCGACCTCGCCACTGGCCCCGCCGAGGTCTCGGCCGACGGCAAGACGTACACGTACAAGCTGCGTGACGGTCTGACGTGGGAGGACGGTTCCGCGCTGACCTCCAAGGACATCAAGTACGGCATTGAGCGCATCTGGGCCACCGACGTCATCACCGGCGGTCCGGCCTACCTCAAGCAGACGCTCGACCCCGAGGGCGAGTACCCGGGCCCCTACAAGGACAAGTCCGCAGACAAACTGGGTCTGAAGGCGATCGAGACGCCCGATGACAAGACCATCGTCTTCAAGCTGCCCAAGGCCAACGGTGACTTCGAGCAGTTCCTGGCGATGCCCACCGGCGCCCCGGTGAAGCAGAGCGAGGACACCGGCGCAAAGTACACGAACAAGCCGTTCTCCTCTGGCCCGTACAAGGTCGAGTCGTACAAGGCGGGCAAGGAACTGACCCTCGTCCGTAACACCAACTGGAAGAAGGAGTCGGACCCGATCCGGCCCGCTCTCCCGGACAAGATCACCGTGACGATCTCCGCCAACCTGGAGGAGAACGACAAACGGTTGATGGAAGGCGATTACGACCTCGACGTCAACGGCACGGGCATGACCCAGTCCGGTCGCGTCACTGCCGTCCAGGACTACAAGTCGAACGTCGACAACATCCAGACGTCCTTCGTTCGTTACGTCGCTCTCGTCCACACCGCCAAGCCGATGGACAACGTCCACTGCCGCAAGGCCGTCTTCTACGCCACCAACTTCGCAGGCCTGCAGCAGACCCGTGGTGGTGAGATCGCCGGTGGCGCGATCGCCAACTCGGTCTTCCCGAAGTCGATCCCGGGCCACACCGACTACGACCCGTACGGTGTCCTCGCTCGCAAGGGCAAGCCGGACCTCGCCAAGGCCAAGGCCGAACTGAAGGAATGCGGCCAGCCGAATGGCTTCTCCACCAAGATCTCGGCGCGTACGAACCAGCCGAGCGAGGTTGACGCGGCCGAGGCGCTGCAGGAGCAGCTCGCCAAGGTCGGCATCAAGATCGAGGTCGACCCGATCGACGGTGCCCAGTCCTCCAGCATCACCGGCTCGCCGAAGGTCGTGAAGGAGCGCGGCTACGGCATGACGATGGCGGGCTGGGGCCCGGACTTCTTCACCGGCCAGGGCTACGCGCAGCCGTTGTTCGACAGCCGCTTCATCTTCCCGAACGGCAACTACAACGAGTCGCAGATCAAGGACCCGGAGATCGACAAGCTCTTCGACGAGGCGATCGCGTCGACCGACTTGACCAAGTCCACCGCGCTGTACGAGCAGATGAACAAGCGCCTGCTCGACAACGCCGACTGGATGCCCTTCATCTACGAGAAGAACATCTCGTGGCGCAGCCCGCGGCTGACCAACGTGTACTCGTCCGCCGCGTACAACGGCCGCTACGACTACGTCTCGCTCGGCGTCACGAAGTAATCGTCGCGCGACCGTAGTTGACTGTTTCCTCGCCGCCGAATCCCGCCAGTCCGAAGGGCAGGTGATGGCCCTGGGCGGCGGCCGAGACCTCTCACGAGGAGGTCCCGGCCCCGCCGGGCCGTACACAGTGCTTGCTTATCTCATCCGGCGTCTGATCGCCGTCGTCATTCTGGTGCTGGTCGTACTGCTCGCGACCTTCACCGTGTTCTACATGCTGCCCAGATGGGCGGGACAGGACATCGCCGTCCTCTTCGCCGGCAAGGCGACAGGTGCCGAGCAGGTCGAAGGCATCCGCACCAAGTTGGGCCTCGACGATCCACTGCTCGTGCAGTTCTGGGAGTTCGTCAAGGGCATCCCGCTCGGCCGTGACTACGCCAACGGTGACGACGTCACGCACTGCCCGGCCCCCTGCTTCGGCTACTCCTTCGTCACGGAGGAGCCGGTGTGGAACACCCTCAAGGACGCCCTGCCCGTCACCGGCGCGCTTGCCGCCGGTGCCTGCGTTCTGTGGCTGGCTGGTGGTGTCGCCACCGGTGTGGTCTCCGCGCTGAAGCGGGGCTCCGTGTGGGACCGGTCCGCGATGATCGCCGCGCTCGGCGGTGTCTCCCTGCCGATCTTCTTCACCGGCATGGTCGCGATGGGCATCTTCGTGCACAGCCTGGGCTGGGTGCACATCGAGGACAACCTGAGTACCGACGACCCCATCGGCGTCTGGTTCGAGACCCTGATCCTGCCGTGGATCGTGCTTGCCCTGCTGAACGCCGCGATGTACGCCCGCCTCACCCGCGCCACCATGCTGGAGGTGCTCGGCGAGGACTACATCCGCACCGCCCGCGCCAAGGGGCTCGGTGAGCGCGTCGTCATCACCCGGCACGCCCTGCGCTCCGTGATGACCCCGATCCTGACCGTCTTCGGCCTCGACATCGGTGTGCTGCTCGGCGGCGCTGTACTGACCGAGTCGACCTTCAACCTGCCCGGCCTCGGTCTCGCCGCGGTCCAGGCCATCAGCAGCAAAGACCTGCCGGTGATCCTCGGCGTGACCTTGTTCGCGGCTCTCGCGATCGCCGTGGCCAACGTCCTCGTGGACCTTCTGTACGCCGTCATCGACCCGCGAGTGAGGCTGGGATGACCGACCTGAACAAGACGGGGGCGGCTGTCGGAGAACCCGTCGCCTCCTCGCCCGCACCCACCGCCTTCCTCGAAGTGCGCGACCTGAAGGTGCACTTCCCGACCGACGACGGCCTGGTCAAGTCCGTCGACGGGCTCAGCTTCAAGCTGGAGAAGGGCAGGACCCTCGGCATCGTGGGCGAGTCCGGCTCCGGCAAGTCGGTCACCTCGCTCGGCATCATGGGTCTGCACACCGCCGGCCAGTACGGTAAGCGCAAGGTGCAGATCTCCGGCGAGATCTGGCTGGACGGCACGGAACTGCTCTCCGCCGACCCGGACCACGTACGCAAGCTGCGTGGCCGCGAGATGGCGATGATCTTCCAGGACCCGCTGTCGGCGTTGCACCCGTACTACACGATCGGCCAGCAGATCGTGGAGGCGCACCGCATCCACCACGACGTGAACAAGAAGACCGCGAAGCGCCGTGCCGTGGAGATGCTCGACCGTGTCGGCATCCCGCAGCCGGACAAGCGGGTCGACAGCTACCCGCACGAGTTCTCCGGCGGTATGCGCCAGCGCGCGATGATCGCGATGTCGCTGGTCAACAACCCTGAACTGCTCATCGCAGACGAGCCGACGACCGCCTTGGACGTGACCGTCCAGGCGCAGATCCTCGACCTCATCCGGGACCTGCAGCAGGAGTTCGGCTCCGCGGTCATCATCATCACCCACGACCTGGGCGTCGTCGCCGAGCTCGCCGACGACCTCCTGGTGATGTACGGCGGCCGCTGCATCGAGCGGGGTCCCGCCGACAAGGTGTTCTACGAGCCCCGCCACCCCTACACCTGGGGTCTGCTGGGGTCGATGCCGCGCCTCGACCGCGAGCAGCAGGAGCGGCTCATCCCGGTCAAGGGCTCCCCGCCGTCCCTCATCAACATCCCGTCCGGCTGCGCTTTCAATCCGCGCTGCCCGTACGCGGACGTACCCAAGGACAACGTCACCCGCACGGTCCGCCCCGAGCTGACCGAGGTCGGCAGTCAACACTGGGCCGCCTGCCACATGACCCAGGAGCAGCGGGAGCGTATCTGGACCGAAGAGATTGCGCCCAAGCTGTGAGCGAGAAACCCGAGGACGCGGCAGTGACCATTCCTGCACAGAGCGGGGAAGCGGCACCGGCCGCGACCCTCACCAAGGACATCGCCCCCGGCGAGATCCTGCTGAAGGTGACCGGCCTCCAGAAGTACTTCCCCATCCGTAAGGGCCTGCTCCAGCGGCAGGTCGGGGCGGTCAAGGCCGTCGACGGCATCGACTTCGAGGTCCGCCGCGGCGAAACCCTCGGCGTCGTCGGCGAGTCCGGCTGCGGCAAGTCGACCATGGGCCGGCTCATCACCCGCCTCCTGGAACCGTCCGGCGGGAAGATCGAGTTCGACGGCAAGGACATCACGCACCTCGGCACCGGCGGCATGCGCCCGCTGCGCCGCGATGTGCAGATGATCTTCCAGGACCCGTACGGCTCCCTGAACCCCCGGCACACCATCGGCACCATCGTCTCGGCGCCGTTCAAGCTTCAGGGCGTCGAGCCCGAGGGCGGGGTGAAGAAGGAGGTCCAGCGCCTCCTGGAACTGGTCGGTCTGAGCCCCGAGCACTACAACCGCTACCCGCACGAGTTCTCCGGCGGCCAGCGCCAGCGCATCGGCATCGCCCGCGCGCTCGCCCTCAAGCCTCGGATGGTCGTCGCCGACGAGCCGGTCTCCGCGCTCGACGTGTCCATCCAGGCCCAGGTCGTCAACCTGATGGACGACCTCCAGGACGAGCTCGGCCTGACGTACGTGATCATCGCGCACGACCTCTCCGTCGTACGCCATGTCTCCGACCGCATCGCCGTGATGTACCTCGGCAAGATCGTCGAGCTGGCCGACCGGGACTCCCTGTACGCGGCGCCGATGCACCCGTACACCAAGGCCCTGCTCTCCGCCGTGCCGATCCCGGACCCCCGGCGGCGCGGTGCCAAGAGCGAGCGCATCCTGCTCAAGGGCGACGTCCCCTCGCCGATCGCGCCGCCGAGCGGCTGCCGCTTCCACACCCGGTGCTGGAAGGCCACGGAGATCTGCAAGACCACGGAGCCGCCGCTGGCGGAGCTGAAGCCGGGGCAGCGGGTGGCGTGCCACCACCCCGAGAACTTGTCCGAAGTGCGGCTACCGCCGCGTGGCGAGGACCAGCAGCCGCAGGACAACGTGGCCGTGAAGACCGAGGCCACCGCGGAACCGCCGGCCAAGGAGAAGTGAGCTGAGACGACTGTGCGCCTTGCAATGCATGGCGCACAGTCGTTCGTGAGTGAGAATGTACGGGTGCTCCTGTACGTACTCGATCTGATCGGCATCTTCGTCTTCGCGATATCCGGTGCCCTGCTGGCCGTCCGCAAGAACTTCGACGTCTTCGGCATCGCCGTCCTCGCCGAGGTCACCGCGCTCGGCGGAGGGCTGTTCCGGGACCTGATCATCGGCGCCGTACCGCCAGCGGCCTTCACCGACCTCGGCTACTTCCTGACGCCGCTGCTCGCCACGCTGCTCGTCTTCTTCCTGCACCCGGAGGTCGAGTGCATCCAGACCGCGGTGAACGTCTTCGACGCGGCGGGCCTCGGCCTCTTCTGCGTCGCGGGCACGACGAAGGCGTACGAGCACGGCCTCGGTCCGACCGCCTCCGTCACCCTCGGTCTCGCCACGGCGGTCGGCGGCGGTGTGCTGCGCGACGTACTCGCCAACGAGGTGCCGTCGCTGCTGCGCTGGGACCGCGACCTGTACGCGGTGCCCGCGATCGTCGGCGCCACGATGGTCGCCCTGTGCCTCCACCACGACGCCCTGACCACGCTCACCTCCGCGATCGCCGCGCTCACGGCCTTCGTACTGCGGCTGCTGGCGATGCGATACCACTGGCGGGCGCCGCGGGCGTGGAACCGTCGCTCCTCGGCCGGCGAGACGACCGGGGCGACCGAGGTGATCGGGACGGCCAGGACCGCTGAGGTGGCTGAGGCGATCGGGACGATCAAGACCGCTGAGGTGGCCGAGGCGGTCAATAAAGCTACCGCTTAGTAGTTTCCTGTTGTACCGTACCGGCATGTCTCAGACATCCCAGGCGACCATAGGCGACAGCGAGTTCGACCGCGACACCGCTGTCACGCGCCGCGAAGAGGGCGTCTACGACGCCGACCTCTCCGCCGGCTGGACGATCATCAGCGCCGTCAACGGCGGTTACCTCCTCGCCATCCTGGGCCGCGCCCTCGCGGACGCGCTGCCGCACGACGACCCGTTCACCATCTCCGCGCACTATCTGACCGCGTCCGTGCCGGGCCCCGCGGTCGTCCGCACCGACGTCGTCCGCACCGGCCGCAGCCTGTCGACCGGCCAGGCCTCCCTCTTCCAGTACGACGAGGAGGGCCGCGAGGTCGAGCGCATCCGCGTCCTCGCCTCCTACGGCGACCTGGACGCCCTCCCGGACGACGTCCGTACGACGGCGAAGCCGCCCGCGATGCCGCCGATCGAGCAGTGCTTCGGCCGTCATGACGCGCCGGGCCCGACACCCGGGACCGCGGCGGTCCCCGGCAGTTCGGCGATCACCGAACGGCTGATGGTGAAGCTGGACCCGGCGACCCTCGGCTGGGCGCTCGGTTCGCCGTCCGGCAAGGGCGAGATGCGGGCCTGGTTCGGGCTCGCCGACGGCCGGGACGCCGACCCCTTCTCCCTGCTCCTCGCCGTGGACGCGCTGCCGCCGACCGCCTTCGAGATGGGCATCTCCGGGTGGGTCCCGACGGTCGAGCTGACCGTGCACATCCGCTGTCGTCCGGCGCCGGGCCCGCTGCGGGTGTCCATCACCACCCGCAACCTCGCCGGCGGCTACCTGGAGGAGGACGCGGAGGTCTGGGACAGCGCGGACCGGCTGGTCGCCCAGTCCCGACAGCTGGCCCGGGTGAGATTGGCGGGCTGAGGGCCGGGGCCGGCCATGGACGGCCTTTCGTCGGGGGCGGCCTCTGTCACGGACCTGTACCAGCGGTCGGTTGCGGGGGACGTGTGAAAGGCCAGGTCAGGTGAGGTGGGTTGGTGAGCGCTTTGCCGTTCGCACAGGGATGGCACAGCGCGAACCCAAGGGGCGCCCAAGGTGCGTTGGTTCGATTCCCGGGCCTCGAACTCCCTCATCATTCCTGGAGTTGTTTCTCATGAAGCGTGCACGTCTCGTCCCTGCCGTGGCCCTCCTCGCGGTCGCACCCCTCTTCCTGGTGGCGTGCGGCTCGGGCGACTCCTCGTCGTCGACCTCCAACTCGAACAACGGCAACTCCGGCCAGCAGGCCTGCCAGGCGCCCTCCGGCGCCCCGTCCGGTGCCTCCTCGGCGGGCGGTGCGGCACCCTCGGGCGCGCCCTCCGGTGCGCCGTCGGCGGGCGGCGAGGCTCCGTCCGGCGCACCCTCCGGCGCCCCGAGCGGTGCCCCCGGTGGCGGC
>NZ_AEJC01000107.1 GCF_000317595.1 Streptomyces ipomoeae 91-03 | reverse complement strand
ACTGGCAACGCCTCGGCCGCGCGGCGGATTACTTCGGTGACTGCTTCCGGGTGGTTCTCGAAATAGAAGTGGCCGCCTTCGGACCAGTGCGTCTCGGGCTCATTGACGCACTCACGCGTCCAGTCCGCGAGATCGTCGGGGCGGACCAGCGGATCGTCGGTGCCGTTGACTAAAGAGACACCGAAAGGCAATGCCTCGGCGGGTCTGTATCGATACTCCGCGACCATTTTGAAATCATCCCGAATGTCGGGGAGTATGAACTCCTGGAGTTCCGGGTCGGCCAGGATCTCCGGCCTCAGCCCTCCGTAGACGGCCAGCGCGTCGGTGAGACCCTGCCCATCGAGACCCGCCACCTCGACCATCCGCGGTGTCGGATGCAGACTCGGCGCGACACAGCCGGAGGCGATCAGATGCGCGGGCCGGTCGCCGAGTCTTCGGGCCACCTCGAAGGCGATGAGCGCGCCGAGGCTGTGTCCGAACCTCGCTGTCTCATGTGGGTGCCGTCGCTCCCCCGGAGACGATGCCCCGCGTTCTAACCTGACGGAATGTCAGACGACGAATCGTACGAACTGCTCGGCTTCGACAACATCCTCCTCCCGGTCGGCGGCCTCGGTGAAGCGGTGGCCTTCTACGAGCGGGCGGGGTTCGCGTTGGCGTACCGGCTGGACGAGGCCGGGATCGCGGTGCTGAAGGTGGGGAAGGAGACGCCGGGGCTGTTGCTCCGGCTGGAGGAGGCGCTGCATCACCGGTCGCCGGTGTGGGCCTCGCCCCGAATCTGGCTGGAGGTACGCGACGCGCGCGCCGCCGCCCGGGCCCTCACGGCGGCGGGGGTGCAGCCCCTCGATCCGCCGTTCCCCGTCGCCACCGGGTGGACCGTCGAGTTCGCGGATCCCTGGGGGAACGTCATCGGCCTCACGGACTACAGCAAGCGGCCGGAGCTGGGGCGGACGTCCTAGCGAAGGGCTCGAAGGGGTTGGACGGGGCCGGCCGGGGCGCCGGTCGGGGTGACGGTACAGCCCTCGGTCCGGGGTGGCGGTACGGCCCTCGGACCGGGGAGGACGTACCCCCCCCGGCGGCGGTGGGGGCGTCGCCCGCCGGGCGCCGGGGCGGAGCGGCACCGCACCGCCGGGGCGCCGGGGGCGGAGCGGCGCCGCTGAGCCGGTCCGCGGTCCGGACGCCGCCCGCCGCACTCGTTAGGCTCTGCCCGTGCCCGCACCGAACGACAGTCCCGCCCGAGAGTCCGAGCCGCCCGGCTCGGAGCCCATGGCGACGAAGGCGACCGTCCCCCCGGTCTCCAGTGCCACCGCCAGGTCCGACGCCAAGGGCTCCCCCAAGTCCGAGCAGACCCGCGCGCTGATCCTGGAGACCGCGCTGCGGCTCTTCCAGGAGCGCGGGTACGACCGGACGACGATGCGGGCCATCGCCAAGGAGGCCGGGGTCTCGGTCGGGAACGCGTACTACTACTTCGCCGGCAAGGAGCACCTGATCCAGGGGTTCTACGACCGGATCGGCGCCGAGCATCTGGCGGCGGTGCGGCCGGTGCTGGAGCGGGAGACCGATCTGGAGGCGCGGATCGCCGGGGTGCTGAAGGCGTGGCTGGACGTGGCGGAGCCGTACCACGAGTTCGCGGCGCAGTTCTTCAAGAACGCCGCCGATCCGGACAGTCCCCTCAGCCCCTTCTCCCCCGAGTCCGAGAAACCGCGCGAGGAGGCCATCGCCCTCCACCGTGAGGTGCTGGCCGGGGCGAAGGCCAAGGTGCCGGATGAGCTGAAGGACGTACTCCCCGAGTTGATGTGGCTCTCCCAGATGGGGCTCGTCCTGTACTGGGTGTTCGACCGGACGGAAGGGCGTGAGCGCAGCTACCGCCTCGCCGAGCGCGGCGCCCGGCTGACGACCAGAGGGGTCTCGCTGGCGCGCTTCCGGGTGCTGCGGCCCCTCGTCCACGAGGTGCACGAACTGTTCACGGACTTCCTGCCGGGGATGACGGGGGTGGCGAGGGTGCTGCCGGATCCGGGGGGCAAGGGGCAGGCCGGGTGATCACACTCACCGCGTCGGCCTCCCCCTCCGCCACCCCTTCCGGCTCCACGTCGTACGCGGGGCGCGAGCAACCACAACGAACCCGCGGACGCGAATCAACAGTGATCCCCTCCCCGAGGCGTCACCGCGCACCCACCAGCGCCCAAACCGTCTTCCCGTGCGCCCCCCGACCCCACACCCCCCACGCGGCCGCAAGGTGATCCACAAGGTGCAACCCCCTCCCCGTCTCGTCCGACTCCCCCACCTCCCGTAGCCGAGGCACCGCCATGCCCTCGTCCGACACCTCGACGAGGCAGAGCCCGTCCCCGAGCGCGGTCACCGCGACCTCGAACTCCCGCTCGATCGAAGGCCCGTGCCGTATGACGTTGGTCGCGAGTTCGGACACGACGAGGACGACGTCCTCCGTCGCCGGGTCACCGTCCCCGTGACCCCAGTCGGCCAGATGCTCCCGCACACGACGCCGGGCGAGCTCGACGGACGCCGGATGGCGGGGCAGCCTGAAGGAGTTGCGTCTCAACACCTTTGCTCCTCACCCCGAGCACATCCCCACCACAAGAAGATGGGCTGAGTGAGCACGTGCTGTCACTCCCGCGAACATCCGTCCCGCGAGTTCGAGTCAGCTGTCACGCGGCGTCTGTCATATCCATTCCAGCCGCCACAACCGGAAGACCCCGGTCCCGTCGGACAGATACTGCGCCCCGCCGACGTCCTCGGTGCTGAGTACGTACTCCTTGCGCTGCCAGAGCGGGATCAGCGGAACGTCCTGGGCCACGACCTCCTGCAAGTCCTGGAAGTCCCTGGTGGTCATGCCGCGGTCCGCGTAGCGCCGGCTGTCCTGGACGAGCCGGTCGGCCTCCTGGCTGCTGTAGCCGTTCTTCATGGAGCCGTCGGTGCCGACGAGGGGCCCGCTGAACGTGTCGGGGTCGGGGTAGTCGGCGACCCAGCCGACGGCGTACGCGTCCAGCTTCCCCTCGGCGTAGCGCCGCTGGAAGTCCGTCCACTCGTACGCCTTGGTGGTCACCTGGAACAGCCCCGTGGACTCCAGCTGCGCCTTCAGCTCGGTGGCCTCGGCGGCGGCCGACTCCCGGCCGGCGCCATACCCGTAGGTGAAGCGGACCGGCAGTTTCACCCCGGCCGCTTCGAGGAGTCGGCGGGCCCGCTGGGGGTCGGGCTCGGGGTACATGTCGAAGAACGAGGTGGTGTGGCCGGTGATGCCGGCCGGGATCAGGGAGTACAGCGGGTCGGTGGTGCCGTGGTAGACGTCGGCGACGAGCTTCTCCCGGTTGATCAGCGAGGCCAGCGCCTGCCGTACCCGGCGGTCGTGGAAGGGCGAGCCCGCACGCACGTTGAGGACCAGGTTGCGGGTCTCGGTGCTGTCGGCCTCCGTGACCCGCTGGTCGGGGTCGCTGGGCGAGAGCCCGGCCAGCACCGCGGGCGGCAGCGTGCGCGTGGCGACGTCGACCCGCCGCGCCTTCCAGGCCTTCTCCAGCGCCGCCGAGTCCTTGTAGTAGCGCATGAGGACGGGGCTGCCGGCCTGGTGGACGGCGCCCTGGTAGTCGTCGTTGGGCCGCAGGCGCGCCTGCTGGTCCTTCGTGTACGAGGTCAGCGTGTACGGTCCGGTGCCGTCGGCGCCGCCGTCGGTGCGCAGCCGGTTCGAGGGGTACTTGGTGCGGTCGACGATCGACCCGGCGCCGGTGGCCAGCTTGAACGGGAAGGTGGCGTCCGGCCCGGAGAGGCGGAAGCTGACGGTCAGCCCGCTCACGCCGACCGACTGGAGGGTGTCGAGGAGCGAGGCGGGACCGACGTCCGAGTTGATGCGCTTGACGCGGTCGAACGAGTATTTCACATCCGCCCCGGTGACCTCCCGTCCGCTGGGGAACTTCAGCCCCTCGCGCAGGGTGCAGCGGTAGACGGTGAGCGCGTTGCCGACGAACTCGCAACTGCGGGCGGCGTCCGGGACGGGAGCGGTGTTGCCCGGTTCGAAGGTCAGCAGCGACTGGAACACATTGCTGAACAGGGCCCAGGAGCCGGCGTCGTACGCCCCGGCCGGGTCGAGGGACGTGATCGTGTCGGTCGTACCGACCGTGATCGTCCTGTTCTTGTCCCGCTGGGCCGGCATCAACTGCCAGCCACCCACCGCCGCGATCGCCAGCACCAGCAGCGACACGAGAATCCGCAAGCGAACCGACCGCATCGGCGCCCCTCCCAAGGCCCCACCCGGCCCACAACGTGCAGTGGTTCCGCGGTGACGCGGAAACCTAACCACAGGACTTCGTGTTGGCGGAAGACAGGTTTTGTTGAGTTGAGAAAGAACTCAGTAAGGGTGCCGCCTGCGGTTTTAGCAAGGTTCTTGACGACCGGTCAGGCCTTTTTCGACGCCAGTTCCACCACGGTGATGTCCGAGGGCGCCCCGACCCGTACCGGCGGTCCCCAGGCGCCCGCGCCCCGCGAGACGTAGAGCTGGGTGTCGCCGTAGCGTTCGAGGCCCGCGAGGGTGGGGTTGGCGGCGTCGGCGACATAGGTCATGGGCCACAGCTGGCCGCCGTGGGTGTGACCGGAGAGCTGGAGGTCGACGCCGTGGTCGACGGCGTCGTGGATCTGGACGGGCTGGTGGGCCATGAGGACGACGGCCCGTGAGGTGTCCCGGTCGCCGAGCGCCTTCGCGAAGTCGGGGCCCATGCCCTCGTCCTCGCCCGCGATGTCGTTCACCCCGGCCAGGTCGAGGTACGGCAGCTCACGGCGGTCGTTCTCCAGCGGGGTGAGGCCCAGCCGTCGTACCTCCTCCACCCACTGCTCGGCGCCGGAGAAGTACTCGTGGTTGCCGGTGACGAAGTAGCTGCCGTGCCGCGCCTGCAGACCCGCGAGCGGTGCCGCCGCCGGGCCCAGGTCCGCCACGCTGCCGTCGACCAGGTCGCCGACCACCGCGATCAGGTCGGGCTGCGTCGAGTTGATGGTGTCGACCACCTTCTGCGCGAAGCCCCGGCCCAGCATCGGGCTCAGGTGGATGTCGCTGACCACCGCGATCCGGAAACCGTGCGCCGCCCGCGGCAGCTTCGCCAGCGGCACGATGATCCGCTTGACCTTGGGGCCGCGTAAGACGCCGTAGGTGCCGTAGCCGACGGTGCCGAGGGCCGCGGCGGCGACGGCACCGCCGACGACTCGGGAGACGAAGAGACGGCGGGAGGGATCGGCCGGGGCGGGCGCGGAGGGGGCGGCCGGCTTGCCGGAGCCGGTCGGCTCGGTGAGGGCGGCGGGTTCGGGGGCGTCGGTCGGCTCGGCGGGTTCGGCCGGCTCGGCGGAGCCGGTCGGCTCCGTGGGCTTCGGGGAGCCCGTGGTGGGCTTCGCGCCCGCCGGGACCGGTTCCGGCTCGGGCTGCGGCTCGCGTATCGCCGGCTCGGGCCGCTCCGCGGGCGCCGGGGCTCGGCGTTCCACCAGACGGCGGACGAGGGGGCGTACGAGCTCCCCCACCAGAAGGGCGAGCAGCAGATACAGCGCGAAGGCGAGCCACATGAAGCCCGGCCAGGTCAGCGTCCGCTGCAGCCAGAAGGGGGCGCCGCCGCGCTCGGCCGCGAAGCCGGCGACCATCAGCACGGGGCCGGCGATGAAGACCCCGGTGCCGACGCGGCGGGCGAGGCCCGGCCCGCGAGTCGTGTCGCGCACCAGTCGGCGCCAGGCGTACCAGTGCAGGGCCGCGAAGACCGCCAGCACCAGCACGGCCACGAGTATGAAGACGATCACCATGAAGCCGCGCTCCCCACCAGGCCGTTCACTGTGCCGTTCGCCGCAGGGCGCGCAGTCCGCGCAACCCGATGACTCCGATGGCCGTCCCAAGGACAAAGGAGACGACCGCGAGCGTCAGGTGCACCCAGAAGTACGCCGTCGGATCACCCGCGTCGTCGAACGCGAGCCCGCTGCCGTCCTTCCATAGATTTCGGATGAAAGTAACCCAGATGACCCAGCTCCACACCCCGAAGGCGAGCAGGAACCAGGACAGGGGGCGGCTGAGCTTCATGCTTTCAGTATCACCGCCGTCCGCCGTCGCCTCGCGCCGGGGTGCGCGCGGGGGTGCGGAAGTGGCCACGGGTGTGAGCGGCGATGGAAGCCGCAGTGGGATTTACCGGTCGGAGCCATGTACTTTCTCGGTCGTGCCCGCCTCCAAGAAGACCACCAGGCGCTCTCTGCTGGTCACCTCCGCCACCGTCGTGTCCTTCTCGCTGACGTCGCTGACCTCGCTGACGGTCGTCCCGGCCGCGTACGCCGCCGATCCGACCCCCAGTTCGAGCGCCACCCCGTCGGCGACGCCCCCGGCGGCCATGTCGACGGTCGGCGGCGAGCTGCTGGGCAAGCCGGGTACACAGGTCGACCTGGGCAGCGACGCCCCCGTACTGCCCAAGGGCATCAGCGCGCGCTCGTGGATCGTCGCGGACGCCGAGACCGGCGATGTACTGGCCGCGCACAACGCGCACTGGCGGCTGGCCCCGGCGAGCACGCTGAAGATGCTGTTCGCGGACACGCTGCTGCCGAAGTTCAACAAGGACGAGAAGCACAAGGTCGCCCCCACCGACCTCGCGGGCATCGGCGCGGGCTCCAGCATGGTCGGCATAAAGGAGAACGAGACGTACACCGTCCACGATCTGTGGCTCGGTGTCTTCCTTCGCTCCGGCAACGACGCGGTGCATGTGCTGTCGGCGATGAACGACGGCGTCAAGCAGACCGTCGCCGACATGAACGCCCACGCCGAGGAGTTGCAGGCCCTCGACACCCATGCGGTCAGTCCTGACGGGTACGACGCGAAGGGGCAGGTCTCGTCGGCGTACGACCTGACGCTGATCGCCCGGTCGGGGCTGCAGAAGAAGGACTTCCGGGAGTACTGCTCCACCGTGCGGGCGCAGTTCCCCGGTGAGACCAAGAAGGGCAAGAACGGGAAGAAGAGCCGTTCGTCCTTCGAGATCCAGAACACCAACCGGCTGCTGACCGGTGACAGCGGGCTCGATTCCTATCAGGGCATCGCGGGTGTGAAGAACGGCAACACCACCAATGCCGGTGCGACGTTCACCGGGGTCGCCGAGCGGGACGGTCGGGTGCTGCTCGTCACCGTCATGCATCCCGAGAAGAACGAGCACAACCAGGTCTACAAGGAGACCGCGAAGCTGTTCGACTGGGGGTTCGCCGCGGCGGGGAAGGTGCAGGCCGTGGGGGAGCTCGTGCCGCCCAAGGGCGCGGACACCTCCGATGGTGACACCGAGTCGAGTGCGCAGCCGGAGGCCACGGCTTCGGCCTCTCCGTCCGCTGCCAGGGGGGTGGGGGGTAAGACCGTGGCCTCGGCTGCCTCCGGGGGGTCCAGTGGGATCGGGGTCGCGTTGGGGATCACGGGGGGCGTGCTGGTGTTGGTGGCCGGCGGGGCGTTCCTGGTGAATCGGAAGTGGCCTGGGCGTAAGGACCCGGACGCGTCTGCCTAGTTGCTGTCACGGGCGGGCTGCGGGTCGTTCGCGGCTGGTCGCGCCCGCGCGGCGGAGCCGCTTGTGTCGGAGCCCCGCGCCCCCTCGGGGCGCTCGTCCGCGCCCGTGGCTTCCTTACTGCCCTCCGCCGTCCATGCCGCGCAGTACAGCAGCAGTTTTGACGTGAAGTTGATCCACAGCATCAGGGCGACGGGGACGCCGAAGGCGCCGTACATGCTCTTCGAGGCGACGCCCTGCATATAGCCGCTCAGCAGCAGCTTGAGCAGTTCGAAGCCGGCGGCTCCGATCAGGGCGGCGACGACGAGGCGGCGGCGGGGTGGCTGGACGCCCGGTAGCAGGGTGAGGACATAGAGGAGAAGCAGGAAGTCGGCGAGTACGGCGATGGCGAACGCGGCGATCTGGAGGAGGACGCCGCCCCAGCCGTCGCGGTCGATTCCGAGTCGGTCGGCGAGCCAGCCGACCATCGACGAGGCCACCGCGGAGGCGGCCAGGGTGACGAGGACCGCGCCGCCGAGCCCGAGCAGGAGACCCGCGTCCTTGACCTTGGCCAGCACGGGGTTCTCGTCGGGGTCCGGCTTCTCCCACACCGCCCGCAGACAGCCCCGCATCTCGCCGACCCAGCCGATGCCGGTGAAGAGCAACAGCGCGCCGGCGATGATCCCGACCGTGCCGGCGTTGTCGACCAGACCGCCGATGTCGAGCTGCTCGGAGATGCCGGGCACCTGCTCGACCAGCCGGTCCTCCAGGTCCCGCTGCCGCTCCTTGCCGAGGGTCGCCGCGGCGATGGCCGCCGCCATGGTCAGCAGCGGGAACAGTGCCAGGAAGCTGATGAAGGTCATCGCCGCGGCCAGCCGCGTCCACTTCACCCGCTCCAGCCGTTCGTACGAGCGCCACGCGTGCGTGGCCATCAGCCGCTCGGCCAGCGGGCCGACTCCGGGGAGCCTTTTCAGCCAGTCCATGATCCGACTCTGCCCTCGTTGTGGTTGACCGATGCCCGAGTACCCGGGACATGGCTGTTCACCGGTGTACGGGTCCTGTCGTCCGCGCGCCGGGGCACGGGACCCCCGCCGTCACGCCCGCTCACCACCCGGCAGACCTGTCACCGGTCCGCAACCGCCGGCCCGTACATGGTCAGCACACCACGCCGATCAGGGTGAGCGCGCGCTCGCGCGGCACCACCTCCTCGGGGTCGCCGGCCATGCCCCGGTCGGTGCAGACGGCGTGGCGCAGGACGCCAGGACGACGGCCACCCTGGAGAGTTGGCGCCACGGCAGGCAGCAGGCCGGTCCTCGATACGCCGCCCTCCTCCAGGGCCCACAGGCAGTAGCAGTACACGAGCAGGAGCCGCCATGACAGCCGTGACAGCGGCGGGCCCGACCACGAGCCACAGCGCGCCGTGCTCCCCGGCCCGGGACAGCGCACGCGCGCCGGAGGCGACGCGCCGGTCGACCGCCCATGCGCGGAGCGCGGTCAGCAACCGCCGGTCCGGGGCGCGCGCGTCGCGAACGTCGCCCCTGTGGTGCCGCTCTTCCAGGTGAGCCGCGTCGAACCGCGGCAATCTTGAACGACATCCTCTTGATCACCCATCAATCACCCGTTTCGGTGAGGCACCCCGAAGGGGCACGCCAGCACGCCCGATTGGCGACAATCCCGGCGATACGGTCACGGCCATGCCACCCGACACCACGCCTTCAGCACCTTCACCCCCTCAGCGCCCCCGCTCCCCCCGCCGGCCGCAGCACCCCCGTCACCGACTGGGGCCGCACCGCCCCGACCGCCGCCCGACTGATCCGCCCGACTGATCCGCCCGCGCACCGAGCTCCGGTACCGCACGGCACCCGGCTTGTCGTTGGCGTCGGCTTGTCGTGGGCGTCGGCCTTCTTCTCGCCGTCGCCGCCGAGCACCCCGCCCGTCCGAATTCCGCGAACTGCGCCGGGAGTTGAACCCCGAGGAATCTTCGTCTCGGACCTGGCCGCCGCCTCCACCCCTGAGCCCCCTCTGAAGCCCCTCTGAAGCCCCTGCCTCCTTTTACCTTCCCTCTCAGGAGCTGCCATGAAGGATGCCTTCCGCCCGCCCCAATCCCTACTGATCCTCGGCGGTACGTCGGACATCGCCCTGGCCACCACCCGCCGCCTGATCGCCCGCCGCACCCGCACCGTATGGCTGGCCGGACGCCCGTCGCCCGAGCTGGAGAAGGCGGCCACCCATCTGCGCAACCTGGGCGCCGAGACCCACACCATCGCCTTCGACGCCCTCACCCCGGAGTCCCACGAGGCAACCCTCGGCAAGGTGTTCGCCGAGGGCGACATCGACATGGTGCTGATCGCCTTCGGCGTACTGGGCGACCAGGCGAAGGACGAACGCGATCCATTGGCCGCCGTACAGGTCGCCCAGACCAATTACATCGGCGCCGTCTCGTCCGGCCTGGTCTCCGCCAGAGCCCTCCAGGCCCAGGGCCACGGCTCCCTGGTCGTCCTGTCCTCCGTGGCCGCCGAGCGTGCCCGCCGCTCCAACTTCATCTACGGCTCCGCCAAGGCCGGCCTCGACACCTTCACCCAGGGCCTCGCCGACGCCCTGCACGGCACCGGCGTCCACGTCATGGTCGTACGCCCCGGCCACGTCCGCACCAAAATGACAGCCACCCGCCCGGAGACTCCTCTGACCACGACCCCGGAAGCCGTCGCAGCAGCCATCGAACTGGGCCTGAGACGCCGCTCGGAGACGGTATGGGTCCCAGGAGCCCTGCGCCTGGTGATGTCAGCCCTGAGGCACGCCCCAAGACCACTGTTCCGCCGACTGCCGCTGTAGGGCTCCGCCTTCCGCCCCGCCCCTGGAAGGGCCGTAGCCCCTGAAGGGGGCGCAGGCCGTGAAGGGGGCGCAGGCCGTGAAGGGGCGCGGGGTTGTGTCGATTTGCGGCTCCGCCGCGTGCGTGGGCGCGAGCAACCCCACACACCCACAGCCGCGAAACACACCGAGTCCCCCCTCCCGGAGCGACCCCACAACCCCCTGGCCCGTCAGTGCGCCGGAAGCGACGCATCCCCCACCGGCGCCCCCGGCTGCGGCGGCACAACCGTCCCGCCGAAGGCGAACTCACGAAGTTTGCGCCACACCCCGTCGGCCCCCTGCTCATAGAGCGCGAACCCGTCGCAGGACCACTCGGCCTCGTACTCCGCGAGCTCCTCGAACGCCCGGTCCATCGCCTCTTCGGAGATACCGTGCGCCACCGTGACATGTGGGTGGTACGGAAAGTTCAGCTCACGCGCCACCGGCCCCGACGCGTCCCGCACCTGCTTCTGCAACCACGTACAGGCCTCGGCCCCGTCCACGACCTGCACGAACACAACGGGCGACAACGGCCGGAAGGTTCCCGTGCCGGACAACCGCATCGGGAACGGCCGCCCGGCGGCGGCCACCTCGACGAGGTGTGCCTCGATCGCAGGCAGCTCCGCGTCCTCGACCTCGGTCGGCGGCAGCAGCGTGACATGCGTGGGGATACCGTGAGCCGCGGCGTCGCCGAAGCCCGCGCGCCGCTCCTGGAGCTGGCTGCCGTGGGGCTCCGGGACCGCGATCGACACACCGATCGTTACGGTCCCCACGTCGTCTCCTGTCGTCGTGTCATACATCATGCGGGTCTTGGGTCGCACGGTCGTGCCGAGACGCGCCACCAGCTATCGACTGTACGGCCACAGCGGTGTTCCGGGCAGGCGCAGCCGTAGTGATGTACGGCGCTGTCGGTGGCGCGTTCGGCGCTCGGGTGCGGAGTGGTACGGCTCAGTGCTTGGCGGGCAGGAAGCCCACCTTGTCGTATGCCTGAGAGAGCGTCTCCGCGGCGACGGCACGCGCTTTCTCGGCCCCCTTGGCCAGGATCGAGTCGAGCGTCTCCGGGTCGTCCAGATACTGCTGGGTGCGCTCCCGGAAGGGCGTCACGAACTCGACCATGACCTCGGCGAGGTCCGTCTTGAGCGCACCGTAGCCCTTGCCCTCGTACTTCTGCTCCAGTTCCGCGATACCCGTCCCGGTGAGGGTCGAGTAGATGCTGAGCAGATTGCTGACACCCGGCTTCTCGGCGGCGTCGAAACGGATCACCGTGTCGGTGTCGGTGACGGCGCTCTTGACCTTCTTGGCGGTGGCCTTCGGGTCGTCGAGCAGGTTGATCAACCCCTTCGGGGTTGACGCCGACTTGCTCATCTTGATCGACGGGTCCTGAAGATCGTAGATCTTCCCCGTCTCCTTCAGGATGTACGGCTTCGGGATCGTGAAGGTCTGGCCGAAGCGGCCGTTGAAGCGCTCGGCGAGGTCGCGCGTGAGCTCGATGTGCTGGCGCTGGTCCTCGCCGACCGGAACCTCGTTGGCCTGGTACAGCAGGATGTCCGCGACCTGGAGGATCGGGTACGTGAAGAGGCCGACGCTGGCGCGGTCGGCGCCCTGCTTGGCGGACTTGTCCTTGAACTGGGTCATGCGGGACGCCTCGCCGAAACCGGTGAGGCAGTTCATGATCCAGGCGAGCTGGGCGTGCTCGGGGACATGGCTCTGGACGAAGAGCGTGCACCGCTCCGGGTCGAGACCGGCGGCGAGCAGCTGGGCGGCGGCGAGCCGGGTGTTGGCGCGCAGGTCAGCCGGGTCCTGCGCCACCGTGATCGCATGCAGGTCGACGATCATGTAGAACGCGTCGTGGGACTCCTGCAGGGCCACCCACTGGCGCACGGCGCCGAGGTAGTTGCCGAGGTGGAACGAGCCTGCGGTGGGCTGGATTCCGGAGAGCACGCGCAAACCAGGCAGCGGCGCGGAGCGCCCCGTTTGAGGGCGGTGGTGGGTGACGGGTGGGCGATCAGAGGCCATGCTCACCATTCTCTCAGGTGTCGCGGCCCGTTCCGGAACCGACCGGAAACAGATGTGACGCGGGTGGGAACCGATCGGGCTCGGGCGGTGTACCAATTTCGTGAGGACGCGGGAGGGGGGCCGCATCGTCGATGAGGCCGCGGTGATCGCACGCGTACGCGCCGGAGAGCCGGAGGCGTACGCGGAGCTGGTGCGCGCCCACACGGGCATCGCCCTGCGGGCGGCCCGGGCGCTCGGCGCCGGTTCGGACGCGGAGGACGTGGTGCAGCAGGCCTTCTTCAAGGCGTACTGCTCACTCGGCCGCTTCCGGGACGGCGCGGCGTTCCGGCCGTGGCTGCTGTCGATCGTGGCCAATGAGACGAGGAACACAGTGCGGACAGCGGGGCGCCAGCGGTCCCTGGCCGACCGCGAGGCGGCCTTCGTGGAGGCCGAGCCGCTGATACCGCCGTCGGCGGACCCGGCGGTCGCCGCGCTGGAGATAGAGCGGCGTGTCGCGCTGCTGGGCGCGCTGGAGAAGCTGAGCGAGGAGCATCGGCTGGTCGTCACCTACCGCTATCTGCTGGAGATGGACGAGCCCGAGACGGCCGCCGCCCTGGGCTGGCCCCGGGGCACGGTGAAATCCAGACTCAGCCGAGCGCTGCGCAAGCTGGGCCGACTGCTGCCGGAGTTCGAGCCGGGGCAGCCGTTGGAGCCGGGGAGCTCCCGCGAGCGGGGCCAGGCCTTTCGGCCGAGAGGAGACGAGATCGGATGAGAGGGGGTGATGAGGATGAGTGAGCCGTACGGCGACGGGGACGGCGGCCGTGAGAACGGTACGGACGGTGCCGGGAACGGGACTGGCGGTGTGACCGGGCGGGGCGAGGAGGACCCACGCGCAGAGTGGAACGGGCGGGAGTCGCGCGCCGGGCTGGACGGACGGGACTCCGGCACCGAGGAGGGCAGAGGGGACTTCCGCGCCCGGCAGGGCGGGCGGGACTCCCACGCCGAGCGGGGTGGGCGGGACTCGCGTGCCGAGCGGGGCATGTGGGGCTCCCGCGCCGACCAGGGCGGGAGGGATCCCAACCCCGAGCAGGGCGGGCGGGGCTCCCGGCTGCCTCAGGAGCTGAGAGCGCTCGGGCGGTCACTGGGCGGGCCCGGGGCCGATGGGGAGGAGGCCGGCGAGACCATGGTCGAGCGGGTTCTCCAGCAGATACTCGCCGAGCGTGTGCCGACGCCGGTGCCCGAGCCCCCGGGCGCCGGTGACCGGCTGCGGGCGGTGCGCCGGTGGGCCCGGCTCCGCTGGCGCGCGCTGACGGCCGTGCTGTGCGGGCTGCTCACGGCCCTCGTCCTCACCCCTCCGGTGCGGGCGGCGGTGGCCGACTGGTTCCGGTTCGGCGGGGTCGAGGTGCGGTACGACCCGTCGGCGTCCCCATCGCCGGAAGCGACGGTGCCGGGCTGCTCGACCCCCGTCTCGCTCGCCGAGGCCGAGCGGCAGGCGGGGTTCGTGCCCCTCGTGCCGGACGCGCTGGGCACTCCGGACGCGGTGTCGGTGACCCGTGCGCCGAAGAACCGCTTCGTGATCACCCTGTGTTGGCAGGAACAAGAACAGGAGCAGAAGCAGGGGCAGGGGCACACGATCCGGCTCGACCAGTACGCGGCCCTGCTTGCACCCGACTACGGCAAGAGGGTGGCCGGTGAACAGGAGCTGGAGTGGGTCGAGCTGAGCACCGGCCCGCAGCCCGCCCTGTGGTTCCCCAAGCCCCATCTCCTCCGCTTCTGGATGACCACCGAGGACGGCTCCCGCTTCACTCGCTCCGAACGCACCGCCGGTCCCACGCTGCTCTGGGTCCACGACGACGAGCTCACGCTGCGGCTGGAGGGTGTGGCGTCGAAGGCGCGGGCGAGGGAGATCGCGGAGTCTCTGGGCCAGGGAGACCGCGCGCGGGGCTGACGAGACGGAGCTGGAGAGATCGGGCACATACTCCCACCCCTTCGCCAGGAGGCTCGGGCGCTCGGGGCGGCCGGACAGCGGGGCGGCCGGGCGGGCGGGGACTCAGGGCTGGACGGCCGTGGGCTCACTGGGGCGACGGGGGTCTCGATGCCTGGCCTGCGGGGTCTCGGGGGGGGCGACCTGGTCGGCACAGTCCGGGGGTCTCTGGCGGCTAGCCGACGGGTGTCTCGGTCGTCTCTGGCCGACGCGTGTCTCGTTCCCTCCTGACCGGCAGGTGTCGCGGGAGGCCTGCCGGTGAGCCGCTCCGCAAATTGGTCTCGCCGGGGTGGGAACCCCGGCCGGTCGGGCGGTGTACCAGGAATGACACTGCGAGTGCGGGAGGGCCGCACCGGGACCGATCGGGGGGTGTCGGATGCACGGTTTGCTTGGATTGCGTCAACTGGCGGCAACGGCCGGAGCGTTGATGGTGGCGTTCGCCCTGGTGCTGCTGGGGGCGCCGCCCTCGGCGGCGGGCGGACCGACGAGCGTGCTGCTGGCCTCGTCGACCAGCCGGCGGACGGCGTCGCTGTACATCACGGAGGAGGCGTACGGCCGCCTGGAGAAGCTTCTCGCCCCTGCGGGCGCCGAGTTGGACCGGAGCCAGGAGGAGACACCGGAGTGGGGGCAGGAAGCGGGCGACTCGGTCACGGTCACATGGATGGCCCATGACATATCGCCCTGGCGCGTGGACCGGGTGTTCCTGTCCGTCCCCGGCAGCGAGGAGACCTGGATCCACACCATGCTGAGCCCCGAGGACGCCGCAGAGCAGTCGGATCCCGGCGTCTGGCACAGGGCTGGGGACCCGAAGGCACTGTGGTCGCTGCTCACAGACCTGGGAGTAACGGGAGAGCCGTCGGACAGCCCGGCCCAGGCCGAGCCTCCGCCGCCGGGCCCGACGGTCGACTCGCGGAGCGACACCAAAAGCTCCGATGAGCCCGAGACGACCGCCGGTGACAAGGCGAACGCAAGCGAACCGAGCCTGCTGGACCGGGGCTGGTGGGCGATACCCGCCCTGCTCCTGGGCCTCGCCCTCGGCTCCACCGCGACACTGCTCCTGAGCCGCCGCGTGGCGACCCGACCCAAGTCCGGACCGCCGCGAGAGCCCCGCCAGAAACTGATCGACGCCTGAGCGACGGTTGATGGCCGACCTCTGAGAGGCACAGCGGCACGGCACCCGGCAACCGTCGGTGAGCGAAACCCCGCCCTCCCCGAGCCACGCCGCCGGGTGCCGCACAAGCCATGTCGGCCGGTGACCGCCGGCGTCAGCCGAGGTCGACCTCCGGGTACAGCGGGAAGGCGGAGACGAGGTCGGTGGCGCGGTGGGAGATCTCGTCGGCGACCTTGGGGTCGAGCACGTGCTGGGCCTTGGAGGGGGCGCCCGACTTGGTGGTGCCGGGCTCGGTGGTGGTGAGGACGCGGTCGATGAGGCCGGCGACCTCGTCCATCTCGGCGGTGCCCAGTCCACGCGTGGTCAGCGCGGGCGTGCCGATGCGGATGCCGGAGGTGTACCAGGCGCCGTTGGGGTCGGCCGGGATGGCGTTGCGGTTGGTGACGATGCCGGAGTCGAGGAGCGCGGACTCGGCCTGGCGGCCGGTGAGCCCATAGGAGGTGGCGACATCGATCAGGTTGAGGTGGTTGTCGGTGCCGCCGGTGACCAGGGTGGCGCCGCGCCGCATCAGGCCCTCGGCGAGGGCACGGGAGTTGTCGACGATGCGCTGGGCGTAGTCCTGGAAGGCGGGCTGGCGGGCCTCGGCGAGGGCGACGGCCTTGGCTGCCATGACATGCGGGAGCGGGCCGCCGAGGACCATCGGGCAGCCTCGGTCGACCTGGTCCTTGAGGGAGTCGTCGCACAGGACCATGCCACCGCGCGGGCCGCGCAGCGACTTGTGGGTGGTCGTGGTGACGATCTGGGCGTGCGGCACCGGGTCGAAGTCGCCGGTGAGGACCTTGCCGGCGACGAGGCCCGCGAAGTGGGCCATGTCCACCATGAGCGTGGCGCCGACCTCGTCGGCGATCTCGCGCATGATCCGGAAGTTCACGAGACGGGGGTAGGCGGAGTAGCCGGCGACGATGATCAGCGGCTTGAACTCACGGGCGGAGGTGCGCAGGGCCTCGTAGTCGATGAGGCCGGTGGCGGGGTCGGTGCCGTAGGAGCGCTGGTCGAACATCTTGCCGGAGATGTTCGGGCGGAAGCCGTGGGTGAGGTGGCCGCCGGCGTCCAGGGACATGCCGAGCATGCGCTGGTTGCCGAAGGCGCGGCGGAGTTCGGCCCAGTCGGCCTCGGAGAGATCGTTGACCTGGCGGGCGCCGGTCTTCTCCAGGAAGGGAGCCTCGACGCGGTCGGCGAGGACGGCCCAGAAGGCGACGAGGTTGGCGTCGATACCGGAGTGCGGCTGGACATAGGCGTGGCGGGCGCCGAAGAGCTCGCGGGCGTGCTCGGCGGCGAGGGACTCGACGGTGTCGACGTTGCGGCAGCCGGCGTAGAAGCGGCGGCCGACGGTGCCCTCGGCGTACTTGTCGCTGAACCAGTTGCCCATCGCCAGCAGGGTGGCTGGGGAGGCGTAGTTCTCGGAGGCGATCAGCTTGAGCATCTCGCGCTGGTCGGCGACCTCCTGGCCGATGGCGTCGGCCACGCGCGGCTCGACGGCGCGGATCACGTCGAGAGCACTACGGAAGGCGGTGGACTCGGTGGAAAGGGGCTCGGCTGACATGGGGACCTCCGGACGTTGCGTTCAGCGTTCACGGTACGGCCCAGGCGCACGGCACTCATCTTTCCCGGGCCGCTCCCCGATGGTCCGTCCCATCCCAGCGCGCCAGTCACGACCCGGCGTTCACCATATCGGGCGCCCGGGACCACCGGGCCGGGGAGTCCACCATTCGAACCACGGCGTTCCGCCGGCGCAGCCGCTTCGGAAGGGTCTGCTCCAGCGCCGTCGTCAGTGGGTCGTCAGCGGCCTGCGGGCGCTGTGTGGCTGGTCGCGCCGACGCGGTGGAGCCGCATATCGACGCGGCCCCGCGCCCCTTCGGGCCGCTCTAAAGGATGACGTGCGGCAGGAAGCGGGCGTACTCGTCCGTGACCAGGCCGGAGGACTCGCGGATGCCGAGGCCCGCGGACTCGTTCTCGACGACCCAGGTGCCGAGAACGACGTGGTTGCCGTCGAAGGCGGGGAGGGGGGCCAGCTCCTGGTAGCAGCAGGGTTCTTCACGGGTGACGGGGTCGGCGCCGGGTTCGTGGACGGTGACGCCGGCGCCCTCGCGGCCGAGGAGGGGCTTGGCCACGTAGCCGGTGGTGGCGGCCAGTTCACGGGGGCCGTCGAGGTAGGCGGGGAGGAGGTTGGGGTGGCCGGGGTAGAGCTCCCAGAGGACGGCGAGGAGCGCCTTGTTGCTGAGGAGCATCTTCCAGACGGGCTCGATCCACAGGGTGGTGCCGGTGCCACCGCCGTTGTCGAGGGTGGCGAGGACGTGCGGGGCGAACCGGTCGGTGGTGAGCCACTCCCACGGGTACAGCTTGAAGATGCTGCGGATGAAGCGGAGTTTCTTGTCGACGAAGCGCTCGGAGAGACGGTCCCAGCCGATGTCCTCCATGGAGATCCAGTCGGTGTCGAGGCCGGCCTGTTCGGCGGTCTCCTTGAGATAGGCGACCGTCATCAGGTCCTCGCCGAGTTCGTCGCCGGCGGAGTGCGCGAAGTAGAGGGGACTGCCCGGTGGGAGCAGGTGGGACTGCTTCTTCCAGGCGTCGACGAGGCGCTCGTGGAGGGAGTTCCACTGGTCGGCGCCCGGGAAGCGCTCCTCCATCCAGAACCACTGGGGGCTGGCCGCCTCTACCAGCGAAGTCGGGGTGTCGGCGTTGTACTCCAGCAGCTTGGCGGGGCCGGTGCCGTCGTAGCGAAGGTCGAAACGGCCGTATATGGAAGGGAGTTCGGCACGTCGGCGCCAGGCCTCGGCGACGAGGTCGACGAGGTGGGGATCGGTGATGCCGAGGTCGGCGAAGCGGTTCTGTTCCACGATGTGCGCGGCGGCGGCCAGGCACATGGTGTGCAGTTCCTCGACGACCTCCTCCAGTGCCTCGACCTCGGGGAGCGAGAAGACGTAGTACGCGCTCTCGTCCCAATAGGGGCGCAGGGAGTCGTCCGGGTAACGGGTCAGTGGATAGATGAGTCCCTGTTCCTCGACGGTCTCCTGCCAGCCGGGCCGGGGCTCGATGGTGCGGCGTTCCAAGGCTCTGTCTTCCCCTCGAAGGCTCTGTCTTCCCCTCGGTCTCCCTGGAGGGCGGTTGCCCATCGGGGTTCTCGGGCCCCGGCTTCGCGGTTCCCCGGTGTTCTGGGGTTCTCGGTTCTGTGATTCCCGGTTCTCGGTTTCCGGGGTCAGCCGCCGCTGGAGCCGGAGCAGCCGAAGCCGTCGCGGTCCACGGCCTCGCTGCGGCTGAAGGTGCCGTAGTCGGCCCTGCCGTTGCTGACGTCGGCGTCGTAGTACCAGGCGGCGTCGACCGTGCCGGCCTGCTTGCGGTTGCCGCTGCTGCTGCTCTTGCTGTTCTTGCCGTACGACGAGGAGGAGGTGGAGTTCGAGTTGCAGTTCTTGTCGGCGATGATCTTGTAGCCGTTGGCGTAGTCGTAGCTGTCCCGGTCCACGCAGCGGCGGTCCGGGTCCGACCCACAGGAGGTGAGGGCTGCCGCCACGACGCCCATCCCTCCGAGTACGACCGTGCTCGACCGCAACCGCCTACGCGTCTCTCCCACGCCTGCTCCCCCGTCGGGCTGATACGCCCTGCCATGCCGTGCCGGTCCGCCACACGACGACCGGTCACGCTTACCTGCGCCTTACGGCGCCCAGAATAGTGATCGACCCTAAGAGCCACCCAACCGGCTCCCTCGGGTGGGATGTACCTGGTCGCCTCCACGCGGCGGAGCCGCACGAGCCCGACTTCAGGCGCTCCAACAGCCCAGCGACACGGCTGCCCACACCTGGCACGGTCACCGGGTCGGCGGGTCGGAGGGTCGACGGGGCGCTGTTCGCCGAGGTCGTGCGGTCAGTGGTGGCGTCGCGGTTCGCCAGGGCTCATACGCCCAGGCCGGCGGCTCCGCCGAGCAGGGCCGCCAGGGCGATCACGGCCGTCGTACGCCACCACGGGCTGCCGCGTCCGGGAGGGTCGTCCACCCAACGTCCGCTTCTCGGGTCCCAGTGCGCCATCACGTCCCCCTTGCCGCCGCGGGCGTTCACGACGTCGTGCGTTTTACGACGACAGCGGCGTACACGCCGAACAGGCCCCGTCCCGGGCGAAACCGGAACAGGGCCTGTGCGGAAGGCGGACTTCGACGATGCTCAGATGAGGCCGAGGCCGCGGACCGCGTCGCGCTCCTCCTCCAGCTCCTTGACGGAGGCGTCGATGCGGGCGCGGGAGAACTCGTTGATCTCCAGGCCCTGGACGATCTCGTACTTGCCGTCCTTCACGGTGACCGGGAAGGAGGAGATGAGGCCCTCGGGGACGTCGTACGAACCGTCGGACGGGATGCCCATGGAGACCCAGTCGCCCTCGGCGGTGCCGTTGACCCAGGTGTGGATGTGGTCGATGGCGGCGTTGGCGGCGGAGGCGGCCGACGAGGCGCCACGGGCCTCGATGATGGCGGCGCCACGCTTGGCGACGGTCGGGATGAAGTCCTCGGCAAGCCACTTCTCGTCGTTCACGACCTCGGCGGCGTTCTTGCCGGCGACCGTGGCGTGGAAGATGTCCGGGTACTGGGTGGCGGAGTGGTTGCCCCAGATCGTGAGCTTCTTGATCTCGGAGACCGGGACGCCCGTCTTCTTCGACAGCTGGGTCAGCGCGCGGTTGTGGTCCAGACGGGTCATCGCGGTGAAGCGCTCGGCCGGTACGTCCGGCGCGGCGGCCTGGGCGATCAGGGCGTTGGTGTTGGCCGGGTTGCCGACGACCAGGACCCTGATGTCGTCCGCGGCGTGGTCGTTGATGGCCTTGCCCTGCGGCTTGAAGATGCCGCCGTTGGCCTCCAGCAGGTCGCCGCGCTCCATGCCCTTGGTGCGGGGGCGGGCGCCGACGAGCAGGGCCACGTTGGCGCCGTCGAAGGCCACGTTCGGGTCGTCCGAGATGTCGATGCCCTGGAGGAGCGGGAAGGCGCAGTCGTCGAGCTCCATGGCGGTGCCCTCGGCGGCCTTCAGCGCCGGGGTGATCTCCAGCAGGCGCAGCTTGACCGGCACGTCCGCGCCGAGCAGCTGGCCGGAGGCGATGCGGAAGAGCAGGGCGTAACCGATCTGGCCGGCCGCGCCGGTGACGGTGACGTTCACGGGAGTGCGGGTCATGGCGTTCTCCGTATGACAGCTGGCGGTGGGGCGTCCCTGCCCCTGGTGGGACGTACAAATGATCGATCTCTTGGCATCAAGAGAGATCGGTGGTCAGGCTATCGCGCATCCGGGATCACGAACCGCCGGGTGCGTGTGGCCCACCCCACAACACACCGTAGTTCCGTACGGAGGGCCGCGTCCGGGCGTACGAAAGCGGCGACCGCCGGTCCGGGAGAGGTGGACCGTGGCGGCCGCCAGGTGGGGGTGCCGGGCCGGAAGCGGCTTTCGCCCTCCCTGACGGGCCGGACTCCCGTGGGGGTACTGTCCGCCTGCCCCGGAGTCCGGCGGACATTCCCCTTACGGCGGGATTACTTTCCCGTACCGCGAATCACCGACAGTGACCGGGCGCGGACAGTGACCGGCCGGCTTCCCGCGCACCTCCCCTGCCCCGCACAGCTCCCAGCCCCGCACAGTTCTCTACCCCGTGCAGCCCTTCTGCCCCGTGGCCAGCGTCGCGCAGGCCGTGGCCTCGTCGGCGTCCTTCACCGTCACCATCTGGGTGTACGCGATGTTGTCACCGGCCGCCTCGATGGCCGCCGTCTCCTTGGTCCTGCCGACCGTCACCTGGACCTCGTCACCCTGGGTCCCCTGGGTGAGGCGGGCCCAGGCCGCCTGGCAGGTCTCGCTGTAGCGGACCTCGACCTTCGCGGTGCCGACGAACTTGGTGGCGGTGGTCGTCACGAGGTCACCGATGCACCCCATGGCCTCGGGGTCCTTGCCGTTGCAGGCCTGGCCGCTGCACTTCACGCCGGCCGGGAGGTCGGGGTTCGCGGCGGGCGAGGTGGACGGGGACGTCGGCGGCTTCTCCTCGGCCTGGTTCCTGCCGTCGCCGTTGGTGAGGAAGAAGGCCGCCGCGATCACGACGAGCGCGCCGACGGCACCCGCGAGGAACATCGACAGCCGCCGCCCGGGCGCGGATCCACCGTCGTAGGGACGGCCCCCACCGCCTTGCGGCGGGCCGAAGACACCGGACGGAGCCGACGCGCCACCGGCGACACGGGCCGACGGCCCGGACGGCACCGACGACGGCACCCCGGACGGCCCGGAAGGACCGGAGGAGCCGAAAGGACCGGAGGAGCCGGACGCGCCGGACGTACCCGAGGACGACGACGGGGTCACACCCCAGCTGATGCGCGGTGCGCCACCGGCGGCGGCCCCCGCTCCGCTCCCGCTGCCGTACAGCGACGAGGCGGACGAGGCGGAGGAGGAGGCCGAAGAGGACGGCGACGAGGGGGCCGGGGCGGACGGCGTGGACGGGGCGGCGGACGAACTGCCGTACGACGGCGAGCGCGAGATCCGTTCGCCCCCCGGCGAACCCGATGAACCCGGCGACCCCAGCGACCCCGGTGAACGCGGCTGCGGCGGGACCGTCGGTGAGACGCCCGCCGGGCCCGCCACACCCGGTGTCGCGGTCGCGCTCCGGCTCGCTCTGCCGTTCTTGGCCTTCGTCCTGGCCTTGGCGGTGGACTGGCCCCCGGTCTCGGCCAGGGCGGCACGTGCCTGGGAGATGCGGATGGCCTCCATGGTCATGTCGTGGCGCATCTCCGAACGGCTCCAGGCGCGCTCGGCCAGCTCCCACATGGTGGCCAGATGAACGGGATCGGTACCGGTCACCTCGGCCAACGCGACGATCGCACCCTTCGGCGCGAGCAGTCTTCCGTTGAGGTACCGCTCCCACGACGTCTTGCTGTAGCCCGTGCGGTCGGCCACCGCGGCGATGCTCAGTCCGCTGCGGTCGACGAGCCGGCGCAGCTGGCCCGCGAACTCCCTGACCTGCGGATCGAGTTCATCGGGCAAGGCCCTCCAACGAGGCATTGCTTCCCCCCTCTTCCCCCCGTGCGTCTCTGGACTTTCCCCCCGTGCCGGCTATCCCTGTGCCGCGCATGATGCCCTCGCTGATCCTGGTCCGAGACCGAGCCCGAGGCCCCCGAGTCCCTCCTCGAAGCCCCTTTCCGGAGCCCCGTTCTGGACTACCCATTGGGATGCGCCCGGTCGGGATGTCAGTTCCCGGGAAGGGGGCGCGCGGGAGCATTTCGGGGCATGACATGCGCCTTTGCACGCCCTCTACCGGTCTGTGGTCCAGTGTCCCATCGACATCCCGGATCGCCGGGCGGAATGGCCGGTCAGCGCGCGGGACGTCCCGGACCGTCCCAAATGCTCACGTTAGCCCTGGTGTTGAGCGGATCGGTGGCAAATCCTCGAAGTTGTCAACACATCGACACAGCGACCACACATGCACAGTCACGCGAGTCGAACGAGGGCTCGTACACCGCATGACGTCAGACGGGGACCAGGGGGATCACATGGAACACAGGGCAAGGCTGCTGCTCGCGACCGCCGCTGTGACGGCCACGGCCGGGCTCGTGCTCGGCGTCACCACTCCGCTCGCGACGGCCGCCGGGGCGCAGGTCGTCGACGGCTCCGGCGCCGCGTACAACGACTGGGGCGACGAGGGCACGCTGTCCGTCAACCACAACTCCAAGAGCAACGCGACGCGGCTGTGGCAGAGCGTGCTGTACGCCGACGGCGCCAAGTGGAAGGACTCCAAGGGGCAGCTGCACACCTTCACCGCGTACGACATCGACGGGATCTTCGGCTGGAAGACCCGCTCGGCGACGATGTACTGGCAGGAGCGGGAGGAGCTGGAGGACATCGACGGCATCGTCGGCAGGGAGACCTTCGGCCAGGCCGACCAACTGCTGGACGGGCCGTACAAGAACGGCATCGTCAACTACGTCGGTTACGAGAACGAGGTGACCTTCAAGCGGCTCGACGGGAAGTACTACGTCAAGATCGGCTCGAAGTGGAAGGTCGCCGCATACGGCTGGCGCGGCTGAGCCACGTACGGCCGGCGGGGCTGAGCCACGTCACAACTGACGTGGCTGAGCCGCGTACAACCGGCGGGGCTGAGCCGCGGGGCAACCGGTAGGGCCGAGGGGCAGCGGCGGGGCCGTCACGACAGTGTGACGGCCCCTATCAGTGCGGCGCCGAGCAGGGCCATGACCGCGAGGACGGCGAGGGCCGCGTAGAGGGCGACGCGGCCGGGGTGCCGGGGCTTCGGGTCCTCGGCCGGGGTGTCCCACCACGGGAGGGTGGGGTCGTCCTCGTACGCCTCCGTCTCCGGCCCCGCGGCGCCCGCCGGCTGGGCCGAGGGCGCGGTGGCCGCCGCCGGGCGGGGCCAGGCCCGTACCGCCAGTTCCCAGCGCACCCCGAAGCGTTCGGCGTCCTCCCCGGCGACCCGGCACAGGGCGACGACGGCCTGGCGGGGCGGGGGCTGGGTCGCGTTGAGATACCGCTGCCACGAGGACTTGCTGTACGCGGTGCGGGCGCCGAGCGCGACCAGGCTGAGTCCCGTGCGGTCCTTGAGCAGTCGCAGCTGCTCCACGAAGTGGCGTACCTCCGGCGGGAGTTCGTCCGGCAGCGGCTGCCAGGCACTCATCGGCTGCCTCCTCGGGCTTCGGGCGGGGTCTGACCAGGTGACGACCGGGGCGGGCGGACTGGTTCCCACCGTTACGGATGCCGGGCCCGTGGTGTTCGGGCCCAGGGCGCGACGTGCTCGTGCGGTGCCGCCGGGGGGCTGATCGTGCGGACACCTTGGCGGAATGGTCACTTCCGTGCCACAGCGGGCAGACAGGTGTTGAACAGGCCGTTCGTCGTGCACGAGGGTGGATCGCACGACGGCGGTCCGTCCTTACTCGGGGGAGGGGACGGGCCGCCGTCACATGTCCGCCGGGGTGTACGCGCGGTCGCATGTACGCCGGGGCGTACGCGGGCGGCGTACGACCGGGTATGCGCGCGAGGCGTACGGCAGCGAGGCGTACGACGCGAGACCCGCCCCCCTCAGCCGACCGACCTGAACCTCAGCCCGTCTCGTCGCCCACCGTGAAGTGCAGCGTGTCCTTGAGGAAGGGGATCTCCAGCAAGGGTTTCGGCTGGGCCATGAGCGCGAGGAGCACGATGGCGGAGCCCAGGGCGATGTAGGTGATCATGTCGGTGAAGCGGGAGCGGACCGCGAGCATGCCGACGTCCCTGACGACCCAGCGCAGCGCCGCCCCGATGAGCAGCGCGCAACCGATCAGGATCGTGCCGAGCCGGAACGCGTCGAACGCGGTGACCAGCAGACCGAGCCCCACGGTGCACAGCACGACCAGGATCGGCCACTGCCGCGCGGGCGCGGGCGCGTTCCTCGGCGCCGCCCGGCCACCGCCCTCGGGCCGCGCCGTGTCCCTGGTGAACATCGGGAAGCGCCGGGTGGTGCGCACGGGTTTGCCGTCGGCGCCGGGAGCGCTGACGGGGTCCCGTACCTCGATCTCGTCCGCGGTGGCCGACGTGCCCGACATCTCCACCCTCTCCGGCGCCCCCTCGGCCCCGCCGCCGTCAGCCGACACTGCGCTCCGCCGCCTCGACCACGTTGACGAGCAGCTGGGCGCGGGTCATGGGGCCGACGCCCCCGGGGTTGGGGGAGATCCAGCCGGCGACCTCGGCGACACCGGGGTGGACGTCACCGACGATCTTGCCCTCGGCGGAGCGGGAGACACCGACGTCGAGGACGGCGGCGCCCGGCTTGACGTCCTCGGGCCGGACGAGGTGGGCGGAGCCGGCGGCGGCGATGATGATGTCCGCCCGCTTCAGATGGGCGGACAGGTCGCGCGTACCGGTGTGGCACTGCGTCACCGTCGCGTTCTCGCTGCGCCGGGTCAGCAGCAGCGGCATCGGGCGCCCGATGGTCACGCCGCGGCCGACGACCACGACCTCGGCGCCCTTGATCTCGACGCCGTACTGACGGAGGAGGGTGAGGACACCGTTGGGGGTGCAGGGCAGCGGGGCGGGCTCGTTCAGGACGAGGCGCCCGAGGTTCATCGGGTGGAGGCCGTCCGCGTCCTTGTCCGGGTCCATCAGTTCGAGGATGCGGTTCTCGTCGATGCCCTTGGGGAGCGGCAGCTGGACGATGTAGCCGGTGCAGGCGGGGTCCTCGTTGAGTTCCCGCACCACCGCCTCGATCTCCTCCTGGGTGGCGGTGGCGGGCAGTTCACGCTGGATGGAGGCGATACCGACCTGCGCGCAGTCGCGGTGCTTGCCGGCGACGTACTTCTGGCTGCCGGGGTCGTCACCGACCAGGACCGTGCCGAGGCCGGGCGTGACGCCCTTCTCCTTCAGCGCCGCCACGCGGGCGGTCAGATCGGACTTGATCGCGGCTGCGGTGGCCTTGCCATCGAGAATCTGGGCGCTCATGGTTCCCATCCTCCCGGATGACCGGCACCGGGTTCCAATCAGGCCCCTGCCCGCACCCGCACCCGCACCCGTGCCCGACAAGATCCGATGTGTTGCACTTGCACAACGCACGAGGAATGTGGCTGGACATCCGGGCGGGCATATAAAACGATTGAGGAACAGTGCCGCGGGCACTGCCGGGGGGCGTGTACCAGTTCAAGGATCCAGGGCATTCCTCCGAACCGTGCCGCGCGTCCCCGCACAAGGCAACGGAGGAAAACCCGCCATGAGTTTCGGCGACCCGAACAACCCCTACGGCCAGCCCAAGCAGCAGCCGCCCGCGCAGGGCTACGGCTACCCGCAGCAGACGCCGCCCCAGCAGCAGCCCGGCTACGGCTACCCGTCCGCCCCGCCGGTCTCCCAGGGCTACGGCGGCTACCCGAGCGCCCCCACGACCATGCCCAGCACGGTCAGCGCGGCCCGGGTGATGCTGTGGGTCATCGTCGGTCTGCAGGTCATCGGCGTGCTGCTGTACGGGATCGGCGCGGCGGCCGTGGGCGCGGCGAGCGACAGCACCGACGACCCGGCGATCCAGGAGGCGCTCGGCGACGTTCCCGTCGGCCTCATGTGGGCGATCACCGTCTTCGCCGTCGCCTGGCTCGTCTACGCGATCATGCTCGCGGTCAAGTTCAACACCGGTGGCAACGGCGTACGTGTGGCCGCCCTCGTCTTCGGCATCGTCACCGCCGTCCTCGGCATCTACCCGTTCCTCGTCATCGGCCTGGTCCACCTGGTGCTGGGCATCCTGATCGCCGTCTTCGTCGGCAACGCGAACGGCAAGGCGTGGTTCAACCGGCCGCGCTACTGAGCCGCCGAGTCGGCGGACCGCCGCACAATCCGAAGGGCCGCGCTCCCTTGCAAGGGGGCGCGGCCCTTCGGCGCGTTCACAGCAGACAGGCCCCTCCGGGCGGCATGGGTGCCAAGCCGATCACCGAGCTGTCCCAGGTCTGCGTCCCGCCCGGCGGCAGCCCGTAGCTGAAGTCGCCGGTCACGCAGTATCTGACGCTCGTACTGTTGGTGACCTCGGTGACCCGCAGTGCGGGGCTGAACCTCGCGCTCTCGCCCTGCCTCACCAGCACCGGCTGGGAGCCGAGCAGCGGCTGGAGACACACGTACCCGATCGGACAGGCCACCGCCGCCGTGTCCTGGGCGGCGGCTGCCGTGCCGCTCAACCCCGTACCGAGCGCGCCCGCGAGTACCGCGCCCACGGCCACGGTCCGACGTAACCCGCTCACCCTGTTGCGCATGACTGACCCCCTGTAGTCCCTGGCGTTTGGACCGACCACTTGAGCCTTGCAGCGGAACGACAGCCTCTGCACCGGGGTATCAGCCATTCCGCACAGCCGTGCCACAGGACGAACAACAGCCCCCTGCCCCATTGATCCAAGAAACCCCATTGATCTGAGACACCCCGTTGATCCGGGAAACGCCGCTTACGCGTGACCTGTCGGGCTTCTTCTTCCGGTCCCCTACCCTGACGCGTCCATGTCTGCCTCGGGGGAGGACATCAGCCATGCACAGCATCATCGTCGTGCCGGTGGGCAGCACGTGCCCGGCCGACCAGATCCGTCTCGCACCCGGCGAGGCCCTGCCCTTCGGCCGTACGGCACGGCCGGGCGTCCCGCATCTGGCCATTCCGCACGAGGGCGTCTCCCGGGAGGCCGGGGAGATCACGGCCACCGGCGCCTACTGGACGCTCAGCAATCTGAGCCGCGCGCAGACGTACGTCGTCGAGAACCCGGAGGGCGCCGGCGAGCACATCAAGGTGGCGCCCGGCCGGCTCGACGCCCCGGTGCCGTTCGAGTTCTCGCGCGTGGTGCTGCCCGCCGGGAGCGAGCTGCTGAGCTTCGACGTCTGGGCCCCGCGCCACGACTTCCTGGACCACGCCGGTCCATGCGACGGCGCGCCCACCGCGTCCGCGTTCCCGCTGGACCGCGGCAAACGGTACTTCCAGGTCCTGGTCGCCCTGTGTGCCCCACGTCTGCGCGGCGAACCGCACGCCGCGCTCGCCACCGCCGACGAGCTGGTCGAGACGCTGCGTCCCGCCTGGCCGTCGGTCTCCCGGACATCGGTGCAGTGGAACATCGACTATCTCGCCGTCAAGCTGCGCCTCAAGCCGGCCCCGGAAGCCGCCCCGCCCGGCGGCGGACCCCGCCTCAACGGCAAGAAGGAGCGCCTGGTCTCCCTGGCCCTCCGCTTCGACCTCGTCCGCGAGTCCGACCTGGCCCTGCTGAGGTCCGACCTGGTCCTGCTGAAGGGCGGTGCCGACCGATGAGCACGGAGGACAGGGAGGAGTCGTATGCGGTGCCGGTGCCGAAGGGCTATCGCGTCGGCGTCTGGGAGGTACGGGAGCCGATCGCCTCGGGTGCCTTCGGAAGTGTGTACGCCGCCCGGTGCGCGGAGCCCGTCGAGGGGCTGCCCGCCGAGGCCGCGCTGAAGTTCCAGCCGACCGGCACCCGCACGCCACGGCAGTTGCGCCATCTCCAGGAACTGACCGAGCGCGAGACGGAGTTGTTGCGCCGGCTACGGCGGCCACGACTCATCCGTATGTACGAGACGCTCACGGTGGACGACCCGTCGGACCCCCTCCTCGACGGCGCCTCCGTCCTCGTACTGGAGCGTGCCGAGGGCTCCCTCGACCAGCTGATCGACCGTCTGACGGGCCGTGCCCGGGGGCAGCGGGCGATCGCCCTCCCCGGCGGGCCCTCGCTGCTCGCCCAGATCTGCGAGGGCGTCGCCCATCTGCACCACGCGGGCTGGGTGCACGGCGACCTCAAGCCCGCCAACGTGCTGTTGATGGCGGACGGTTCGGTCCGGCTGGCCGACTTCAACCTGGCCGCCGAACTGAACGGCACCCACGCTTACTCCCCCGCCTTCACCACCCCCGACTACACCCCGCCCGAGCTGCTCTGGGCCGAGGTCGGCGAACACGGCCACCGCACCCGCCCCACCGCCGACATCTGGGCCTTCGGTGTCCTCGCCCACCTCGTCCTCACCGGCGGCCCGCCCTTCCCGGGCGCCACCCCGGCCGCCCGCCGCGACGCGGTCCTGCGCTACGCGAGCGGCCGGGAGGAGCTGCGGCTGTCCCCTGAACTCCCGGACGACTGGCGGCAGATCGTCACCGACTGCCTGGCCCCGACCCATGCCGACCGCGCCCCGCACACCGCCACGTCCCTCCTGCGCCGCGTCGAGACGGCGGCCGGAGCGGCCCGCTCCCCACGGCTCCCCCGTCTCAGGCCACGGCGCGGCCCGCACCCGGCCCTGCTCGGCGGACTGGCGGCGGTCACGGTCGTGTCGCTCGCCGCGGCCGGTCTGCTCGCCCTGCGCGAACCGGCCCCGCAGGGGTACGCGCGCTGCGACCGGGGAGACGTCTGCTTCTTCACCGAGCCGGGCGGACAGGGCGAGATGTGCCCCTGGTACGACTACGACGTCGACTGGCTGGACGACTTCATCCCCTGCGACTGGGCCAAGGACACCCGTCCCAGGTCGGCGTTCAACAACGGCTACGACGGCGACACCGAGTTCGTGGTCGTCGAACTCTTCGCCGGCACCGACTACCGCGACCCGACCGGCTGCATCCCCGCCAACACCAAGGTCGACTTCCCGGACGACGGCCTGCTCGTCCGCTCGCACAAATGGGCACCGGCCTGCTGAGTCACCTCAGGGCCTCCGCGTCACCCTATGACCTTTGAGGTACCGGGCCGACGGCGCTCCGCACATGCTTGAACCGTTCGCAGCAAACAGCGAACGCACATCGGCGAATACACATCGTTCAACGCACGAGACCACCGAACGCACCGAAAGCAACGGGGACACAGATGAACGCAACAGCCAAGCCCATACGCCGCCGGACGGCCGTCGCGCTCGCCGCGACCGCGCTGGCGCTCTCGTTCGGCGTCCAGGCCGGCGGTACGGCCACGGCGGCACAGTCGTCGGGTGAAGTGGCCGCGGCAGCCGCGAAGCCCAAGTTCCAGATGCCGTTCAAGTGCGGTACGCACTGGCAGATCAACACCTGGGGGCACAACCCGGCCATCGACCTGGTGGTGAAGGGCAACACCGGTTCCGACGGCAAACCGGTCTTCCCGGGCTACAAGGGCAAGGTCGTCCGGGCCTTCACCGACCGGGGCGCCGGCAACGTGCTCGTCATCAACCACGGCGGCGGCTGGTACACGGCGTACTACCACCTCAAGGACAAGCCGACCAAGTACGTCCGGGTCGGCCAGACCGTCACCGCGAAGAAGCAGATCGGCCGCATCGGCAAGACCGGCAAGAACAGCGGCAACTGGGCCCACCTGCACTACGAGCAGCGGTACCGCACCAACGGCGTGCCGACCGAGGCCCATCGCAAGCCCGTCCACTTCAACGGAAAGGCGTACACGGGCCCCAACAAGCAGTGGAAGGACGTCGTCAGCAAGAACTGCTGAACCTTCACGGCCCGCCGGTCCGACAACCGGCGGGCCGGCACCGCCCGCGCGGTAGTCTCTCGTCAACTGGCGTTGCCATTGGGACCGTTGAGGCGACGCACGATCGAGAGAACACCACCTCGGGGGACCCATGTCAGACCAGCGGCCCGAGCCGCCGCCGTACTCCCCGGCGTCGGGGGACGCCGCGCTGAAGCAGACGGGCGCGACCCCGCTGAGGGCGAACGATCCCGGACGCCTCGGACCGTACGTACCGCTCGGCCTGCTCGGCAGCGGCGGCATGGGCCGGGTCTATCTGGCCCGGCCCGGCGACGACGTGCCGGGGCTCGCCGCGGTCAAGGTGATCCGGCCCGAGTACGCCGAGGACACCGAGTTCCGGCGCCGGTTCCAGCGCGAGGCGAGGGTGCACGAGCGGGTCCGTACGCCGTACGCGCCCCGGTTGCTCGGCACCGGCTTCGAGGACGGGGACGGGTCCGAACTGCTGTGGATGGCCACGCAGTATCTGCCCGGCCTCAACCTCGCCGACGCGGTCCGTGACTGCGGCACGCTGCCGGCCGCCGGAGCGTGGCGCCTGGTCGGCGAACTGGGGCGCACCCTCTCCGCGCTGGCCGCCGCCGGGGTCGTCCATCGGGACCTCAAGCCGTCCAACGTGCTGCTGTCCGCCGAGGGCGTCCACGTCATCGACTTCGGTATCTCGCAGGCCGTGGACAGCAGCGCGATCACGACGACGGGGAGCCGGGTCGGGACGCCCGCGTACATGTCGCCCGAGTATCTGCGCGACGGCCGCTGCGACTCCGCCTCGGACGTCTTCTCGCTCGCCGGGACACTGGTGTACGCCGTCACCGGCCATGCCCCGTTCGGCGACGGGACCGGCGTGGACGTGATGCACCGGGTGGCGTTCGAGGAGCCGAAGCCGGAGGTCATGGCCGACCTCACGGCCACCGACCCGGCGCTGGCGGACCTCCTCTCCGCCTGCCTCACCAAGGACCCGGCCGGCCGGCCGACCCCGGCGCGACTCGTGGAGGCCGCCGCCACCGCCGCCGGCACGCACGGCCCCGGCCTCCCCTGGCCCGCCCCTCTCGACTCCCGCCTCGTCTCCCGCCGCCAGGCCTGCGAGTTACTGGCCAACGCCACCGCCCGGCAAACGGGCCACTTCCGCGTCCCCACCGAACGCGTCAAGGCGCCGACCACGACACCGGGGTTCGGACCGGCTACGCCGGCGGGGGCGCAGGGGGCGCCGGGGGCACATACGCCGCCGGGAGGGCAGGGGGCACAAGGGGCGCAGACTCCGCCGGGGGCGTACGGGGCGGCCACGCCACCGGGGTCGCAGACTCCGCCGGGAGCGTACGGGCCGCCGGTCCCGGTCGGGGCGTACGGGATGGCGCCGGGGGCCGGTGCGCAGGCTGCCGCGGCCGGGGTTCCCGCCACAGCCACCTCCACCTCGGCCAAACGCCGCCGCAGGAAGCCGTACTTCGCCGTCGTGGCGGCGCTGGCGGTGTGTGCCGTAGCGGCGAGCACCTACCTGGTCACCCGCTCGGCGGCCGACGACACCGCCGCGCCCACGCCGACGGCCGGCACGACATCGGCGCCCGACGGCGAGGCGGCCTCCCCCCTCCCCGGCTCCTCGGCCTCACCCTCCTCGTCCCCCGGCAAGGACAAGAAGGAGAAGGGGGACGAGAAAGCCAAGGAGAGCCCGTCCCCCGACCCCACACGCGAGACGCCGGACCCCACTCCCACCGACGCCGACGATCCCGCCTCCGGTGGTTCCTCGGGCGGTGACGACGACGGCGACACCGCCACAAAGCCCACCCCCACACCCACCAAGACGGCGACGAAGCCCGCCACCCCGCCCTGGATCTCCCAGTGCACGTACTACTCCGGCACCGAACTCACCGACCGCGGCGACGAGGGCAAACGCGTCGTACAGGTGCAGTGCATGCTCGAACAGCGCGGCTACAGCGTCGGCGGCTCGGGCGTGGACGGCAAGTTCGGCAGGGACACCGAGGCGGCGGTCCGCCGGTTCCAGACCGCGAAGGGCCTGGACGTCGACGGCCAGGTGGGCGTCAACACGTGGGCGGCACTGCGCAGTTCGACGTAAGTCGTCCATGGATGCCTCAGAGCGCACAGCGAGGCCCGCCGGTGTCCCCGGCGGGCCCTCGTTCGTCGTGCGATGTGTCGTACGACCGGTGCGGCTCAGTGGAAGAAGTGCCGCGTCCCCGTGAAGTACATCGTGATGCCCGCCTTCTGAGCGGCCTCGACGACCAGCTCGTCACGGACCGAACCGCCGGGCTGGACGACGGCCTTGACGCCGGCCTCGGTGAGGATCTCCAGGCCGTCGGGGAAGGGGAAGAAGGCGTCGGAGGCGGCATACGAGCCCCGCGCGCGCTCGGCACCCGCCCGCTCGACGGCCAGCTTCGCCGAGTCGACCCGGTTGACCTGCCCCATGCCGACGCCGACGGAGGCGCCGTCCTTGGCGAGGAGGATCGCGTTGGACTTGACGGCGCGGCAGGCCTTCCAGGCGAACGCCAGCTCGGCCAGTTCGTCGGCGGAGAGGGCCTCGCCGGTCGCGAGGGTCCAGTTGGCGGGATCGTCGCCCTCGGCCTGGAGCCGGTCGGTGACCTGAAGGAGCGCGCCGCCGTCGATGGGCTTGACCTCGGCGGGGTGGGAGGGCGCGCCCGGGGCCTTGAGCACCCGGATGTTCTTCTTCTTGGCGAGGGCTTCGAGGGCGCCGTCCTCGTAGTCGGGCGCGACGATGACCTCGGTGAAGATCTCCGCGACCTGCTCGGCCATCTCCTTGCTGACGGGCCGGTTGACGGCGATGACGCCGCCGAAGGCCGACAGCGGGTCGCACGCGTGGGCCTTCCGGTGCGCCTCCGCGACATCGGCACCGATCGCGATACCGCACGGGTTGGCGTGCTTGATGATCGCGACGCAGGGCTCGGTGTGGTCGTACGCGGCACGGCGGGCGGCGTCCGTGTCCGTGTAGTTGTTGTACGACATCTCCTTGCCGTGCAGCTGTTCGGCCTCGGCGAGGCCGACGCCGCCCGTGGGCGCGGGGTCGATGTAGAGCGCGGCGGGCTGGTGCGGGTTCTCGCCGTAGCGGAGCGTGCTCTTGCGCTCCAGGGTGGCGCCGATGAAGTCGGGGAACGGCGAGTCGTCGACGGGGGCGTAGGAGCTCGCGAACCAGCTCGCGACCGCGATGTCGTACTCGGCCGTGTGCCGGAAGGCCTCCGCGGCGAGGCGCTTGCGGGCGGCGAGGTCGAAGCCGCCGTCCTTCACTGCCGCGAGGACGTCGGTGTACCGGGCCGGGCTGGTGACGACGGCGACCGAGGGGTGGTTCTTGGCGGCGGCGCGGACCATGGACGGGCCGCCGATGTCGATCTGCTCGACGCACTCGTCGGGGGTGGCGCCGGAGGCGACGGTCTCCCGGAACGGGTAGAGGTTCACGACGACGAGGTCGAACGGCTCCACGCCCAGCTCGGCGAGCTGCCGCCGGTGGTCCTCCAGCCGGAGGTCGGCGAGGATGCCCGCGTGCACCTTGGGGTGCAGGGTCTTGACCCGGCCGTCCAGGCACTCGGGGAAACCGGTCAGCTCCTCGACCTTGGTGACGGGGACACCGGCGGCGGCGATGCGCCCGGCGGTGGAGCCGGTGGAGACGAGTTCGACGCCCGCCTCGTGCAGGCCGCGCGCGAGGTCTTCGAGGCCCGTCTTGTCGTAGACGCTGACGAGCGCGCGACGGATGCCCCGCTTGCCGCTCTCGGCCGTGACAGTGCTGTCGGCGGTCACTGGATAACTACCTTTCGTCCCTCAATGCGATAGCCGTTGCGGGCGAGCCGCCCCACGACATCGACGAGCAGCCTTCGCTCGACTTCCTTGATGCGCTCGTGCAGAGCGCTCTCGTCGTCCTCGTCCCGGACCTCGACCACGCCCTGGGCGATGATCGGCCCGGTGTCGACGCCGTCGTCGACGAAGTGGACGGTGCAGCCGGTGACCTTGGCGCCGTACGCGAGCGCGTCGCGCACTCCGTGGGCCCCCGGAAAACTGGGCAGCAGGGCGGGGTGGGTGTTCACCGTCCGCCCGCCGAACCGCGCGAGGAACTCCTTCCCCACGATCTTCATGAACCCGGCGGAGATGACGAGATCGGGCTCGTACGCGGCGACGGCCTCGGCGAGCGCCGCGTCCCACGCCTCCCGGGTCTCGTAGTCCTTGACCCGGCACACGAAGGTCGGCAGCCCGGCGCGCTCGGCCCGGGCGAGCCCCTCGATACCGCCGCGGTCGGCCCCGACGGCCACGATCTCGGCGCCGTAGGCCTCGACGCCGCTGGTCTCGATGGCGTCCAACAGCGCCTGGAGGTTGGTGCCGGATCCGGATACCAACACGACGAGGCGCTTGGCCACGGGCTTGGCGGCCACGGTGGGGCCCTTTCTACGGGTGCTTCTGCGGGTACTTCTAAGGGTGCTTCTAGGAGTGCGGTCTGTGCTGCGTGCACAGGAGCGGTCGGACGGCGCCCGCTTGTACATTCATACGAATGCTTTACGTCCCCCTATACGGGTAAGTCTACGAAGCGGCCGACCGTCAGCAACGATACCGGCACACCGGGCGGCCCCCGTGGGACGGGGGCGTGGCCGGAAGGTAGCGTCTGCAAGGAGCGGGCGAGGAGCGGGCTTGGGAACGCGGTCGGTGTGCGGGGCGTTCATGAAGTGACTGCTCATGCCCTACCAGTAAGTAGTTCTCACCACCAGATTTCACCGCCGGACGCACCGCATGCACCACCTGATCCACCGCCCGCCTCACCAGCACCCGAGTCACTGACACGCGAGTCCTCCACTCCCGAGTCACCGACGCCGTAATCGACATCGACGCCGTAATCACCAAGGGGAAGACGCACTCCTGATGCCGGACCGCAGCCTCCGCCTCCCTTCGCTCCTGCTGCGTGAGCGGAGCTCCTCTCCCACGCCTCCGCGCGAGAGCGAGGACGCCCAGCCCGGGCAGTCCGGACGGGGCCAGGGCTCCGCGGACGGCCACGGCTCGGGGCCGACGCCGACAGGATCGTCGGGGGCACCGGGTTCCTCCGGTGCGTCGGGTTCCGCGGGTTCCGCGGGTTCGCCAGGCTCTTCGGGTTCTTCGAGCTCTTCCGGCTCTCCCGGTGCTTCCGGCTCCCCCGGCTCTTCGGACGACAACCCGTTCGCGCCTCCGCCGGAGGGGGCGCCCGATCAGCCGTGGCAGCCGCGTCGGCCTGTGGGCGGGCAGGGTGGCGACCGCGGTCCCCAGGGCGGTCCTGGTGGTGGTCATTCGCCGTGGGGCAGTCAGTGGAGCGACCGGCAGCCCGGCCGCTCGACCGGTGGGCCCTTCGGAGAGCGCCCCGGTAGGCAGGGCGGGCCGGGTGGTCCCGGCCAGGGCCCCGACGGCGGTCCGGGCACCGGGCTGCGCTGGGACCCGACGGACCCCGCCCAGCGGCGTGCGCGGTACGCGCTGCTCGCCGGGATGTGGGCCTTCTTCTTCGCGCTCTTCGCCTGGCCGTATGTGGCGCTGCTGCTCGGTGCGCTGGCCATGTACTGGGCGATCAGCTCCCTGCGGACCAAGCCGCGCACACCCGATCCGTCCCAGCCGGCGGTGCCCGAGCCGAGTGGCCGGCCCCAGAAGACCGCGGCCATCAGCGGCCTGGTGACCTCCTCCCTGGCCCTCGCCATGGTGGCGGCCACCTTCACGACCCAGTTCGTCTACCGCGACTACTACACCTGCGTCAACGACGCCCTCACCACGGCCTCCGAGAAATCCTGCAAGGAACTGCTGCCCGAGGGGCCGGTACGGGAGCTGCTGGGCAACTCGCAGTAGGGCGGGGGCGGCCGGGGGCATCTGCGGAGATGGGGTACCGGAGACGCCCCGGCACGAGTCCTTCCGATTCAGGAGACCCTTCCCGGGCCGGGCGGCAAGTCGGTCGACTCGTCCTTTGTCGCCGAGGAGCCCTCGCGCAGTGCCACCCAACGGGCTTGGTGGGAGGCGAGGTTCCAGAGGGGTGGCGGGGTCGGGGTGGCTTCGAAGTCGTACGGTTCGAGGGGCCGGTCGGAGGTCGGCGGGTGCGCCGGGGCCGCGCCGCTGAGGTGGGCCGAAGCAGGGGTAGGCGTCGAAGTACAAGCGGTCGGATCGGCCGACGGAGCCGACGGAGCCGGCGGCTCGGCCGGGGACCGTTTCGCTCTGGAGAACCATGTGGCCGGTGCCAGTGGTCCGCTCCGAAGCCGTCGTCGCTGCGAGCGGGCCCGAGAACCGGCCTGATCCGAGAGACCCCCGACCGTGGTCGTCCCCCACTCTCCCGGAAGGCCTCTGGGCACCGTCGATCCCCGCTTGCGCGGAACAGCAGCGGGCGGCACCCGTCCAGACCCGCCCAGGAAATCCCCAGCCGCAGCCGTTCCCGGCCCGCCCGAAAACCCTCCGGGCGCCGCCGACCCCCGCTCCCGCGCAAAACCACCAGGTGGCACCCCTCCCGAGTCACTCGCGAGATCCCCAGCCACACTCGCCTCCGACGCTCGCCGAAGCATCTCGGGCCCGCGCCCTGCCGCTCCCCGCTCCGGTCGGAACCCCTCACCCCCGGTCGCCTTCCCCTTCCGCCTTCGCCACCGGAGCCCGCCCACCACGCTTCCCTTCCGCACCCGCGCCCCGGGTCTCCCCGCCGCACTCCCCTTCCGCTCCCAAGGCCGGACGCTCTCCGCCGCGGTGCTCTTCTGCCTCCGCGCCCCGGCACTCCCCTCCCCATTCAGCCCCCGCCCCCGCAGCCCGGATCCTTCGGCCGTACTCCCCTTCCGCCCCCACACCCCGGCACTCCCCTCCGAAGTGCCCCGCCGCACCCGCAGCCGGCCGCGCCGCTCAGCCCTCCTACGCCCCTGTACCAGCCACCAGCGCCCCACCAGGGCCACCGGCAGCGCCACCACAGCGGTCCAAACCGCCGCCGCGGGGCCCGTCTGCCACCAGAGGGGGCCGAGGTGGTCGAGGGTGGCGACGCCGAGGGGGCCGGAGGTGAGGAGGGTGAGGAGGGCTACGAGAGCGGCGGAGAGGGCGGCTGCCAGAAGGGTCGCGGTGGTGGTGCGACGGGCGGACCAGGGCGCGGGGCGCTCACCGGCGGCACGGGCAGCCGTGAACCAGCCCACCGTCACCCCCGCGGCCAACGGCACCGCCCCCACCGCCCACACCACTGGCGTGGCCTCGCCCATCGGCACCGCCGCGAGCAGCGGGAACGGGGGCAGGAAGGCGGCCGGCGCCGTCGTCGACAAGGGTCCGACGACCTGCCCGGCGCCCAGGACGAACCCGGGGCCGAGCGCGTAGGCCGCCCCCCAGACCGCCGCGTTCGGCACGAGGGCCAGACACAGCAGCAGTACGGCGAACCGCCCCGACCACCCCTCGGTGAGCTGCAGGAACCCGTCGCGGGTAGCGCCACCGTGCCACACCAGGGACCCCCCGACCAGCAGGGCGCCACCCCCGGCCAACACCAGCACTCCCGCCGCGGCGGCCCGCCCGGCGGCGGCCAACAGGTGCCGCCGCTCCTCCGTCTCGAGAGCGGCGCCGAGGAGCGCGGGCAGGGGCAACAGAGGGCGCCCGCACGCCGCCCACACTCCCGTACCCGCCGCGAGCGCCGCCAGCAGCGGTACGTACATCGCAGCCCACACCCACGACGGCCGCAGCACACCGCCGGAGGCGTACAGGGTGGCCGCCCAGCCGACGGCCGTGTAGCCGAGGACCAGACCGGCCCACGTCGTACGCGACCTCGTCCCGAAGCCGTCGTCGACGTGGTCGGGGTGGTCGCGGGCCGACCGGTGCAGCAGAACCGCCGGCAGGGCGAGCAGCAGCAGGGGGACCAGTCCCATCGGCGCGGGGTCGCCCGAGAGCGTGTCGGTGCGGATCAGCTCCACGCCGTGGGACAGCAGCCACAACGTCGCCGCCACCTGCAGCGCCCCGCCCGGCCCGCTGTCCGGGTACGGCGAACTGACCCACAGCACCATCACGAGCGCGGCGAACACCGCGAGCCCGACTCCCGCCGCCAGCGCCCCGCCCAGCGCCCCGGCGGCCAGCCTCGGTGACCGGCCACGCAACCGGACGAACAGCGATGACAGATGCGACGCCAACAGCGACGACAGGTGCGACGCCGGCCGACTGTGCTCGGTGCGGCGGTCAGTGGTGCGGTGGCCCGCGGTGGGACGGTCGGCGGTGCGGTCCGTCGTGGCGGTCGGGTCGTTCGAGTCGGTCACATGTGTCACGACGGCCATGCTCCCAACGACACGCGCTTTACCGGCGTAACAATGGATTCGCGCACGTGTCGCTCAATATGTGCTTATGTGCTTTTTTGTGCGAGGGTCGCTCCATGGGGGAGTTCAACGGAGTTCACGGCAGGAGTCCTCCAGGGAGTCGGCGCATGAGTCCGCCCCGAACGAGCAGCCGACTCGGACCAAACCCGAGCGGCACCAACGGCCCACCTGCGCAGGCACCGACACCACCGCCCTCGGCGACTCCGACCCCGTCTCCGCCCCCGCCCCCGCCCCCGCCGATCCGGCCCTGACACCCGCCCCCCTCACCCCCGCCCAGGCCTTCGACGCCCTCTACGCCTGCTGCGCCCCCAGCCTCGTACAGCAGACCTACCTGCTCACCGGACGACGCTGCCTCGCCCGCGACGCCGTGGAGCAGGCCTTCCAACTCGCCTGGCAGCGCTGGCCGGAGGTGGCGGTGGACCGTGACCCGGCCGGTTGGGTGCGGGCGGCGGCCCACGAGTACGCCCTCTCCCCCTGGCACCGACTACGCCACCGCCTCCTCCGCCAGTTCCGCCACCCGGAGCCACCGCCCGCCGACCCGACCGGCCGCGCCCTGCTCGACGCACTCCTGAAACTGCCGCCCCCGTACCGACGCACCCTGATCCTCTACGACGGTCTGCGCATGGACCTTCCCGAGACGGCGGCCGAGACGGAGGCGAGCACGGCTGCGGCGGCGGGCCGGCTGATGCACGCCCGAGAAGCCGTCGCCGGATGCCTCCCGGAACCGATCTCACCCGACACGCTGCACCGCCTCCTGACGGAACTACCTGCCGGAGTACACCCCGGCCCCGCCGAACCGATCGTGCTCCGCGCCCAAGCCGACCTCCGCGCCCGCCGCTGGATCCACACCGCCATCGCCTTCACCACCATCCTCCTCACCACCACCGCCCTGACCCTGCACATCGCCCCCGACCACTACGAACCCCCCATCCCCCCAGGCACGCCGGTCCAAGGCCTCCCCCCAAAACCAGCCGCAGGCCCCCTCTCCCCCACCCAACAAGCCCTCCGTACCAAACTCAGATCAGCCACAGCCACAGGCCCGGAACGCCTGCGACCAGAGGCCCACTGAGCGCCACAGCCCTGTCCAGCCCCAGCCGACCGGACGCGGTAGGCAGCGCCGTTCCTGGGGCTGCGGGCAAGCGAAGCCCCGCGCCCTCGGCCCCCGCAAACGCCGGCGG
>NZ_AEJC01000106.1 GCF_000317595.1 Streptomyces ipomoeae 91-03 | reverse complement strand
TCACGGCCTCCCCAATTCCTGGTCATGGGGATGGGGGTACGGCGAATTCGCTTGATTTTCCTCAGCCATGGCTCACTCGTGCGGGTGTCAGGGTGGGCAAAGGCGCAGGAGCAGATTGATAGCGCGGGCATACATATGACTGATCAACGGAGTGGATTCGGATAAACGGGTGGCAGTGTGCGCGGTACGACTGCTGCCGATGAGCGGAGAAAGGGGCAGTCATGGCCACTCAGCAACGCCGCCGAAGAAGATGGCCTGTGTACATCGCGGCCGGTTTTCTCGCTTCGGCCGCCTTGGTGCCGGGGCTGGGACACACTGCGGACGCCACCGCGACCGAAGAGGTCGCCCGGACACCTGTGCCGACGGTGTCCCCGCCGACGACGCCCGGGCCGTCAGCATCCGCATCGGCAGCATCCGCATCGGCAGCATCCGCATCGGCAGCGCCCGTGCCGGTGGCGCCCGTGCCGGCAGCGCCCGTGCCGGTGGCGCCCGTGCCGGTGGCGCCCGTGCCGGTGGCGCCCGTGCCGATGGGACCTTCGGCGGCGGCCACCGCTGTACCCCCCGCACAGGCTGTCCCACAACCCGCCTTCGGCGCCTACCTCGATTACGGTCCCAGGGGCGTGGCCCGTATGGCCGGGTTCAGCCGGTGGCTGAACGGGGCCGAAGTCCGCGTGGGGCACACCTATCTGCCGGGCGACCGCTGGAGCAACATCGAGGGCCAACCCCTCTACCTCGACGCCTGGGCGGCCTGGCGCCGGGAGAGTCAGGACCGGATGCTCGTCCTCAACGTGCCCATGCTGGAGCGCAACGAGGAGGGCGTGTCCGACATCGAGGTCCGCGCCCTTCTGCGCCGGGGCGCGGCCGGTGAGTTCGACGCGCACTACCGCCGTCTGGCCGAGCGGCTGGTCGAGTTGAAGGTGCCCGACACCGTTCTCGTGCTCGGCTGGGAAATGAACGGCACGACGTACACCCATCGGTGCGGGCCGGACCCGGAGGCCTGGAAGACGTACTGGAACAGGATCGTCACCGTCATGCGTTCGGTGGCGGATCAACGGTTCCGCTTCGACTTCACGCCGAGTCGCGGGCGTGACGCCGTTCCCTGGACGGAGTGCTATCCCGGGGACACCACGGTCGACATCATCGGCATGGACACCTACGACCAGCCGCGGGGACTGTCCTTCGACGGACATGTCACGGAGCCGTACGGGCTGCAGCAGCACGTGGACTTCGCGAAGGCGCACGGCAAGCCGATCTCGTATCCGGAGTGGGGCCTGTTCCGCAACGGCGACAACGCGGAGTACGTGCGGCGCATGCTCGCCTGGATCGACGCGCACAAGCCGCTGTACCACACGATCACCGACTACTGCCCGCACGGCATGTGGCAGTGCCGGCGGAACCCGAGGGCCGCCGAGGTGTACCGGGCCGCGCTCGCCGGCCCCCTGCCGATGTCCGAGTCCTCACCGGTGCCTCGCCGGAACTGCTCACCCATGAACCTGGGTGACTGGGTCGAGCACTGGCTCGGCGGAAGGCTCTGCGTCCGCTTCGACTGGTGGTCGAGCCTGTGGTGATCCCGCAGGTCCGCGGGGGAGGCGGCAGGCTCAGTTCTTGCCGCCACCCCGTTCCTTCCACCCGCGCACGAGTTCCCTGACCCGGTTGCGCGCGGAAACCTCGCAGACGACCGCCGACAACAGCGGGGCGGTGCGCCGCCGGGCCAGCAGCAGCCGCTGGTTGACCACGGGTTCGGGGAGCCAGTGGCGCTTGTACGGCTCGTCGCCGCGCAGCAGGCTGAGTGTGTCGCGCTCACCGGTGCCGGTGTGCCGGGCGCAGGCATCCAGCAGCATCACGGCGACGTCAGCCTTCCGCTCGCGCAGCCGCGGATGGGCACCGTACAGATAGCCGCCCGCCAGACGCGGTGACAACAGCGTCAGGTCGACGGCCACCACCTCGCCGTCCAGCAGGAACTCGGTGACCACGGCGTCGCCGGAGCGCACCATCGGGCCGACCGCGCGCACCAGGTGTGCGCCGAACCGTTCCTGGAGGTGTTCCGGCGTCACCCCGCGGCCCTGCCACTGCAGTCGGTGCAGCGCGAGGAGCCGCCGCAGCGCCGCGTCCACCTCGTCCGGGGCCGCGGTCCGGCGCGTCACGCCCAGCGCGGTCAGTTTGCGCAGCTTGGCCCGTACCCGCTGGGCCTTCGACGAGGGCAGGCGGGCCGCGAGTTCCTCCATCGGTACGGCGGGCAACTCCAGGCAGAGCGAGTCGCGCAGCCGGCGGCGCGGTCCGTTCCAGTGCTCGTAGACGCGCTCGACGGCGCCGCCCGGCCGTACCTCACGGAAGTCGATCAGCGCGGTGCTCGCGGCCGCCGACAGCGCCTCGGCGAGCGCGGGCGCCGCCCGGTCGGCATGCTCGTCGTCGAGCAGCACGTCCCCGAAGTCGGAGATCGCTCCGCCCAGCGGGACGAGCCGGGGCAGCGGACTCCCGACCCTCATCAGTGGTGCGACCGCGCGGAGTTCGCCGTGTTCACCACCGTCGCGCACCAGCACCAGCCGCAGTCGGCCGGGCCTGCCGTACGAGGTCCACCAGGAGTGCAGCCAGGCGTGGCTCTGGAACGGGGTCGCCGCCCCACACCTGCGGTACAGCCGCTCCCAAGCCGGGGCCAGCGCGGCGAACTCCCGCTCATCAGTGCACAGTCGCACCCGCAGGGCGCTGACATCGGCCCGGACGGTGCCACCGTCGGCCCACCGAACCCCGCTCACAGCTGACCGCGCCCGTCGGTGGCGGGGGCGGGGCCGGGCACACTGGCCGTGCGCGGCCCGGCGGCGGTGGGCCGCGGGCGGGCCAGCAGCGCGAGGCCGCCCAGCAGGCCGCCGGCGCTCGCGCCGACCAGGCCGGTCAGCGCCGATGAGGCCGAGGACGGCTCGGTGGGCTTCACGGCCCGGGAGAACTGCAGGAGTTCGACATGCGTGGCGCTCTTGGCGTGGTTGGCGTGCCGGGTCAGCGAACGGGAGACCGCGTTGGCCATGTCGGCGGCGAGATCGGGGCGTGCGGACGTGGCCGTCACGCCGACCATCGGCGCGTCCGGCGAGGTCGCCGATCGCACGCTCTCGCGCAGCGTCCGCACCGACACGCCCGCCCACACCTGGGCGTCCCCGAGCACCGCGAGCTGCGTGGCGACCCGGCCGTACGCCTGGGCGAAGCCGAGCGCCGCCTGCGGTTCCGACTTCCCGGTCGGTACGGCGACAACGTATGCCGTGGCCGAGTAGGCGGGCGGAGTGAGGACGCCGTACGCGCTGCCGGTCAGGGCGCCGAGCAGGGCGCCGGCCGTGGGCATGAACCACGGCGGCAGCGCTCTCAAACGCCTCAATGGCCGCATCAGGCGTGGCGGTGTTGCCAAGATGGTCGGGGATTCGGTCTTGGAGGTCATCAGAGGGTCACTCCCAGGGGTGACGGGGACGAGCAGGAAACGGCGTCCGCGTACACGTCCATGAGCCGTGCGGCGGTGCGCGTGATGCAGTAGTGGTGGGCGGCGGCGGGGGCCTGGCGGTCCGTCGGGCGCGACGGTCCGGCCCCGGTCAGGGCGCGGGTCTCGGTCAGGGCGCGGGCGAACGCGTCCGCGCCGCCCCGCACCCGGCGGGCCCCGGCGGCGAGGCGCGGCGGGAGGTCCTCGACGGCGGGGCAGGCGGCGTACAGCACCGGCAGCCCCGCTGCCAGACCCTCCACGACGGCCAGGCCGAAGGACTCCTCCGGGCTCGGTGAGGCGAGCACATCCATCGCCGAGGCCAGCGAGGGCAGATCCAGGTCGCGGGTGCCATCGGGCTCGTACGGCCGTTCGCCCGTGAACAGCACCCGGTCGGTCACCCCGGCCCGCTGGGCGGCGCGCCGCAGCGCGCTCTCCTCAGGGCCACTGCCGACCAGCAACAGCCTGTAGTCGCGGGGGAGTCGGGCGAGGGCGTCGATCAGGACGCCGAACCGCTTGCCCGCGGTCAGCCGGCCGATGCCGCCGACGACGTACGCGCCCTCCGGTAGCCGGAGCCGACGGCGGGTGCGTTCGCGGCCGGCCGGGTCGAAGCGGAAGCGGGCCACATCGATGCCGTTGGGCACGATCTCGATGCGGGGCTCGGGCACGCCCCAGCCGCGCAGCCGGTCGGCCACCGTGTGCGAGACCGCGACCGTGGCCTGGCCCAGCCGCTCGCTGGCCAGGTACAGCGCGCGCACACCGGCGGTCAGGGCGCGGCCCTCCAACTGCGTGCCGCCGAGGGAGTGTTCGGTGGCCACCACGGTCCGGACGCCCGCCAGGCGCGCGGCGATCCTGCCGTACACGCAGGCCCGGTAGAGATGGGTGTGCACGAGGTCGTAGCCGCCGTGCCGGATCAGGCGGACCAGGCGGGGCAGCGCGGACAGGTCCCGGTTGCCGGACATGCCGAGGTGGACGACCCGGACGCCGTCCGCCATCAGACCCTCGGCCACCGGGCCGGGGTTGGTGAGCGTCACGACGTCGCAGTCGACGGGCAGGTGGCGCAGCAGCAGCCGGAGTTGCTGCTCCGCGCCGCCGACGCCGAGGCCGGTGATGATGTGGAGGGCCTTCAACCCGGGCATCGCGGGGGCTCACACTCCCTCGACGGGGCGGCGGTGCAGTCGGTGTTTGAGGCGCAGCCGCCAGGCACTGTCCCGTTCGCCGACGTGGACGCGGGGGAGGGCGTGCAGGCCGGTCAGATCGCCGGGATCCGTGGCGCAGGCGTAGCTGTAGCCCGCTTCCCGTACGGCGTCGAGGACTCGGCGGTCGACCTTCCCGTACGGGTAGCAGAAGCCGTGGACGTGAGCACCGGTCACATCGCGGAGCAGTGCTCTGCTGTCCCTCACCTCGGCATGGAGCAGCGCGTCGTCGGCCAGGGTCAGGTCCACATGGGTGAGGCCGTGCGAGCCGATCTCGACGCCCTCGGCGGCGGCCTGCCGGATGCCCTCCGCCGACAGCAGCGGCTTGCGTGGGCCGCCCGGGTCCCAGGCGTTGTCGCCGTCCAGCCTGCCCGGCAGGACGAACAGGGTGGCGCCGCAGCCATGACGGAGCAGCAGCGGCAGGGCGTGCGCGACGAAGTCGGCGTACCCGTCGTCGAAGGTCAGGCCCACCAGGTCCTGTCCCTCCCCCCGGGCACGCGCGGCGAGCAGCTCACGCACACCGACGCCGCGCAGGCCCCGGCGGCGGAGCCAGCCGAGCTGCCGGTCCAGGCGGTGGGGCGAGACGGTGACGCGGTACGGGTCGTGGGAGCAGTCGCCCACGGAGTGGTACATCGCCACCCACGGGGGCGGGCCGGATCTGAGTCGGGGCGTGTCGGGCGTGTCGGGTCGGGCCGTGCCGGGTCGGGGTACGGCGGAACGACCGCGGTCAGCGAAAACGGGCATGTGGAAGCCTCCGGGTGACGGTGCGGAGTGCGGGTGTGAGGCCCTGCCCGCCCGGCATCCCGGCGAGCAGGAGGAAGACGAGGGCCACGGCTGTGCCACCGGCCGTGAGTCCGAGGGCGGGGGAGTCGACGAGGGCCGCGCCGAACCCGCCCAGCCCACAGGCGACCACCGCGGCGCGCAGCGGTCTGCTCATCCCGGCCAGTACCTGCCAGGTGCGGATCGGCACGCTGTGTGACCCCATGCCGTACAGCAGGATCAGGGCGGTGAGGGTGATGCCGGCCGCGTTGGCCGCGGCGATGCCCAGCACGCCCCATGAGTCGACCGTCGCCGTGCCGATCCACGACGTGGCGACGATCCCGGCGGTCATCGCGACGACCGGGTACCAAGTGGGCCGCCCCGCCGAGAAGTACGAGCGGACGAGCGCGCCCACCAGTGCCTGGCCGAGCAGCCCCAGCGCGTACACGCGCATGACGGCGGCGGTGGCCGCGGTGTCCTGCGCGGTGAACGCGCCCCGCTGGAAGAGGAGGTGGATGAGCTGCGGGGCACACGCGACGACGGCGGCGGTGCCCAGCAGCACGACCCACGACACCGCCCGCAGGTCGCGCTCGACGCGGTCACGGGCCCGCTCGATGTCGCCCTCGGCCAGCGCCTGCGACACGACGGGAAAGGTGACCGTGCACAGCATCAGGGCGAGCACCATCGGCATCTGCGCCACCTTCTGGGCGAAGTTGAGATGCGAGATGGCGCCGGCGGGGAGTGTGGAGGCCAGGAAGCGCTCGATGAGGACCTGGGACTGGCGGCACAGGGCGAAGAGCAGGACGGTGACGAAGAGGACGAGGTTCATGGCGCGCCGGTCCGCCGCCGGATCCGCGGGATCCGCGGGGTCTCCGGGATCCGCGAGGTTCCCCGGATCGGCGGGGGCGGCGGGGGCTGCGGGGTCCATCGCGTTTGTCGTGTCCATCGCGTCGGCTCCGAGGGCCGCCTGTCGGCGGTGCAACAGCCTTAACAGGGACGGCAGTTGGGTGACGATCATGAGCGCCCCGCCCACCGCGACGCCGATCGCTGCCGCGCGTACGCCCCAGCGCCCGCCCAGGACGAACATCCCCGTGATGACGGCGGTGTTGTAGGCGACGTAGATGGCCGCGGGCGCGACGAACCGGCGGTGCGCGCGCAGGGCCGCGCTGCAGTAGCCGGCGAGGCCGAAGGTCAGGACGCAGGTGCCGGTCAGCCGGGTGCAGTCCACCGCGAGCCGGGGGTCCGGGAGCCCCGGCGCCAGCATCTCGACCAGGTACGGCGCCCCCCAGATGAGCAGCGCCGACGCCACGGCGAACGCCGGCACCAGCCGGGGCAGCGTGCCGCGGACCAGGGCGCGCACCGGGTCGCCCGTGTCGCCGCGGGCGCGGCGGGCCACGACCGCGCTGAACGCCGGTACCAGCGCGAAGGCCAGCCCGTCCTCGATCAGCAGCGTCGCCGCGAACTCGGGCACGGTCCAGGCGACGAGGAAGGCGTCCGTCTCGCGCCCGGCCCCGAAGAGGTGCGCCAGCGCCTGGTCCCGGCCGAGGCCCAGCACGGCACCGGCCAGGGAGAGGACGACGGTGACGAACGCGGCCCTGGCGAGGAAGCCCTGCGAGACGAACGTGGTTCTGCCACCGGGGTCCGGGGCACCAGGGACGTCCGGGGCACCGGGGGCGTCCGGGCAGGAGCGTGCCGCGGCGGCCGTGACGTCCCCGGCCTGCGGAGGGGTGATGGTCATCGTGGAGCAGCCTCCTCGGAGGACTCGGAGACGGCCGGTTCGGGACCGGCCAGCGCCCACCACGCCGTCAACCCGAGACAGACGGCGGTGAGGACGGTCGAGGGCCCGCCGATGTCGGCGTACGCGAAGTCGATCAGCTGCCAGATCAGCAACCCGCAGGCGATGAGCCCGCAGTCGAGGCCGGGGTCCCGCGCTCTGCGGGCGCCGATCAGTCTCCGCACCCCCAGCACCAGCAGCGCCAGCCAGCTCCCCGCCAGCGCCAGCAGCCCGATCAGTCCCTGCTCGCTGAGCACCAGCAGGTACATGTTGTGCGGCGACAGCAGCGGCTGCTTCCGGAACGCCGCGCCCGCGCCCTCGATGTCGCTGCCCGACGACAGCGCCAGCGAGGCGTGGCCGTCGCGGTGCTCGGGGAAGTCCTTGAGACCGACGCCCGTGAGCGGACGCTCACGCCACATGTCGGCCGCCGCCGCCCACATCGTGTACCGGTCGGTGACCGACTGGTCCGGCGCGTCGCCGACCTGGCCGATGCTGCTGAACCGCTCCTCCAACAGTGTGGAGCCGACGCCGAACCCGCCGACGAGGATCACGGTGACGGCGGCCACGACCGCGCCCGCCGTCACCGCCCGCCGCAGGCCCGCCAGCACCAGTTGCGCCGTGCAGGCGACGGCCGTCGCGATCCACGCACCCCGGCTGAAGGACACGGTCAGCGGTACGACGAGCAGCAGCCCGCACCCCACGGCCCACCCCCGCTGTCGTACGGACCCGGGTGCGAGAGCCAGGCCCACCGCGCACACCAGCCCGAGCGCCACCACGGTCGACATCCCCATGACGTCCGCCGACCCGAAGGTGCCGACCGCCCGGATCTCCTGGCCCCTGTACGAGGCGCCGGTCCCGGTCGCGTACTGGTGCACCCCGACGGCCCCCTGCCACATCGCGAGCGCCACCACCGACCAGGCCAGCAGCCGGACGTCGCGCAGGTCGCGGACGAGCAGCAGGACGGCGGCCGGGACGAGCACGAAGATCTGCAGACAGCGCACGAACCCGGTGAGCGCCGCGCCCGGGGTCATGGCCCCCGCCGCCGCGATCGCGAACCCGGCCACGGGCAGGCCCAGCACGACGGCGGCGGTACGTGACAGGGGGCGCCGCCGGTGCCACAGCAGACGGACCGCGCACGCCAGGACGACCACACCGGAGGCGGCGTCGACGGGCGTCGCGCCGCCCTCGTGGCCCGGAGCGACGGGCAGCGCGAGCAGAGCGATCACCGCGACCACCGGCAGGACGGGCATCAGCCCGCGTGCGAAGGCCAGGGCGTATGCGTGGCTCACCGGCGTTCAGCTTCCCGTCGGGCGCACCAGCGCGGCGGCCGTGCGCAGCAGGATGCACACGTCCTGCCACAGCGACCAGTCGTCGATGTACGCGTTGTCGAAGCGGGCGCGGTCCTCGATGGAGGTGTCGCCGCGCAGCCCGTTGATCTGGGCCAGCCCGGTGATACCGGTCCGCACGCGGTGGCGGGCGGCGTAACCGGGGTGGGCCTGGCTGAACCTGGCGACGAAGTAGGGGCGTTCGGGGCGCGGGCCGACCAGGCTCATGTCGCCCCGGAAGACGTTCCACAGCTGGGGCAGCTCGTCGAGCGAGGACCGGCGCAGGAAGCGGCAGAACCGGCTCATGTCCCGCTCGCCCACCACGCTCCAGCGGGTCGCGGCCTCGCGCGCGTCGGCCGGGCGATGGCTGCGGAACTTCAGCAGCGTGAAGGGGAGCCCGTCCTTGCCGACACGCTCCTGGCGGAAGACGACCCCAGGCCCCTCGCTGACTCGCAGCACGACCGCGCAGGCCAGCAGCAGGGGGCCGGCGAGCAGGAGCAGCACCCCGGAGACCAGCATGTCGAGGGCGCGCTTGGCGGGCCCGACGGTGCGTCGGCCGGTGTCCAGGCGGCGGCAGGAGAAGCCGGCGATCCGCTCGCGCGGGGCGCGGGGCCGAGCCACACGGCCGGTCCCGTGGGGTGCGCTTTCTGAGTCGTAGACCGTGCGACCGCCCTCCTCGTACGCGGGACTCCCGACCCGGTCGTACGACGGCACCTCCGCGTCGACCTCCCACAGCGCACAGCCCGCCTCGGCCAACTTCCGTACCAGCGAGTCCCGTTCGCCCGCCGGGCCAACGAGGAGCACGGCCCGCACGCTGTTCTGGACGACGGCCCGCTGCACCTCCTCCTCCGTGCTGAGAACCGGCAGCCCCGCACCGTCGGCCGTGTCGCCGGCGAGGACGCCCACCGGTCTGAGGCCGCACCCCGGGCGGCGCAGGAAGGCGGCGGCCACGCGCTGGGCGGTGGCGGCCGGACCCACGACGAGGGCTGCGGCGGGGTTGCGGAGCAGCATCCGGCGGCGGCGCCAGTGCACCACGCCGCGGCCGGCGCAGTCCGCCGCCACCTGTAGGGCACAGCCGGTCAGCAGGGTCCGGGCGGACAGAGCGTGTGCCGGGGAGAGCGCCGCGACAAGCGCCGCGAGGGCACACCAGCTCACCGTGATCCGGGCGCAGACGGCGGGGAGTTCGTCCAGGACGGTGGGCACGGCGGCAGGGCGGTACAGCGCCGCCCGCGCGTTCAGCCAGAGGACGGCGAGCAGCAGCGGCACGGTCAGCAGGGGGTGGGGGAGGGCCGGCACGGCGGTGAGCGCGGCCATCGCGTCCATGACGAGCAGAGGCAGCCCTGGGGCGTGCCACGCCGCGGCCCGCTGCCTCGCGGGGAAACCGGAGCCGGCGGAGGCCCCGCGCGGGGGAAGGACCGAGACGGGCAGGAATCCCTGCTCCGGTTGCTGGGCTGCGGGAGGGAAGACGGTGCGTTCGACAGTCACGGGCGGATGGACTCCCTGTACTCGATGTGTTCCTCGGTCACCGTGCGTGCGTAGTCGAGGAGTTCGCAGTAGAGGGCCGCGACCGCCTCGGCCGAGAGCCGCACGTCGTGCGTGGTCAGTACGTGGCGGCGCCCCTGGTGGCCGAGAGACTCGCGCAGCAGCGGATCGAGCAGCACCTCTGTGAGCGCGTCGGCCAGCGGGCCCGGCCGGCCGGGGGGTACCAGACAGTGCGCCCGGTGACCGGGCGGCAGACTCTCGCGCGCCCCGGCCACATCCGTGACCACCACGGGCCGTCCGCACGCCATGGCCTCCAGCGGTGCCAGCGCCATGCCCTCCCAGCGGGAGGACAACACCACCAGGTCGGCGGCCTGGTACCAGGGCACGGCGTCGGCGACGGCACCGGCGAACAGCACGCCCTCGGGCGCGCGGTGCCGCAGTCGCTCCTCCTCCGGCCCGTCCCCGACGAGCGCCAGCCGGGCCCCGGGCACCCGCCGCAGCACCGAGGGCCACGCCTGGAGCAGCACGTCCTGCCCCTTCTGCCGGCACAGCCGTCCCACGCAGACCACCAGCAAGGCGCCCGGATCGAGGTCGGCGAGCGGTGCGAGGGCAGGTTGTACGGCGGTGTCGGAGGCGGGACGGAAACGTTCCGGGTCGACACCGTTGGGGATCACTCGCCAGTGGGCGTGCACTCCGGCGCGTACGCCTCTCTCGCGCTCTGCCTCGCTGACACACACCACGCGGGCAGCCCAGCGCGCCGCCCACCGCTCCCACGCCGTGGCAGCCGCCGCAGTGACCCCGCCGACCGCCTCGAACGACCAGGCGTGCGGCTGGAACACCGTCGGGATCCGCCCCCTGACCGCCAGCCGGGCGGCGAGCCCGGCCTTGGCGCTGTGCGCGTGCAGCACCTCGGGCCGGATCTCGTCCACGACGCGCGCGAGCCGGCGCACCTCACCGGGAAGGGAGCGTCCCGGCGCGCGGGTGGCGTGCCAGTGCCGTACGTCCACGCCGAGTTCCCGCAGCGTATGGGCGAGGCCGCTGTCGGGACACGCGACCGCGACGTCGAAACCGGCCGCACGCTGCGCACGCACCAGCTCGGTGACGACGTGGGCGACGCCGCCGTCCACCGGCTGGGTGACGTGGAGGACACGCGGCGAAGTCCCTCGCCGCGTCGCGCCGCGCAACGACCCGGTAGGCCGGCTGACCATCACCGTGTGAGTCGACCCGCGGGGCGGCCGTCCCACCCTGACGGGCCGTCGGGCGGGCGGACCCCCGTGCGTGTCGCAGTGGAAAGACCCCGGGCGTGACGCATGACTGGCGTTGCCCTTTCGCGAGGAACGTCATGTTTTCGGCTGACTTATGACGCGTCACTCTAACCCGGAATACCTCTCATATCGGGCAAGAGGTATGAAGGGTTCAAATTCCCCGCCTCGTGTCGATGGTCGCGCTGTCGCTGTCGCGTCCGGGTCGGCGCGTCGCTCCACTCCCGCCTCGTGCGCCGACGTGCGCGCCGCCCCACTCGTCGATGTCGTCGCCGACAACTCCGCCGGGGTGCTGCGCTGAACGGGGCGGAGCGGCCGAGGAGTACGGCGGGGCTGCTCACCAGTGGCGATGTCTCGTCGCGAGGGGCCGGGGTGGGTGCGCTGCGTGCTCGATCGGTTGCGGTGCGTGGTCGTCGATTTGAAGGTGGCTACAAGACCCCACGCACTCTTGCGAAAGGAATCTTCATGCGTGCTTTTTCGGCACGGCGCATCGCGACCTCCGCGCTCTGCGCCACGTTTTTGTTCGGTGTCACGGCTCCTGCCGCCTTGGCGGCCGACACGGCGCGGGACCGCGGCAGTAAGTCGGCTGCCCCCTCCGAGGCGGAACTCCAGAGCCAGGTCAGACAGTTGGCCGCCATCGGCACTGTGGTGCCCCCGGTCACCGCACTGATGAACGCCGTACTCGAGGACGACGACTCCCAACTGTCCGATGCGGAGGCAACGACACTCGGCAACGCCGCGAAGGCCGCCATCGCCAGGGCAGCCGCGACTCCGGTGACCTCCACGACTCCGGTGACCTCCGCGACCCCGATGACCCCCGCGAACCCGGCGACCTCGGGTGTGACGACTTCCGTCGTGCCCTTCCTGCCCTTCGTGCCCTTCGCGCCTGCGGCGCCGATCGCTCCGGCGACGTCGGTGAACCCTGCGTCCGTGTCACTGCAGACGGAGAACGCGGGAAGTGGCGACGCGAGGGCTGCCGCCGATTTGACGGCTCTTCTCACCGAACTGCAGACGGCCGTGGATGCCTTGGTCACCGCCGCCAAGTCCGGTGACCCGGCCGCCGCCCTCCTCGCGGTCACGGGCGTGGCGCAGAAACTCGCGAACGTCGTCCTCGGCATCCTGGGCAGCGCCGGCCTCCCCAGCAATCCCAGTGTCCCCAGCGTTCCTAACAGTCCTGTTCTGCCCCAGGAGTAGCCGTTCTGCGAACGGGAGTTGCGCCTGAGGCGAAGCCGGCATCTCGGCCCCGGACGCCGTACCGATCCTGTTGTGGATCGGCACGGCGTCCGTTCCTGCGGACGGACCCATGTCGCCCCGCGTTCATAGGAGAATGATAAACCGCGTTCATAGGAGAATGAGAAACGCGGACAAGCTGTACCCTGCATTCTTCATTCGGGTGACCTTCCTGCGACGGGCCGGAATTTTCTGTGTTCGGAGTTTCCTCGACGTCCGGGGCTCGTTGGAGTCGGTGAAGCAATTCCCGCCGGCGACTTTCGGGTTGCCGAAGAAAGGAACACGATGAAGTCTCTGAAGGCTGCCGCCGTCGTTGCTGGGTCTCTGGTCGTGGCCGGTTTCGCCACTCCCGCTCTCGCCTTGGACCTTGGCGGGAGCAAGGTCACCGACATCTCCGGAACGCTGGACGGCATCGCCGATGGGGTCAAGGTGCAGCCGCTGGAAGGGCAGAAGCTGCTCGACCCGAAGAGCCTGCTGGGCAAGGACGCCCAGAAGCCGGCGAGTGGCCCCGGTACCGGCCAGACGGTGGGCTGAGAACCCATGCAGAACTGAGCGGTTCGGGCGCTCTTTCGTCTCAGACCTTCGCTCGGATTTCGGCCGGGCTACTTTCTGAACCTGTGTATCGGGTGCTTGTGGCCGCCCCTGGGCCGATTCCGCCGTATGCGGGATCGGCCCTTTGGTCGTGCTCCGCGCAAGGATTTCGCGCAAGGATTTCGCATAAGGACTCGCGTAAGGACTCGCGTAAGGGATCAGGGCAGGGGCGGGTCCGACCCATGACGAGGAGGAGACAGACCATTGCCGACCAGCAGACCCCGCCGGTATCCACCGGTGCACAGTGAGGCCGAGCCCGCCGATGGCGACTCGGCAGTCGTCGTCGGCCCCAGGGCGACCATGGGACGGCGGCGCGTGTTGTGGGGGGCGTTCGCGGCGGTGCTCGGGATCGCGCCCGCGCCGTTCCTGGTGGCGTCGAGATCGGCCGAGGCGGAGGAGACTCGGTTCGACGAGACGTATCGAGGGCGCCGTGTCGTCGGCGTCAAGCACGATGAGGGGCGGTCCGGGGGTGGCGGCTCCGGAACGTGGCACGTCACCGTGGACGGTCGGCCGCTGCATCTGATGCGCCGGGCGGACGGCAGTTGGATGAGCATGATCGACCACTATCAGTCGTATGCGACTCCGCTCGCCGCCGCGCGCGCGGCCGTCGACGAACTCGGCCCCACCGCATGGCCGGGCGCGCCGGGTGACAGGAACAGCCGTATGCGGGACAGCTGTACGCCGAGCGGGGGCAGGGGAGTCGAGAGGGAGCACCGTTGTGGTGTACACGCGTAAGGACGTCAGCATGCTCACCCGGTCCGAGCGTCGCCGGTTCGTCAACGCGCTGCTCATGCTGAAACGCGGTGGTCAGTACGACGAGTTGGTGCGCACGCACATCGAGTACTACCGCTCCGACGGTGAGTTCGGGCTGCGTGTCGCCCATATGGCACCCACCTTCCTGCCCTGGCACCGCAGGTTCCTGCTGGACCTGGAGGAGGCACTGCGCCGTGTGGACGACTCGGTGACCGTGCCCTACTGGGACTGGACGCGCAACCGCACCACTACGGCCCTGCCGTGGACCGAGGACCTGCTCGGCGGCACCGGGCGGCGGCCCGACCGGCAGGTCATGACCGGCCCCTTCGCCTACCGCAACGGTGAGTGGACCATCCAGGTGGGGGTCACCGACGCCGAGTTCCTCACGCGCGACCTGGGACACCCCCGGGACCCGATCGCACTGCCCACGCCCTGGGATCTGGAACGAGCCCTCGACGACCCCGTCTACGACGTGGCCCCCTGGAACTCCACGTCCGTCAAGGGATTCCGCAACAAGCTGGAAGGGTGGGGATCGGGGCGGGGCGCCGTCTCATGGCGCAACCACAACCGGGTCCACCGTTGGGTCGGCGGCCACATGGTCGGCGGCGCCTCCGTCAACGACCCCGTCTTCTGGCTGCACCATGCCTTCGTCGACCTTCTCTGGTCCCGCTGGCAACGGCGGCACCCCGGCGCCCGCTATCTCCCCGCCGAGCCGCTGGCCCGGGGCGACACACAGCGTGGCCGGGTCGTCGCGCGGCACGAGAGGATGCCGCCGTGGGACGTGACGCCGGACGAGGTGGAGGACCACAGCGGGATCTACCAGTACGCGTAGCCCGCACGGGCCGGGTACGGGTGAGGTGCGCGATCCACACGCTCCGGATCGTCATGTTCTGGACATCGAATGCGGTGGGCCGGAGGTGGTGTCCGGAGCGGCTCCATGCCGTCGATCGCGGAGATGGGGCAGGCGCTGATCACGGGCTGCGAGCCGGGGGCCGCAGCCGCAGGAGCATGGCGACCAGCGAGAACGCCCTCCCGGAGGGAGGGTGTGTGTGAGCGCCCCCGGCAGGACTCGAACCTGCGGCCAAGCGCTTAGAAGGCGCCTGCTCTATCCACTGAGCTACGGGGGCCAGGTGTGGTGGCCTCGGTCTTGGTGCCCGGGTGTGGGCTGATCCGTGACGTTGCCGGGGACAAGGATAGGGCTCCCGAGTCCGTGTCCCTGTTGCTTCGCCTCCGTGGCTCAATGTGGAGGTTCGGTGAAGCGGTCCTGATAATCGCAGGCAGGTACGAATCGTGCACCTCTTTTGGCGCGTCGAGCCCCGGGTGTTGTGCACTCGTTATGCCTGCGCCCCTCTCGTCCCCTCCGTCCCATGCGTCCTGTCGGCGCGCAGACATGCTCATATGCTTCAGAAAGTCCACAAAATTGGGCATTCTTCGCATGTGGTGACCTTGGACGTACGGCCTCAGCTGCTCGACGCGCTCTCCGCCCTGCGCGACCGTGTCGCCGCCGCGCGCTTTCCGCTCCCCCTGGCGGGGGCCCCGCGCGCGCGTGCCAACCGCGACGAACTGCTCGCGCAACTCGACGACTACTTGGTGCCCCGGTTGCGGCAACCCGAAGCGCCCTTGCTGGCCGTTGTCGGCGGATCGACCGGTGCCGGGAAGTCCACCCTGGTCAACTCCCTGGTGGGCCGGAAGGTCAGCGAGGCCGGCGTGCTGCGGCCGACCACCCGTACCCCCGTACTCGTGTGCCACCCCGATGACCAGCACTGGTTCAGCGGCATGCGCGTACTGCCCAATCTCAGGCGCGCGTGGGTGCCTCAACAGGAGCCGGGCCAGGACGCGGATCAGCCGGGCGCGTCATTTCCGCCGGGCACGGCGGGCCGCGCGGGCAAGGACGGCGAGCGCGTACTGCGGATCGTGACCATCGACAGCCTCCCACCCGGTCTCGCCCTCCTCGACGCACCCGACATCGACTCCCTGGTCGCCGATAACCGCGTCCTCGCCGCCGAGCTCATCTGCGCCGCCGACATCTGGGTGATGGTCACCACCGCCGCCCGCTACGCCGACGCCGTGCCCTGGCATATGCTGCGCACCGCCAAGGAGAACCGGGCGACCCTGGTCACCGTTCTCGACCGGGTGCCCCACCAGGTGGTGGCCGAGGTCTCCCGGCAGTACGGTGCCCTGCTCACCAAGGCCGGCCTCGGCGACGTACCCCGGTTCACCGTGCCCGAGCTGCCCGAGTCCGCGTGGGGCGGCGGGCTGCTGCCGGCCACCGCCGTCGCACCGCTGCGCAGCTGGCTCATTCATCAGGCGACCGACCCCGGAGCCCGGCACCAGGCCATGGCCCGCACCGCCCACGGGGTCCTCGACTCGCTGAAGTCCCGGATGCCCGAGCTGGCCAGTGCCGCCGCCCAGCAGTACTCCGCCGCTCTCCGACTCACCGCGGCCGTCGACACGGCGTACGACACCGAGCACGCGCGCGTGAAGGCGCGACTGCAGTCGGGGGCCGTGCTCGCGGGCGACGCCCTCAAACGGTGGCGCAGCTACCCCCTCGACTGCACCGCCCGCGAACTGCTCGACGCCCTCATGGAGAGCCTCGGCACGCTGCTGCTGTGCGCCGTCACCGCCGCCGACGAGCGGATCGCCGAGGCCTGGCGCCGCGAACCGGCCGCCGTGGCCGCCGGGCTCATGGAACGCGAGCCCGCGCCGGGGAACACCGAGCACCGCATCGGGATGGCCGTACGGCGCTGGCGGCGCGTCATCGAGGAGTACGCCGAGGAAGAGGTCCGCAACGTCGACCGGGGCGTCGCGCCGGATCCCGAGGCCGTGGCCGCCCTCGTGGCCACGGCCCTGCTGGGCGGCCGACGGGCCCGGACGGCGGCGGAGGGGGTCGCCGAGCGGATCGGAGGCCACAGCGCGCTGCGGCTGCGCGACCGCGGGGGACGGCTGCTCACCGAGTACCTCGACAGGGCCCTCGACGCCGAGCGCGACCGCCGTCTCGCCCCCCTCGAAGCACTCGACGTACACGCCGAGCCGCAGGCCGAACTCATCGCCGCGCTGTCCGTACTGCAGAAGGAGAGGTGACCGCCGTGACCGCCGTCACTGACCACACGGATCAGACGGAGGACGACGTCCCCGAAGGGGACGACGATTGCGAAAACAGCCTCCCTGCAGAGCACGACTCCGCAGAGGACGCTCCGGAAGAGAGAGTCTCCATGGGCGAGGCTTCCAAGAACGACGCGTCTCCACACGACCCTGCCGAGGAGGGCGATTCCAAAGAGGAGGCCTCCGACACGGACAGCGGCGAATCCGACACGGACAGCCGGGAACCCGACGGGGGCAGCCGAGAACCCGACAGGGACAGCTGCGAAAACGAGCTCCACGCGCGCGTGGCCGACGATGAGGTGTCCGGTGACAAGCCGCCCCGTGCCGCGCCTTCCGGTGACGCGTCCCGCCGTACGGAACCCGGTGGCTCGTCCCGCCGTACGGAAGGCCGCGCCGAACGTCGTGCTGAACGTCGTGCTGAACGTCGTACGGAGGAGCGTACGGAAGGCCGTACGGAAGCTCCTACGGAAACGGAAGCTCCTACGGAATCCGAGGAGCCCTGGGGCGACGGGCTCATCGCTCGGCGGGTGTCCGAGGAGAGCGCCGCCGAGCAGGCCAAGATCCTGGCCTCGGTCATGGAGACAAAGGCACCCGGTCCACAGACGGTCACGCCGCTCGCGTACGACGGGGCCCTGCGGTCGCGGCTCGACGCGTTGCGGGAGCTGGTGGGGCTGTCCCGTACGCGGCTGGACAGCGGGACGCTCGCGGAGGCGGGGCGGGTGCTGGACGAGGCGGCGGCGCGGCGCAGGCTCTCGGGGCAGCACACCGTGGTGGCGATCGCCGGCGCGACCGGCAGCGGGAAATCGACGCTCTTCAACGCGCTCGCCGGTGTGGCGATCTCGGAGGCGGGCGTACGCAGGCCCACCACGGCCGCACCGATCGCGTGCAGTTGGAGCGACGGCGCGGCGACTCTCATCGACCGGCTCGGCATTCCGGGACGGCTGCGGCGGCGGCCGTTGCAGAGCCCGGAGGCGGAGGCGCAGTTGGGCGGGCTCGTGCTGGTGGATCTGCCCGACCACGACTCGGCGGCGGTGCAGCACCGGCAGCAGGTGGACCGCGTCCTGGCGCTCGTGGACGCGATCATCTGGGTCGTCGACCCGGAGAAGTACGCCGACGCCATCCTCCATGAGCGCTATCTGCGACCTCTGGCCGGCCACGCGGAGGTCATGTTCGTCGTCCTCAACCAAATCGACCGGCTGCCCGGGGAGGCCGCCCACCAGGTCCTCGACGACCTGCGCCGACTGCTCGACGAGGACGGGATCGCCCTGGGGGAGTACGGCGAATCGGGGGCCACCGTGCTCGCGCTCTCCGCGCTCACCGGGGACGGGGTGGCGGAACTGCGGGACGCGCTCGCGCAGTTCGTGGCCGAACGGGGCGCACCGGCCCGCCGGGTGCGCGCCGATCTGGACGCGGCCGCCGCGCGGTTGTGGCCGGTGTACGCGACCCGGCGGCGTACGGGGCTCAGCGAGCGCGCCCGCGAGGAGTTCACCGCCCGGCTCGCGGACGCCGTCGGCGCGACCGCGGCGGGCGAGGCGGCCGAGCGGGCCTGGCTGCGCAACGCGAACCGCGCGTGCGGCACGCCGTGGCTACGGCTGTGGCGGTGGTGCCAGGGCCGGAGTGAACTCCCGACCGGGCGGCTCACCCTGGCGTCGACCGTGGACCAGGAGGTCACCGCGCGACAGCGCGTCGAACAGGCCGTACGCGTGCTGTCGGAGCGTGCCTCCGCGGGGCTGCCCGCGCCCTGGGCGCAGGCGGTGCGCGAGGCGGCCGTACGCGGGGCGCAGGGGCTGCCCGAGGCGCTGGACGAGTTGGCGGCGCGGGCCGGGACGCCGTCGGCGCGGCCACCGCGGCCGGGCTGGTGGCCTGTCGCGGTGCTCGCGCAGGCGTCCATGACCCTGCTGCAAGTCATCGGCGGGCTATGGCTGTTGGGGCAGATCGTCGGCGTCATGTCACCGAACCTCGGGGTGCCGGTGCTGCTGATGGTGATCGGCATCGTCGGCGGTCCGGCCGTCGAGTGGAGCTGTCGAATGGCGGCACGCGGCCCGGCCCGGCGCTACGGGCTCGAAGCGGAGCGACGGCTGTGGGAGGCCGCCGCCTCGTGCGGTCGGGCGCGGGTGCTGGATCCGGTGGCGTCCGAACTTCTGCGTTACCGGGAGGTACGGGAACAGTACGTGCGGGTGTTGGGGACGGCACAGGTGGGGTGAGAGGGGGCTCCCGCATGGACGGTTCACTCCGTCGAGTGACGGAGTTTTCCACAACCGGCGGGTAGCGCACAGGGCTCAGCGGGCTCGGCCCGACGGCGGCAGTCTGAACTCGCGGCGATCGCAGCGGACGCCACGGACACAGCGGACGTGGCGAACGGCGCAGGACGTTCTTGCGGACGCAATCACCGCGACGACAGACACAGCAGCCGTACGGGACGGGCCCGTACGCGTGTCGGGCCGGTGCCGGTGGCGGTGCCGGCGCGGAGGAGGGGTTCACGGCATGAACGAGACGATGGTGTGCGTGGTGGGGAACGTGGCGACCCAGCCGGTGTGCCGGGAGTCGGCGGCGGGCTCGTCGGCACGGTTCCGGCTGGCGGTCACCTCGCGGTACTGGGACCGGGAGAAGAGCGAGTGGACCGACGGGCACACCAACTTCTTCACGGTGTGGGCGAGGCGCGCACTCGCGGCGAACGTGGCGTCGTCCGTGTCGCTGGGCGATCCGGTAGTGGTGCACGGGCGGTTGAAGGTGCGCAGCGAGCAGCGGGACGGACACAGCTGGGCCTCGGCGGACGTGGACGCGGTGGCGATCGGCCATGACCTGTCGCGGGGGACGTCGGCGTTCCGGCGGACGTCCAGGGGAGAGGCGACGATGCCGGCCCCGGCCCAACCCGAGCCGAACTGGGAGACACCGCCCGGGAGTCGGCTCGACGCCCCCGATGAACTACGGCCTGAGCCAGCAGGAGTGACGTGACATCAGGGCACGTGCGTCCGGCCCCATAATCATCGCCCTGGCCGAACTGCGGCTTATCGACGAATGCGTTGTGAACACTCCTGACGTAAGTCCCGTCAGGCTCGGCGATTTGTCGATAAGTCCTGTTCGCGGGCTGTGCAAGCGATAACGATTCCGATTCGGATCGGTTGTCCGACGATACGACTGAGAAGAGTGGTGCGCCGCGTCCCTAGGATGCCGGGCATAGCTCACGGGGCTTCTGATGCTGCTGGTGGGACCACAACCCCCCACGTCAACGGGTCCTGCTCGAAGGGAAATTCAGTGGTTTCTTCGTTCTCGGTGTCGCTCTCCGCGTGGGCCGCGCGCAGGCGAGCGGTGGCCCGTCTCGCCGCCGTGTCGCTCGCGTCCGGACTCGTCGTCGCGGGTGCGATGGTCACCGCGGGCACGGCCGCGGCCGACGAGACGGCGCAGAGCCCGGGTGGAGCGACGGCCACCATAGGTGGCCTGAAGACGTACGGGACGGCCGTGATCCATACCGGCGGCGAGGAACAGCAGCTGCCCGCCGGACTGTTCGAGATGTTCGTCGACGGCGGCGGCACCCTGCAGACCTACTGCGTCGACATCCAGAACCCGACGCAGAAGGACGCCAAGTACCAGGAGACCCCCTGGAGCGGCACCTCGCTGGGCGCCAACAAGGACGCGGGCAGGATCCGCTGGATCCTGCAGAACTCCTATCCCCAGGTGAACGACCTCGTGGCACTCGCCGCCAAGGCCGGCGCCAACGGGCTCACCGAACAGGACGCGGCTGCCGGCACCCAGGTGGCGATCTGGCGGTACTCGGACGGGGCCGATGTGACGGCCCTGGACCCGCAGGCCGAGAAGCTCGCGGACTATCTGGAGAAGAGCGCGCGGAACCTGGCGGAGCCGACGGCCTCGCTGACCCTCGACCCACCGGCGGTCTCCGGCCGGGCGGGCGAGCGGCTCGGCCCGGTCACGGTGCACACCAACGCGGACGAGGTGACCGTGACCCCGCCGTCGGACGCCGCCGCCGGGGTGAAGGTCGTGGACGAGGACGGCAAGGCCGTGACCACGGCCCGTGATGGCGGCGAGCTGTACTTCGAGGTGCCCGAGGACACCGCGGACAGCTCGGCCGAACTGACCGTACAGGCCTCGACCACCGTGCCGGTCGGGCGTGCCTTCGCCTCCGAGACCCGCAGCCAGACCCAGATCCTCGCCGGCTCCAGCGAGTCCACGGTCTCCGCGACGGCCACCGCGAACTGGGCGGAGAAGGGCGCGATACCGGCACTGTCCGCCGAGAAGAACTGCACCGAGGGCGGCCTGGAGATCACCGCGGCCAACGAGGGGGACGAGGCCTTCACCTTCGAGCTGATGGGGATCGAGCACACCATCGACGCCGGAGAGACCCGGACGGTGACGATCCCGCTGCAGGAGGACCAGGCCTACGACTTCACCATCAAGGGGCCGAACGGCTTCGCGAAGCAGTTCCGGGGGGTTCTCGACTGCCAGACGGAGACCAAGGCGAGCGCGGGCGGCGAATCGGTCCGGACGCTCAACGAGCCGAGCCCGGCGACGGTGGGCGGGAACACCGTCTCCACCTCCACCACCGATCTCGCCGAGACCGGCAGCTCCGGCGCCACCCCGGTGATCGGCGGCATCGCGATCTCCCTGGTCGTGATCGGCGGCGCGGTGATGATCATCCTCCGCAAGCGGGAGCAGCGGTAGACGGAAAGAGCTCCTTGGCAACTCAACAGTGAGTGACCGCGCGGTGACACGACCGTGTGACGCGGCCCCGGTACGCCCCAAGGCGCCGGGGCCGTGTCGCTCTTCCGGGGGTTCGCCATCCGGTTTCCGTCGAGGGCTGGCCGTGCGGCAAGATGGGTGGTACTGCCCACTGCCAGATTTCAAGCTGCCGGACGGTTTCTCTTGGCTGAGTACATTTACACCATGCGCAAGACGCGCAAGGCACACGGCGACAAGGTGATCCTTGACGACGTAACGCTGAGCTTCCTGCCCGGCGCGAAGATCGGTGTGGTCGGTCCGAACGGTGCCGGTAAGTCCACCGTCCTCAAGATCATGGCCGGTCTCGAGCAGCCGTCGAACGGTGACGCGTTTCTCTCCCCGGGCTACACCGTCGGCATCCTCCTCCAGGAGCCGCCGCTGAACGAGGAGAAGACGGTCCTGGAGAACGTCCAGGAGGGTGTCGCCGAGATCAAGGGCAAGCTCGACCGGTTCAATGAGATCGCCGAGCAGATGGCGACCGACTACTCGGACGCGCTGCTGGAGGAGATGGGCAAGCTCCAGGAAGAGCTGGACCACGCCGAGGCATGGGACCTGGACGCCCAGCTGGAGCAGGCCATGGACGCCCTGGGCTGTCCGCCCGGCGACTGGCCCGTCACCAACCTCTCCGGTGGTGAGCGCCGTCGCGTCGCGCTCTGCAAGCTGCTCCTGGAAGCCCCCGACCTGCTGCTCCTCGACGAGCCCACCAACCACCTCGACGCCGAGTCCGTGAACTGGCTGGAGCAGCACCTCGCCCAGTACAAGGGCACCGTCGTGGCCATTACCCACGACCGGTACTTCCTGGACAACGTGGCCGGCTGGATCCTGGAGCTCGACCGCGGCCGTGCCATCGGCTACGAGGGCAACTACTCGACGTACCTGGAGACCAAGCAGTCCCGTCTCAAGGTCGAGGGCCAGAAGGACGCCAAGCGCGCCAAGCGTCTCAAGGAGGAGCTGGAGTGGGTCCGCTCCAACGCCAAGGGACGGCAGGCCAAGTCCAAGGCGCGTCTGGCCCGCTACGAGGAGATGGCCGCCGAGGCCGAGAAGATGCGGAAGCTGGACTTCGAGGAGATCCAGATCCCGCCGGGCCCCCGTCTGGGCAACGTGGTCGTCGAGATCAACAACCTCAGCAAGGCCTTCGGTGAGAAGGTCCTGATCGACGACCTCTCCTTCACCCTGCCGCGCAACGGCATCGTGGGCGTCATCGGCCCGAACGGCGCCGGCAAGACCACCCTGTTCAAGATGATCCAGGGCCTGGAGACGCCGGACTCCGGCACGATCAAGGTCGGCGAGACCGTCAAGATCTCCTACGTCGACCAGAGCCGCGAGAACATCGACCCCAAGAAGACGCTGTGGGCCGTCGTCTCCGACGAACTGGACTACATCAACGTCGGCCAGGTCGAGATGCCCTCGCGCGCGTACGTCTCCGCGTTCGGCTTCAAGGGCCCGGACCAGCAGAAGCCGGCCGGCATCCTCTCCGGCGGTGAGCGCAACCGTCTGAACCTGGCGCTCACCCTGAAGCAGGGCGGCAACCTGCTGCTCCTCGACGAGCCGACCAACGACCTCGACGTCGAGACCCTGTCGTCGCTGGAGAACGCGCTCCTGGAGTTCCCCGGCTGCGCCGTGGTCGTCTCCCACGACCGGTGGTTCCTGGACCGTGTGGCGACGCACATCCTCGCGTACGAGGGCGACTCCAAGTGGTTCTGGTTCGAGGGCAACTTCGAGTCGTACGAGAAGAACAAAATCGAGCGCCTCGGTCCGGACGCCGCCCGTCCGCACCGCGCGACCTACAAGAAGCTGACTCGGGGCTGATCTTGCGGCACATCTACCGCTGCCCACTGCGCTGGGCGGACATGGACGCGTACGGCCACGTCAACAACGTGGTTTTCCTCCGGTACCTGGAGGAAGCCCGTATCGACTTCCTGTTCCGCCCGGAGAAGGACTTCAAGCAGGGGTCCGTGGTGGCGCGCCATGAGATCGACTACAAGCGGCAGCTGGTGCACCGGCACAAGCCGGTGGACATCGAGCTGTGGGTCACCGAGGTAAGAGCGGCGTCGTTCACGATCGCCTACGAGGTCAAGGACCCGGACCAGGTCTACGTCACGGCCTCGACGGTGATAGTGCCGTTCGACTTCGAGGCACAGCGGCCCCGCCGGATCACCGCCGCCGAGCGGGAGTTCCTGGAGGAGTACAGGGAGGACGAGGAAGAGGCCGTCGCCGCATGACGGTCCTCCACCTCGCCGACGAGGGGGAGGCGGCGGACCTCGCGGCCTTCCTCTCCCGGCTGCTCCACTACGACCGTGGAGCCGCGGTGCGCCTCCAGGCGGCGGGCACCGCACTGGCCGTCTTCGGCCGGCCACCGTCCTTCGAGGTGCTGGCGATCCGCGCGGTACGGCTCGCCAAGCCGTACGAGAACGGGCTCGATGTCACCCTCGATGTGACCGTGTCGGCCGGTGAGCTTCTGGAGTCCATCGACGAGTCGGCGGCCACGGCCGTGACGCCCGCCGCCGTCACCGGGCCCCCGTGGGCCGGGGTGCTGCCTCCGCGCGGCGGCTGGCGGCCCGAACCGGGGCTGCCCGCGCCGGACGCGCTGCGGGCGATGGTCGCCGCGGCGGTGGCGGAGTTCCGGTCCCGCACCCAGGAGTTGCCGCCGGAGAAACGCACCCGGGCCGAACTGGACCGAATCGGGCGGGAGATCTGGTCACGCCCGATCGGCGACACCGCCCTGCCCGTGCGGGCCGCGCACGCGGCACAGTCGCTCGGCTTCCTGCGGGCCTCAGGAGGCGGGCAGGCCGAAGGGACGCTGGGCCTGTTCTCGTCGGGCGCCTGGCTCAGGCTGCGCACGGCGTACGGGTCGATCGCCGTACGCCGGGCGGGAATCGGCGCGCTGGGCATCAGCGTCCGCTGACCCCGGCGGGGCCGGGCCACAGGGACCTGGTGAAAGCCGCCCGGTCCGGGGCCGGTCAGCCCGGGGCGTTCACCATCGAGGCCGCCGCGTACGTCAGGTAGTTCCAGAGCGTGTGCTCGTGTTCCTCGGAGAGGTTCAGTTCGTCGACGGCGTCGCGCATGTGCTTCAGCCAGGCGTCGTGCGCGGCCCGGTCGACGACGAACGGGGCATGACGCATACGCAGACGGGGGTGGCCCCGGTTCTCGCTGTAGGTGGTCGGGCCGCCCCAGTACTGGATCAGGAACAGCGTGAGGCGCTCCTCGGCCGGGCCCAGATCCTCCTCGGGATACATGGGCCGAAGTATCGGGTCCTCGGCGACACCCTCGTAGAAACGGCGCACGAGGCGCCGGAAGGTCTCCTCGCCACCGACCTGCTCGTAGAAGGTCTGCTCCTGAAGTGTGCCCCGCCGAATCTCTTTCACGTACCCCATGGTCTCAGACGGGGGGACGGAGGACTCAAGGCTTAGGACCACGACCGGGAGAGCGATCGCTTTCGGGTCGGTGCGCCGTGGCGCTCGCCTCTGGAGGCGTCACGCAGCACAGTGGAGACATGGGCACGCACGCTGTGGACCACGACCTGGAGCGTCTCGCCGCCGAGGCCCGCTCGGCGATGGTGCGGGAGATCGAGGCGAGCGGGGCCTGGGACGCCGACCCCGGGTGGCGGGCGGCGTTCGAGGCGGTGCCGCGTCATCTCTTCGTGCCGTACTACTTCGTCGGGGCCGCGGGGGGCTACGAACGGCTGTGGGGTGAGGAGCGCGACCCCAGGAGGCGTGAGCGCTGGGTGCGGGGAGCGTACGCGGACACGCCGCTCGCCACGCGGGTACGGGACGGGCGGCTGATCTCGTCCAGCAGCCAGCCCTCGCTGATGGCGAAGATGCTGGCCGAACTGGAGGTGGAGGAGGACAGCAGGGTTCTGGAGATCGGGGCGGGGACCGGTTACAACGCCGCCCTGCTCGCGCACCGGCTCGGCGACGACCAGGTCACGACCGTCGACCTGGACGCGGACATCACGGAGGCAGCGCGCACTCATCTGGACGCCGCCGGTTACCACCCGACTGTCGTCACGGGGGACGGGGCGCGGGGGGTGCCCGAGCGGGCGCCGTACGACCGGATCATCGCGACCTGCACGCTGCGGTCGATCCCGCGCCCCTGGCTTGCGCAGTGTGCTCCCGGTGGGCGCATCCTGACGCCGTTCGCCACGGGACTGGTCCGGCTGCGGGTGTGGGACGCCGAGCACGCCGAGGGGCGCTTTCTGTACACGTCGGCGTATTTCGTGCCGCTGCGCGGGGGTGGGGACGAGCCGGAGACGGTGCAGCCGCATCTGGGCGGGCTGCCGCACCGGGCCAGGGACCACGACCTCTTCCGGTTCCTGCTGGCCCTGACGGCGAGCAGCCTCGACCCCCACGAGGCGCTCGCGCTGTGGCAGCGCGAGGGCATGCCGTCGCGCGAGCGCTACGGGATCACCGTCAGCGGCGACCGGTCCTGGGCCTGGCTGGACGACCCGGAGGGGCCATACGCCTGGCCCCTCCCTTGATCGTCTCGCGCTCCCCGGTCAGCCCCGGCGGATCGTGATCGTCGTCCAGGCGCCCACGTGGACCCGGTCGCCGTCCTGGAGGGGGACCGGCACGAAGGGCTGGATGGGTTCCTCGGAGCCGTTGACCGTGGTGCCGTTGGTGGAGTTCTGGTCGACGACCGCCCAGCTGCCGTCCGGCTGCTGCACGAGCACGGCGTGCTGATGCGAGACCCCTGGGTCCTCCGGCGGTACGGACAGATCGATGTCGGGGGTGTCGCCGGTGGAGTGCCGGCGGCGGCCGATGGTGATCTGGTTGCCGGTGAGGGTGCGCTGCTGCTCGGGGGAGTACGCGGGCAGGTTCAGGCCGGCGGCCTCGGGGCCCGAGCGCTGCATCATCGCCATGAAGTACTCGCGGTCCGGGCCGATCGTGGCGCTCCAGGTCGCCGGTGCCTGCGGGTACGCGGGACCGGGCGGGGCCTGGGTGGCACCGGGCTGCGGGTAGCCGTAGCCACCGGGGCGTGCTCCGGGACCACCGGGTCCGCCAGGTCCGCCCGGACCACCGGGGCCACCGGACCCACCAGGCCCCGTCGACGACGGCGGCGAGATCACCCAGTCGTCGTCGCCCCCGAAGGCGGGGCCGCCCGACTGTGGGCCACCTGGGCGTGCTCCGGGCCCACCGGGACCGGCAGGTCCGCCGGGACCACCAGGGCCGCCCGGGCGCCCGGCCTCCTGGGGGAAGGCAGGCGGAGCCGGCGGCCCCGGCTGCTGGAACGCCTGGGGAGCCCCACCGGCCGCCGGGCCACCGCCGGGACCGGGACCACCGGGGCCGCCACGGCCGCCGAAGCCTCCGGGCCCGCCAGGGCCTCCGGGGCCACCCGGTCCGCCGGGACCATT
>NZ_AEJC01000105.1 GCF_000317595.1 Streptomyces ipomoeae 91-03 | reverse complement strand
CGGCCGAGGCGCCCGCCGTACGCGGCTCCGGTGGCCGGACCTGGTTCCCGGTCGACGGCGGCAGCGTGAGCCCGGCGACCGGGGGCGCGGACGTCGTCCTCGGCGGTTCGATCCGCCTGGGCGACACCGACAGCCTGACCCTCGGCGATCTGCGCCTCCGGTTGGACGGCGGCACCGGCACCCTCCGGGCGCGCGCCGAACGGGCGGGGGAGGCCGATGACTTGACGCTGGCCCAGGTCGCCCCGGGTGCCGCCGGGCCGACCGTACGCAGTGGCGGTACGACCTGGTCCGCCCTGCGGGTGTCGCTGACCGCCGAGGGCGCCGCACTGCTCACCGAGTGGAGCGGGACGTCGTACGCGGCGGGAGACGAACTCGCCCCGCTCGACGTGGCGGTGGGCACCGGCGCCACCGCATCCGACCCACCGCAGGACGGCACCACCGACGACTCCGGCGGCGACATACCCTCGTCGGCCCCCGAGGGGGACGACACGACGGCGACGGACGGCCGTACGGAGGCGGAGAAAGCCACCGGTGCCGCCCGGTCGGCGGCCGTCGGGCGCGCGAGCCTGCCGCCCGGCGCCGAACAGCGGGTCACCGGCGAGGGGTTCGAGCCCGGCGAGGTCGTCCTCGTCGCGATCGACGACGACACCCGCTACCAGGCCGTGGCCGACGAATCGGGCCGGGTCGCCCGTGACTTCCCGGTGTACGACACCGCCACCGAGGGCGCGCACACGGTCCAGCTGTACTCCGTGACCGGGGGGCGCGAGGCCACCGCGGGGTTCACGGTGCTCGCCGCCGCCCCGTCTGCCTGAACAGCCTCCGCGCACCGCTCAGTTGGAACCGCTTTGTCTTCTGTTGACAACCGAATCAAGAAAAAGGTTAGGTAAGGCTTACCTAAGTGCGATGGGTCGGGGGTTCGACTCGCGCACATCGGCCTTCGAGAAAGGTTCTCCTGTGAGAGTCGTTCCCTCCGCCCGCACTGCCGCCCGCGCCGGTCTGGCCGTCGCCGCCTCCGCCGCCCTGACGCTCGGCCTCGCCACCTCGGCCTCCGCCGCCACCTCGACCCGCACCATCGTCGACGGCGGCACCACCTACAACCTGTCGGTCACCGCCCCCGGCACGGCCGCCGCCTCGGGCCAGGTCATCAACGTCACCGGTTCCGGCTTCAACACCGGCCAGGGCATCTACGTCGGCCTCTGCGTGGTCGAGGGCAACCCGGGCGACACCAAGCCCACCCCCTGCCTGGGCGGCCAGGACGAGAGCGGCTCGACCGGTGCCTCGCACTGGGTCAACAACACCTTCGGCGGCATGTTCGCCAACAGCTCCAAGTTCGGCACCGGCGGCACCTTCGACGTGAACATCTACGTCAAGGCCACCCTGGAGGACGGCAGCGTCTGCGGCGAGGACGTCACCTGCGCCGTCGTCACCCGCGCCGACCACTTCGACACCAACGACCGCAAGTACGACGTCCACGTCCCCATCACCTTCCAGTAACCACCCCGTCCGGCCGGGCCCCTTCGCCACGGGGCCCGGCTCTTGGGCCTGTCCGGCGGATCAGGCCCTGGCGTCCCCCGGGTGCGGGGCGCACCCGACGAGTGAGGAACCCATGAGAGACGACACGACGGACCGGCGGCAGCCGGACCGGGCTGCCCGAGCGCGCCTCAGGCGCCCCGCGGCACTTCTCGGCGCCGCCGCCCTCGTGGCCGCCGCGGTCACGGTGAGCACCTCCGCCCGGGCCGCCGACACCCCGAAGACCGGACTCGGCAAGGACGGCCAGAAGCTCACCGTCTCCGCCTCCGCGAACCTCGACCCCGACGGCGAGACGCTGAGGGTCACCGGCTCCGGCTACGACGCGACCAAGGCCATCTACGTCGCCCTGTGCAAGGACAACGGCGACGGCAAGATCCCCACCCCCTGCATCGGCGGCGCCGACGAGAACGGCACCGGAAACTCCTCGCAGTGGATCGTCCCCGAGGGCGACGAGTACGCGGGCGACCTCGCCGTCACATGGGGCGCGGGCGGCACCTTCGACGTCGAGATCGACATCAAGGCCAAGGACAACGGCGTCGACTGCACCCAGGTCGTCTGTTCCGTCGTCACCCGAGTCGACCACCGCAACTCCGGCGACCGCTCCCAGGACGTCCGCGTACCCGTCACCTTCGAGGGCCAGGACACCGGCGACGGGGACGACGGCGGCGACGGCGTGGACGTGCCCGCCGGCACCGTCAGCTATGTGAAGTCGACGGCGTTCACGGCCGCCGCCGGGGAAGTCAAGGACCTCCTGCTGCACCCCGAGTCCGGCAAGCTCTACGCGGGCTCCGAGGACTTCGTCGACACCGGGGACGTCAACGAGCGCGGTCTGCACGCCCTCGACGCCACCACCGGCAGGCCCCTCACCCACATCACCCAGGCCCCCGGCGCGGGCGGCACCCTGGGCCCCCGCAACGTCGCGATGATCGCCGCTCCGCTCGCCGGCGACGGAGTCGTCTTCCACTACCCGCTGCGCGGCATCGGCACCGCCAAGGACGGCGACGCGTTCGCCGCCGGCGTGTGGCTCACCGGCAATACCGTCACCGGAGTCGGCCCCGGCACCAAGGCCTCCACCGTCCTGGTCGCCCAGGGCGCCCGGCTCTCCGAGGTCGACATCGCCACCGGCGTCGCCCTCGACAACCGCACCCTCACCCTCGACGGCGGCTCGGTGCTCGGCGTCGACACAGCCCATGGCGCCGCCTGGTCCGCCGGTTCCACGGGCGGACAGCTGCGCCGTGTCGGCACCGGCTCCCTCACGGTCACCGCGACCGCCGAACTCCCCGCCGCCTCCGTCGCGTTCGTCGAGGCCGACCCCACCACCGGCAACGCCTGGGTGGGCAGCGGGAACTCCGTACGCGTCTACGACAAGGACGCGAGGCTCCTGAAGACCATCGACGGCCCGGACGAGGCCGCCGACATCGCCTTCGACGCCACCACCGGCCGGGCCTTCGTCGTCTGGAACGACAACGGCGAGGCCGGCAACGGCGGCGACGACAACAGCTCCCTCGGCGTGTACGACACCACCACCTACGCGGAGGCCGCCACCCCGACCAAGCTGGAGGGCAACAACTCCCAGCTCGGCCCGGCCTCCGTAGCGGTCGCCCCGGGCGGCACCTCCGTCTACGTCAGCAGCCCCTTCCAGGGCGAGATCACCAAGCTCGACCGCCGGATGTCCCCCAAGGTCACCCAGACCCCGACCGACCGGACCGTGGCCCCGGGCGACGAGGTCTCGTTCGTCGCGGCGGCCGAGGGCACCCCCGAACCCACCGTGCGGTGGGAGGTCGGCGTCGACGGCGGCCAGACCTGGTCAAGGATCGAGGGCGCGACGAAGAACACGTACACCTTCACCGCCAAGACGGCGCACGACGGCTACGAGTACCGCGCCGTGTTCACCAACTCCGTCGGCGTGACCCGCACCGCACCCTTCACGCTCACGGTCACCGAGGCCGACGACAGCACCGGCGGCGGTGACAGCGGCGGCGACGGCGACGAGGGCACCGAGCCCTCCGGTACCAAGACCGTCACCGGCCCCGAGGGCCAGAAGCTCACCGTCACCCCGGTCAACGACCTCGCCACCGAGAACCAGACCCTCAAGGTCACCGGCTCCGGGTACGACGAGGCCAAGGGCGTCTACGTCGCCCTCTGCGTCGACAACGGCGACGGCGAACTGCCCACCCCGTGCGTCGGCGGCGTCGACATGACCGGCGAGTCGCACACGTCCGCGTGGATCTCCTCCAACCCGCCGGACTACGGCGAGGAGTTGGCGATCCCGTACGAGGACGGCGGAAGGTTCGAGGTCGAGCTGACCGTCGACGCCAAGGACGAGTACACCGACTGCTTCGAGGCCAAGTGCGTCCTCGCCACCCGCGCCGACCACACCCTGTCCGGCGACCGCTCCCAGGACGTCAAGGTCCCGGTCTCCTTCGTCGGCCAGGACCCGGTGGACACCGACGACGAGGGTGACGGCGGGAGCGACGGCGGCACCTCCACCGGCGGCTCCTCCAACAGCGGTTCGACGACCGGCTCCAGTGGCACCGGCGGCTCCGGCGGCAGCACGGGCGGCTCCACCACGGGCGACGACGGCAGCCTCGCCTCCACCGGCCTGACCGTCCTCGGCGTGGCCGCCTCGGCCGCCGCGCTCACCATCACGGGCTGGATCCTGCACCGCCGGGCGCGGGGGATGGGCCGCGGTACGACCGCCTGACCCCGCGGAGCGACAAACCGACGCGGCACCAACCCGCGGAACCGAAAAGCGCGGCCCGGCCCACTGTCACCCTCGGTGGGCCGGGCGTCCCGCTTCTCGGCCTTCTCGGCTCAACGCGACGCCGCGATCCAGTCGTACGCGTCCCTGGCCGTGAACTCGCCCTGTCCGCCGCGCACCAGCAGCCCGGCCGTCGCGAACGCCGGGTCGTCGGCCTGTTCGGCGACATAGGGGATCGCGACGCACCGCATCCCGGCGGCATGGGCGGCGACCGCACCCGGAACCGCGTCCTCCATCACCACACAGCCGGCCGGGGCGACGCCGAGCCGCCGGGCCGCCTCCAGGAACACATCGGGCGCCGGCTTGCCCTGGGCCACCTCGTCGGCGGACACGACGGTACGCAGATACGCACCCAGTCCCGTCCCCGCGAGGATCACCTCGATCGCCTCGCGCGACGAACCCGAGGCCACGGCCATCGGCACGCCCTCGGCGGCCAGCAGTTCCACGAACTTCCGCATCTCCGGATAGACGCGGGTGGCGGTGCGGGCCAGCTCCAGATAGTGGCGGTTCTTCTCGGCGAGGAGCGCCTCGACCGGTACGTCGAAGCCGTAGCGCTCCCTCCATGTGGCGACCGTCTCCCGAGTGCTGATGCCCACGAACCGCTCGTGCTCCGCCCAGGAGAAGTCGGTGACCCCGTGCGCGGCGAGGGTCCGTCGGCTCGCTTCGTAGTAGTTCGGCTCGCTGTCCACGAGCGTTCCATCGAGATCGAAGATGACCGAAGTGCCGCCGAGAGTGCTCATGGGCTCCAGGATCTCAGCGACTTGAGGACATCGGCGATCAGCCCTTGGCCGCCGCCCGGCCGATCGACTCCACCAACGGCAGCAGCCGGTGCGGCACCCGCTCCCTGAGCGCCACCTCCGTACGGGTGCGCACCACGCCCGGCACACTGATGAGTGCCTGGATCACGTCCTCCAGGTGCGCGTTGTCCCGGGCCACGACACGGGTCAGCAGGTCGCCGCCACCGGTGATGGAGAACGCCTCGACGATCTCCGGCACGGCCGCCAGCGCGTCCCCCACGTCGTCGAGATGCCCCTGGGTGACCTCGATGTGCACGAAGGCGAGCACCGGGTGGCCGAGCGCGGCGGGGGAGAGTGAGGGACCCGTACCGGTGATCACACCGTCGCGCTCCAGCCGGTCGAGACGCGCCTGGAGCGTGCCCCGGGCGACACCGAGGACGCGGGCGTACTCTCGCACGCTGGTACGCGGCTGCTCCAGGAGCAGCCGCAGGATGCGGGTGTCGAGTTCGTCCACGGCCATTGGCGCGTCGGCCTCCCGGCGATATCCGACGATCAAGAACCGACTGTACCTAGGCCGCCGCCCGCCAGACCGTCATGTCCGCGGTCAGGAAGCTGATCCCGGGCTTGTCCCACAGCGCGGTCGACTTCACCTGGATCACCAGCAGCGCGATGTCTCCGGAAGGGTGCTTGACGCAGATCTCGCTGCCGACCGCCGCCGCGGCCAGCGGGAGCTCACGACTCTCGGCTCCGGCTCCCGTGAGCGCGGTGCGGCACGAGTCGAGCGTGGCCCCGGGGTCGCTGTACAGCAGGACCATCGCGCTGGTGTCGCTCTCCAGCGCGCAGCCGACGTTCTCGCAGACGAAGCGGATGGCGTCCGCGTCACCCTTGGTGTCCTCGAGGTTGTTCGGCTTCTGGATGTCGAGCGCCCGCTTCTCGTCCAGCCACTGCTGGGGGTACGCCCTCGGCCGTGGCGTGCTCGGTGCCGTCGGGGAGGGACGCGACGCCTCCTCCGCCGTCCCGCCACCCGCCCCCGAGGCGGACTCGGATGTCGACGATGGCTCCGATGACCGTTCGGACGTCGTCGGGCCGGTGGTCGACGACGTGGTCGTGTCCCGGTCGCGGAGCCGGTTCGTCGTCTCCCTGACCGTCCATGCCAGGCCCGCCACCAGCACCGCTCCCGCCGCCACGGCGGCGGCCGTGATCATCGCGACGTGTCTGCGGGGCATGCGCGGCGGAGTCGGCAGCGACCGCGGCGGTGCGAGCAGCGGCGCCGGGTGCATCGGTATCGCGTGCGCCGGCACGGTGTGCGCGGCCGTGGGATGCGGGACCGGAGCCGGAACCGTCACCTCCGGCCCCGTGACCTCCCGCCAGACGGCCAGTCCTCCGCCCGCGTCGGCGTCCCGGCCCAGCCGCTGTCGGCACCACTCGACGACCTCCGCCAAGGTGGCCCGCTCCGCCGGATCGGTGGCCATGCACCGGGCGATCAGCGGACGGAGCTGCTCGGGCAGCCGGGACAGGTCGGGTGCCTCGTGCACGATCCGGTACAGCACGCTGACCGAGGGCCCGTCCCCGTACAGCGGCTCACCCAGCGCCGCGAACGCCGCCGTCTGGCCGAGTGCGAAGACATCGGTCGCCGCGGTGACCTCATCCCCGGACGCCTGCTCCGGAGCCATGAACTGGGGCGTGCCGACGGTGGAGCCCGTGACGGTGTGCGAACTGAGGTCGGAGCCCAGCGAGATGCCGAAGTCGATCACCCGCGGCCCGTCAGCGGCCAACAGCACGTTCGACGGCTTCAGGTCCCGGTGCACGATCCCCGCGCCATGGATGGCCTGCAGCGCCTCGGCCACCCCCGCCACCAGCCACAGCACCGCCGGCACGGGCAGCGGACCGCGCCGGGCGACGGCCTCCGCCAGGGAGGGCCCGGGCACGTACAGCGTGGCCAGCCAGGGCGGCGTGCCGTCCGCGTCGGCGTCGATCAGCTCGGCGGTGTACGCGCCCCGGACCCGCCGGGCCGCCTTGATCTCCCGTCCGAACCGCCGCCGGAACGCCGGGTCGTCGGCCAGCTCCGGCCGCACCACCTTGATCGCCACCGGCCGGCCACCCTGCGTGTGCGACAGATAGACACGGCCCATACCACCCGCGCCCAGCCGGGCGGCGAGCCGGTAACCGGCCACCACGGGCGGATCGTCCGCCCGCAGCGGCTGGAACACCTCGGTCGCATGGTTCATCGGCCCGCGTCCCCCCGATCCCCTGAGTCGATCATCAACAGCCTAAGGGTTGTCCCGGCGACTCCAGTTCGAATTCGAGGTATGGGCTCGGAATCGTGTGGTTCTCCGGTGTGTGATCCGTTGGCCTACCAGCGGTAGCTCACGGGACTTTCGAAGTGGGCCAATGGCGCAGCCGGCGACCGGCCTGTTGAGCCATTGGGGCAAAGGTGCTTACCTCTGTCGTATCCACGTACTTCGGCGCCGCGCGGTGCCGGACGGCGACGAGGCCGATCCGGAGCGCGGCGCCTTCGCTGTGCCCGTCGCCCGCCCGACACCCCGGAGCGCGGCCACGGGCGCGGCATGCACCACGGCAAGGGGGCGGCACACGGCCATGAAGAGGATGTTCACGGCTCCGGATCCGGGACGGTCGAGGTTGCGGAACGCGGCCCGCGCCGTCATCGGCGTCGGCGCGGCGGTGGCCGCCTCCGAGGCGTGCGGCTTCTCGCTGCCCGCGTCGATCACCGGAGGCCTGGCGGCGCTCCTGGCCCTCTTCACCGTCACCGACGCGACCGTCCGCGCCCAGCGGATCACCACCGCGCTGCTGCCCGTGGCGGGATTCCCGGTGCTGGCCCTCGCCACCACGCTGCACGAGGTCACCGCCGCACGTGATGCCGCGTTCGTGCTCACCGTCTTCTGCGGGGTCCACGCCCGCCGATGGGGGCCGCGCGGCCAGGCGCTCGGGATCTTCGCGTTCATGAGCTTCTTCGTCACACAGTTCCTCCACGCCGTCCCCGCCCAACTGCCCGAGCTGTACGGGGCCATGGCCCTCGCCCTGCTGGTCGCCGGCGCGGTGCGCTTCCTCCTCTGGCCCATCGAACGCCGTGTCCCGCCGGTCGTGGTCCCCGCCGAGCCGCCCAGGACGGGTCTGGCGCGACCGACCACCAGGCAGGCCTGCCAGGCCGCGGTCGCCTGCGCCGTCGCGCTCTGTGCGGGCCAGGTGTTCTCGGAGGACCGTTGGTACTGGGCCGTCGGCACCGCCTGGTGGATCTTCGTCAACACCACGTCCCGGGGCGAGACCCTGGTCCGCGGTTTCCGCCGCGTCCTGGGCACGGTGATCGGCGTCGTCGTAGGTCTTCTCGTCGCCCTTCCGCTCAACGGGGCGCCCGTGCCGTCGGCCGGGCTGATCGCGCTCTGCGTCTTCGGCATCTTCTACACGGCGGTCTCGTACTCCTGGATGATGCTGGCCGTGACCGTCATGGCCAGCCTCCTCTACGGACTGCTCGGCGTGCTGGACCCCGGCCTGCTCGCACTCCGTCTGGTGGAGACCGGCGTGGGCGCGGTGTGCGCCATGCTGGCCGTGGTCCTCGTACTGCCGGTCACGACGCACGCGACGAACGACGCCTGGATCCAGCGGGCCCTGCACTGCGTGCACGCCGCCGCGACCGAGACGGCCGCCCGGCTCGAAGGCGATCCCACGGCCGATCCGACCCCTCACGCGGCCGAGTTGGAGACGCTGTTCGGCCGGGCACGCATGGCCCTCGCCCCACTCGTCCACCCCCTGAACCCGTTCCGCGCCCGTAAGGAACGCGCCCGCCAGGCCATCGACTTGCTCGGCGACTGCGTCAACGAGGTACGGGCCCTGGTCTCCGCCACCGCCGACCCGGGCGGATCGCACGAGGCCTCCCTGGTCGCCGCCTGCTGGCGCGTGAAAGCCGCCGTGGACGCTCTCACCATCGGCGAGACGCGACCGGCTGTGACGGGTCAGGAGCCGACCTCCGAGGCGGAAGCCGGGGCGCCGCCCCACGCACAGCCGCACAACGCTGCCTTCACGCATCTGTACAACCTGGAAAAGGCGCTGTCGGAACTGGCGATGCCGCTCGGGAGGACCCCGGGTTCCCGACTGGCCGGTTCCTGAGTACCGGGGTTCCCGACTGGCCGGTTCCTGAGTACGGCTGATCGCCGGGAGGGGGCCGTGGAGCACTGCCCGGCAGGTGTCCTGATTCCGCCGTTCCCCGGCCGCCGGCTCCCGCAGGCCGGAGATCCCGGTGCGGACCCCGGCGTCGGTGTGACGGAGCTTGCGGCACTTCCGCGGCGCGTACGGCTGTCTTCGCGCCCTTCGCTCGCCCGGCACCACCCTTTTGGTCTAGACCTGCTGACACCGTCGCCCGCACAACGCACGAGCGGGAGGGGGCGACAGTGGCACCAACTGGGGCGGTGGGCGGCAAGGGGCGACGGCGGGCGTACATCGGGTCGTTCACGGGAGCGGGAGGCCTCGGCGTCCTCGTCGCCACCGTGGACGGGACGAACGGCGCCCTGACCGTCCTGGGCGGCGCGGACGACGTACCCGACCCCTCGTACCTCGCCCTCTCCCCGGACGGCGACACGCTCTACGCGGTGAGCGAGACGGCCGAGGGCATGGTGGCCGCCTACCGGGTGACGGACGACAAGCCCGAGCCGACCGGGCCGCCGGTGGCGGTCGGCGGCGGTCCCACGCACCTCTGCCTGTTCGCCGGCCACGTCCTGACCGCCGACCACGGCTCCGGCGGCGTCACCGCCGTACCCCTCCGCCCCGACGGCACCCTCGCGGACACCGCGTCCGGCACACTCCGGCACACCGGATCGGGCCGGCACCCCCGCTTCCAGCGCCAACCGCACGCCCACCAGGTGCTTCCGGCCCCGAGCGGTCCCTGGTTCCTCGGTGTCGACCTCGGCACGGACACGGTACGGGTGTGCGCCCTGGAGGGCGGCGTGCCCGTCGTGCGCCGAGAGACGGCACTGCGCCCGGGCGTCGGCCCACGCCACCTCGCCTTCGCCCCGGGCGGCGCGGACGGGTCGTACGTCTACGTGCTGAACGAACTCGCGCCGACGGTCACCGTTTGCCGCTGGAAGGCCTTTGACGGCCTCCTGGAGCCCCTGGGGGAGACCTCGGTACTACCGGGCGCCCCGGACGGCGACGCGTACCCCTCAGGCATCGCCGTGTCGCCCGACGGCCGCTTCGTGTGGACGGCGACCCGCGGCGTGGACGTACTCTCCGTGCTCGCGGTCGAGGGCGACAGGCTGCGCCTGGTCACGACCGTGCCCTGCGGCGGCCACTGGCCACGCGCCCTCACATACGCGGCCGGCACCCTGTACGTCGCCAACCAGCACTCCGGCGACGTCACCTGGTTCACGGTCGACCCCGACACGGGCATCCCGGAACGAGCCGGTTCGGTCGAGGCACCCGCGGCCTCCTGCGTCGTCCTCGACAACTGACCGACTGACCGACTGACCGACTGACCGACTGACCGACAGGCCGACTGACCGACAGGCCGACTGACCGACAGGCCGACTGGCTGCGGAGCGCCGGCGCGGGCGCCGTCGGCGGAGACCGCGGACATACGGC
>NZ_AEJC01000104.1 GCF_000317595.1 Streptomyces ipomoeae 91-03 | reverse complement strand
CACTCGACCGCGTGGCGCTCCTTGTAGTCGGCCTTGTCGAACTTAGGTGGCCGGCCGCCGTGGGAGCCGCGGTTCTTGCGGTTGGCGATCTGGTCGCGCTTCTCCGGGATCGTGCAGCGGATACCGCGCTTGCGCAGGTAGGCACGGTTCGCGCGGGAGCCGTACGCCTTGTCGGCACGCACCTTGTCCGGCCGGGTGCGCGGGCGGCCCGACCCGAGCCGGGGCACCCGGATGCGGCCCAAGACCACCTGGAACTGCGGGGAATCACCGCGCTGTCCTGCCGTGATGACCAGCGACATCGGTTTCTGGGCCTGCTCGACCGCCAGGTGGAGCTTGGTTGTCAGCCCGCCCCGGGAGCGTCCGAGCCCGTGGTCGTCGGGCTCGATGAACACACCGCCTGGCGGCTCGATCTGCAGATCCCCTTTTTGCGGGCGCCGGCCGCATGCTGGTGGGCGCGGGCGATGGTCGAGTCCACCGAGACGTCCCAGGTGATCAGTCCCTCGGCGTCGGCCTGGGCCTGCAGCTGTTCGAAGATGCGGTGCCAGGTGCCGTCCCGCTGCCAGCGGCGGAACAGGCCGTAGACCGTCTCCCACGGGCCATAGCGCTCGGGCACGTCCCGCCAGGGAGCACCGGCGCGGGTGCGCCACCGTATGCCGTCTATCAGTTGCCGCTTGGTGTGCACCGGTGGCCGTCCAGGCTTCTTGCCGACCGGGAGCAGGGGCTCCAGCTTCGCCCACTGTGTATTCGTCAGATCATGCCGCCCCACGAAGTGGGATCTTGACACATCAAGATCCACATATGAAACGCACCCTAGCAGCGGGTCACGGCGTCACCGCGGGGACGCCGGAGCGTTGATCACCACGGGGGCATGACCGTTTGAACCGAGAGGGCACCATGACCAACCAGACCCGCCTGGCCTCCACCGACGAGCTGGAATCGATCTTCCAGCGCGAGCTGGCGACCGACCGGTGGGCGGCCACTGAGACTGCGTACGCCCTGGCCGTGCGCCACCGCGACCTGGGCGACTGGCCCGCATCGCGCGAGTGGGCCGAGCAGTGCCTGCGCCTGTTGGAGGGCTTCCCCAGCGAGACGGAAGAGCAGGTCGCCACCGGCCGTACGTCGGTGGGAGGCGTTCAGCTGCCGACCTACCTGCACTCGGGGGTCATCGAGGAGCGCTTCGGCACCCTCGGCTGACACCCGCCGATTTACCGGGGTGATGCAGCCGACACCCGCATCGGCCGCTTCACCCCGCGTTCGACCACCAACCTCTTAGCGATCGCCCGACCGGACAGCCCTCGCGCGGCAGGGTTCGGCTGGCTTCGCCATGCCTGAAACGAGGAGGCAACAGCCCCGTGGCCATCGAGATCGAGATGCGCGCCCGCTTCACCAAGGGAGTCCACGACCAGCTTGTCACCCGTCTGAAGGCGGACGGGGAGGACCTGGGCCCCGACGACAAGCACATCTACTTCTACGTCCTCCCCGACCAACTCCTGAAGGTCACCGACAACACCGCCGCCGGCACCGCCAAGATCACCCTCAAGGGGAGCAAGATCGGGCAGGGAGCCGCCTTCGCGGAGACCGAGTTCGCCATCGCCCCCGATGACGTTCCCGCCGCGGTAAAAGTGTTCAACGCCCTCGGGTTCGAGACGGCGATGCACGAGGCGTTCAACTTCCGTCACAACTTCCGCCTCGACGGCGTCGAGATCGCCGTCAAGTGGAGTGAGGCGTGGGGCTACCACGCCGAGTTCGAGGTCCTGCTGGAGGACGACGCCTCGGACGCCGCCCGCGCCGAGGCCGAAGCCAAGATCACCGATGTCGCCACGGCGCTCGGCGTGACTCTGATGACGGAGCAGGAGCTGGCCGACTTCACCGCCGCCTTCGAGGCCGCCGAGAAGGAACGCAAGGAGCGCGAGCAGCAGGCCGCGCCGATCCGGTAGGAAACACCACCGCGGAGACCACCAAGGGGGTGGGCACGAGTGAGCACGACCCCGTTGACCGCAAGCCTGATCAACCTGGCTGCCCGAGGGCAGCTCCCTCTGCACCAGCACATGGACCACGCCACCATCGCGTGGATCAGCGAACACAGGCCCGACCTCCCGCAGGGACCGCGGCCAGCCTTGCGCCCGCAGTCGAAGGAGCTGCTCGCGCACGGCGGACTGCCCACCCAGTGGTGGGCCGACCCCCGCCTGCACACCTCGCTCCACGGCATCCGGCACGCCATGAGGACGGCGGCGCTCGCCGCCGTCCTCGCCGAGACGAACGGCCTCGACGACGCCGACGCCTCCACGGCCATCATCGCCGCCGCCGTACACGACTGCCAGCGGCGCCACGACCAGGACGACCGTGGGCATGGCACACGCGCGGCCATCTGGCTCGCCGCGAACGCCAACACCGTCTGGAGCCACTTCGGCCTGATCGCCAGCCCCCGGCGAACTGTGCAGGCGGCCACCGCCGTCCGCCTGCACGACGTCCCGTACGAGGCGTTCACCGCCGACGACAAGAACGACCACGCCCGGGCCCAGCGCATCACCGACGTGGTCAAGGCCGCCGATGCCCTGGACCGCTACCGGCTGCCGAAGCTGAAGTGGTGGCCGGACGCCCGGTACATCCGCGAGCTCGCCTTCGACCGACTGCGTGGACTCGCCTTCGACCTGGTCCTCGTCTCCGAGCGGGCCTACCTCGCCGGGGCAAGCGGCACTGCGGCCGTGCGCTACGCGCTCGCCGAGAAGGGCCTGCTCTGACCATGGACTTCATCGACGCCTACCACCTGTGGGCCGACGCCCACGCCTTCTTCGACTCCGCCCTGATTTCCAGCCCCGCCGATCACACCGACCCGCTCGCCACCCAGGCCGCGGGCTGGGACCGACGCCTCGCCGAGGACACCCCGAACGGCCACCTGCTGCGGCAGAACGCCCTCTTCGAAGCCCTGAGCGGAAACGGCAAGCTGCACCTGCTGCACGTCACCCACGCTCTGGAAGAGATCAGCCGCCAAGGAGTGCTCTACCCGTCGGGCGGCTGCCTCGTCGGAAGCATCTACTGCGCGCCGCTCACCGCGACCGACCAGGGCTTCCGCATGCACAACCTCGGCGCCTACGTCCTGGCCAAGGAAGCGCCGACCTTCCTGGCCAAGCTGGGCTTCACCGATCGCGTCCCCACCCCGCTGATCTTCGAGATCGACACCCCACCGCAGGCGTACCGCGGGCTCGCCGGCGTGGACTACCTGCGACTGGGCCTCATCCACCTGCAGATCTACACCCACCTCGAATACCTGCTGAGCAAGAGCGAACGGCACCAGCTGCGCGAGACCGTTGTCAGCCGCGTCAAGAACTCGGCCGCCTTCCTCGCCACCGCTGCCGCCGTCGCCTACCAGGACACCTCGGTCGAGGCCGAGCCGTTCCTCAAGCTGCTCGACGAGACGGTCCCCCGCCTGCCGATCCTCGGCTACCTGTACTTCGAAGCCGTCGCCGAGTACCTGATGCTCCACTCGACCTCCCACCACACCCGGCGCCTGGCCGAACTCGGCGAGCTGAACAACTGGCTGTACAAGGAGATGCTGTTCGCTTCCTTCCCCGCCATGGCCGGCAAGTTCGACCTCGCGAGGTTCCGTCCCCGCCCGAAGCAGCTGAGCGCGCTCATCCACCGAGTCGACCCGACCATCGACACCAGCCACGCGAGCACGTACCTGGTCGAGCGGATCAGCTACCTCGTCGCCGCCCGCCTCTTCGCGCCAGGCGACGCCCCCGAAGCCTGGCATCACACGCGCTGGGAATTCGACTCCCTCGCCGCCCAGCTCGGACCGCTCCTCGGCCACCTCATCCACCGGGAACTGCGTACCTTCGGCCGCTACCCCGACTTCTACTTCTACTTCGACCAGCACAAGGCGCTGCAAGCCTGGAACTACTGGAACCACATGGACATCGTCGCCCCGTTCAACGGCACGATGCCCAAGGGCGAGATCGGCATCAACCCGGCCTACCCCAACCTCGACTACCGCGTCTGGCGCGCCGAGCAGGACGACACCGGCCACCTCCACCCGGCCGAAGAGCTCGCGCTGACCATCGCCCCGCGGCTGGTGGACATCAAGTACACCCTCATGCGCAACAACCAGTGGACCGCCCTCGCGCCCAGCGCCGCCTGATCACCGCCGCCGCCATCCGCGGCCCACCCCACCCCGAGCAACCTCACACGCAGGAGATCCGTGATGAGTTCCTCCGGCATGCCCTCCGTCGACCTCCTCGGCGAGCAGATCGCCTCCGTCCTCGCCGACCCCGCCACCACCCACGGCCTCGCCCGCACCCTCCGGGCCGCCGCCAAGGAGATCGAGCTCCACCGCTACCACCACGCCAGCCGGCGCGCGTGGCCCAACGGGCAGATCGACGACAAACCCGCCAAGGTCCAGATCGGCGGCGGAGCCCACCGCATCGACGGCTTCCTCAACATCGACCTCGTCCCGCCGGCCGACCTCCTCTGGGACATCCGCGAGGGCATCCCCCTCCAGGACGACAGCACCGACGAGATCTTCTCCGAGCACTTCCTGGAGCACATCGACTACCCGCGCTCCGCCAAGCACTACGTCCGCGAGGCCCACCGCGTCCTCGTGCCGGGTGGCCGGATCATCACCGGCGTCCCCGACGCCGCCTTCGCCCTGAGCCAGTACCCAGGGCCCATAGACACCTCTGACGAAACGATCGAGCGCTGGTACGCCAAGCGCGACTGCCGCGGCCACATCAACACGCGGCTCGACCTCGTGAACCTCGTCTTCCGCGACCAGGACGACGACCCCACGTACACCCCGCACCTGTGGGCGTACGACTACGAGAAGCTCGTCCAGCTCTTCACCGAGGCCGGCTTCACCACCGTCGATCCATGGACCTTCGACCCCACCATGGCCAACCCGAAGCGCCGCTGGGGCAGCGTCTACGTCGTCGCCGCGAAGTAGGCCTCTCAAGCAGCCCGCGAGTCCGGGGTGCCCCGTCCCTCACCGTCTCGGACTCGCGGGCCTCCACCGACGCCACAGCGCCCCTCACCCGCCCGGCCACGCCGCCGAGGGAGCCATCCGCATGTACCAGATCCCCCCGCCCATCAGCGAACTGACCCTCGCCGCCACCCCCAACGCCGTCGCCTGGGCCCGACGCCACACCGTCGACATCCTTCAGCGCTGGCGCTTCCCCGACGAGGGCATCGAAGTCGCCCGGCTCCTCGTATCGGAGTTGGCAACCAACGCGATCCAGCACGCACGCCCCACGAAGACGTCTGAAGCAGCCGCTCATTCCGTCGGTATCGGCACGATCGTGCTCATGCTCTGGCCCACCGACGGCGGCATCATCCTCGCGGTCAGTGACCCCGACCCGCGACCGCCGGCACCTCGCGCCAGTGACGCCAGCGCCACCGGGGGCCGCGGACTCGTCCTCATCCAGACGATGGCCAACCGCTGGGGCTACTCCCCCACGCAACCACACCCCGGGAAGATCGTCTGGGCAGAGGTTCCCGCTCGTCCCAGCAGCGCCCTGGGTGAGCCAGGCTTCGGCGGCCAGCGGGCTGCCCCGATGCTCATCGGGCGAGTCCTGACCGGCCTCCGCGAGCTGTAATCGAGCCCACCGACCGACTGCTCTTGCGAGATGCGAACCCGGCTTGGAGTAGGAGTGCGTTCAGGCTCTGCGTCCCGAGGCACCAGGCCGGTCAACGGGCGCCGACGCCACTGCGCCGTCCAGAGGACAGCATAGAAGTGGACCGCAAAGCGCCGTCGGGTCTCGGGCGAGACCCCTATCAGACCTGGCGAGGATCTGACCGTGCGCGTCATGGGAAGGGCGCCGCCAGGTCAGCTCTCATCCATAAGGGCAGGCATGCGGTCGGGTGCTGTACGCTTGCGTGCGACGACGCGGGGTGGAGCAGCTCGGTAGCTCGCTGGGCTCATAACCCAGAGGTCGCAGGTTCAAATCCTGTCCCCGCTACTGTAATCGAGTCGCCTGACAGAGTACTGTCGGGCGACTCGATCTTTTCTATGCTATTTCCTCTTCCTCTTGCGTCTCGATGTCCCCCTCCGAGTCCGATACGAAGAAGTGGTGATCGCCGGAATCTGCGAGATATTGGCCCAGGCTCGTCCGAGCCTTCGCCACTGTCTGGTAGTAGCTACGGAACGGCTGCGAGACCTTGGCCGCTGTCACGGGATCGTTGGGCACCGGGATTTCGATCTCCAGGAACCGATCACCCACGTCCTCGCGATTGGTCTGCATGAAGATGACGCGCTTCCACTGCTCACGCACAATCTTAAGCGTCATCGCCCAAAGCAGATAGAACGAGTCGAACTCCGCTCGCTCTCCCGGGCGAATCACAATGATTTCCTTGGTCAGAAGCAGTTGCTCCTGGCCCGGCATCAAGACGCAGAAGTCGCCGATATTCTTGCTGGTGCGTTCCGGGCAGAGAATGTCGAAGGCTTGGAGTCGAGAGCTGGGCCCTTTCCAGAATTCTTCGGCGATGGACCGGGGTACCCGATTCGTGGGGTTGATGTTCACGAACCCGGCCCGCAGATCAGACACCTTGATGTAGGGCACGTTTCCGATCCGCTGGCCGGAAGAGGGGGATCCGTGACCGCCGCGAATGGTAATGATTCCACTCTTTGCCAGTTCGGCAAGAGTGGCACTGCGGAACCCCTGGAAGCGTTCCGTTTGCATCTCGGCGATAAAGCGCTCGTGATACCGGCGGTCGTAATACACGGGAACGCGGGTTCGCGGCAGGACGTCTGAGGCAGGAATGTCGCGCATGGTGCTAGTCCGCTCTCCGCGCTGGAGAGCGAGTGCATCACTGAGAAGTACGTCGTTGATGGCAGTGACTGACTCACCCGTCTCAGGATCGGTCGTCATGACGCGAGCCCCGGTCCTGGGATTGAGAAGTGGGAGGAGCCGCCCGCCCTTCGTCAAACCACACGTCGGTGCCGTTGAGACTGTAACCGTCTCCTCAGAGAACCAGGACGGCGCATTGATCGCGGGCATCAGGCTTCGCTCTCCTCTGTAAGTTCTTCCTGCACCATTCCTTCCGGCCCGTTTCCAATCTTCTCGAAGACGTAGAAGTTGGTCTTTGCCCGGCAGAACTCCTCGAAGGCTTCCATGGCAATGTTGAACATCCCGCGAAGCGCGAATCTCCCCTCCATCCATGAAGGGAGCCACCGGTACTTATAGGAGAAGAAGTAGGTTTCCGGGAGGATAATTCCAACTCGACCACCCACCTGCAGGAGACGGTGAGCCAACTCCAAGTACATCAGGCCGATTTCCAAGTCGACGTACTCTTTACGCCCGCTGGCAGCCGCCTTAGAAATCGTGTATCCGGCGGCGCGAGCATCTGACGCCTTAACCTTTAGGTCCTCACCGAAAGGCGGGTTGGTGAGAACGACCGTGAATGATTCCGCCACGAAGCTGTTGCTATCTCCACCCAGCTCTTCCTTCAAGCGGGGGAACTTGGCCGGCCACGTATGCTGCCGAACAGCGTCTCCCAAAAGGACGTGTGTGGATCCATCGCGCATGGCGATCATCATTGCCCGAGCGAGCTTGACGTTGAGCGGGTCGAGGTCCACGCCATACAGATTGTCGTTGGCGAACTTTACCAATCTCCACGTCTCATCGTCGCCAGGGAACTCTCGCTCCTGAACCTGCCGCAAAGCTTCGACGATGAATCCGCCCGTGCCGCAAGCGGGGTCGATCACCTTGTCACGAGAGGTGATCTCCATGATGGATACGCACGGCCGGATGACGCGCTGCGGCGTGAGGAATTGCCCCTCTCCCGACTTCAGCGCCTTGGTCCGGAAGATCTGGAAAGCCTTGGACAGCAGGTCGACCTGATCGCCCAGAATTCGCCACGGGGACAGTATGTCGACGACGGCGAAGATAGTTTCCTCCCTGAGGAGGATTTCGTCGCGATCATCCGGGTTGAAGACTCGGTTCTTCTGCCGCGCGAAATAGCTCCTGAACTGCTGCTGGATCTGATCGGCTGTCACATGAAGCATGGACGCCTTGTCGCCGTAGATCCTGAAGGGGACCGGCTTGTCCTGGTTGGCCGAGCTCGATGACCAGGCGTCCGACTCAACCTTGACCAGGATGACGTGCAGCAGCTCCCGCAGTTGATCCTCGCGGCGGGTCGAACGCGAGTCGCTTACCACCACTGTGGCCACGAGGCGGCGCAAGGCGGCCGACAACTGGGCTTCGGTGGGGACCACCAAGTCGTTCCAAGTGGGCGGGGTGGCCGGCGGTGCGGTCAGATCCTCGCCCGGGTGGGGCAGAGGAGCGTTCTTTTGCTCGATCCAGTCGTTGGTATGCGACTTGTAGACCGCCAGGCTCTCGTTGCCGTTGGTCCAGTACCCCATGCGGACCACTGGCTCGGAGGCCATGTAGCGCATGAGCTGCTCTTTACCCTCAGAGATCGAGGGCGCCTTGAACTCGAAGAGAACCTGGAGCGCGTGCGATTCGCCCGAGTCGTCTGCGAAGGCGGCCAGATCAGCCCGACCGCAGGCATCGAAGGATTGCCCGCGCTCCCGCTTCGTCAGGTCGTGCGGCGTGTCCGGTACACGCCACTCCTTCTGCAGCCGGGTTTCCTTCCAACCCAACTTCTTGAGGTCGGCAAGTACGCGTTGGCGTACAGCCTCCTCCGGGGCGCTGTTCTTGGCACTCAAGACCGAGATGTCCTTCCTCTACCGTTGTGCCCGGTATCAAAGGGTGGGTGCCGCAACTCTAGCTCAAAATGAGCTGCTCTTTTTCGGCGGCTGGGCGCGGAGGAGGCGCCGCCTGGAGAGCCGCCCGTGTGACCAGGCCGCAGGGGGGTGCGTTGCTTCTTGGGCGATGGGTGGGTGGCTGCGGTCACGCCGCGAGGGCGAGTTGTCCCTGGTAGCGGAGTGCGTGGGTGTGCAGGTGGTCGAGTTCGGTGAAGTAGCGCCAGTACCGCTCGAAGTCGCCGTTGTCGATGACGGCGCGCAGGAGGAGGACCACCTCGGCGCCGGTCAGGCTCCATCTCGCCCCGGTCGCGTCCAGGCGGTCCTTGACGAGGAAGCGGCAACTTCCCTCGATCACCCCGGTCGCGATGGGCCAGCCCATGGCGAGGGCGAGGTGGGCGCAGGTAGGGCTCCTTGGCCTGCAGGTAGGCGGAGGTGCGGGCGATGGCGGGCAGTTGCTTCGCGTCATCTGGGCGGGTGCGCAAGTGCTGGCGCAGTGCGGCGACGACGCGGGGGCTGTGCCCGTCCAGCACGGTGCGGGCGGCGTCGGCGACCCAGGCCGCGCGCGCTGCGTGGACTGGGTGGAGGTCCTCGGCGGCCCGCCACAAATATTCGATCACATGCACGATCGTGTCGACATGGACGCCGTGGGCGGCCGCTTCCCTTGCGAAGCCGACGAGCCGACGCCGCCGGCCGGGAATGACTGACCGCTCGGTCAAGGACTGTGCGCAGTCACTGGCCACCGCGACCGCCACACCACAAACGCACCATATCGAGCGGGGGACCAGCGGGGGCATCACGGGGAACGCGACCGGCTCTGACGAAGCCGCAGACCAACCGTTCTCCCAGGTCAGCGCCCTAACCGGCCCAAAGTGCCGCAGCCGCCCAAGCTGAGGTCACTGGCTCCCACTCCCCAGCGGAGGCGCCGGGAGCATCTCAGGATGCTGCGGCCTCACGGGCTTCAGGTCGTCGCACAGGCCGAGTCAGGAGGTGGCGGCTCAGCCAGACGTACGTGGCCATGGCCAGCGAGGCGCGTGCCATGAAGTCGGCCCAGAGAGGGAGGGTCCGGGTGACGGGGCCGGCCTCCAGGACTCCCCACAGCAGAGCAGCCGTGAGCACACCCGCCACCGCCAGCACGAACACGTAAGTGACCCCGGCCGTGCGGTTCCGGCCGAGCCAGGTGCCCAGCAGCCCTGCGGGGATCTGCACCATCACGTGGAAACTCATACTGCTTCTGCCGCCGCCCTGCGGGCTGCGCGGCTGTTGCAGCGGGGGGCTCACTTACTGGTGGACTCGTCGCCTTCAGCGGCAGCTTGGACGGGCGGCTGCTCGACAACGAACGAGCCCTTTCCGCGCACGGTGACCACGAGCCCGCGCTCGCGGAGTTCCTGGGTTGCACGGCGGGCGGTGAGCCTTGCTACGCCGTACTCGTCGGCGAGGTGGTTCTCCGAAGGGATCGGCCGGTCGGGGGCCAGTTCTCCCGACGCGATCTTGCGCTCGATGATGTCGGCCAGTTGGACGTAGAGCGGTCGGGCGCTCATGGGGTCCAGAGGCTTCTCAGACTCCTCTGTATCGCTCATATGTCCAACGTAGACAATGCTCATCCTACCCATTCGAGTGGATCCCTCTGTACTTGTATACAGAGGGCTGCACCTCTCGCTATGTTCAAAGAGGACGAAAACCCCGGCGAGGTTGTGGGACCTCCCGGGGCGCGGCCAACGCTGACAAGGAGCGATGACAATGCATGACCTTAGCCGTCGTATCGCGGCGTGGGTGCGGCTTCTGTTCAGTCCCGGTACGGGCCGGCGACGACGGGCCGGGGCCCGCCCCCTCGTCGTACCGCCCCCGGCCGCGTGGACGGATCCGGCCCCCACCCCGCTCCCGGCGCATCGGTCCCCCTACGGGCTCGACGAGATCTTCGACGGCGCCGCCACCGTCGCCGTACGGCCCTACGTCACCGCCCACGAACAACGTCAGCGGCGGCGGGAGTTGGCCATGGCGGCGATGGGGTTGGACGTACCCGGGCCGTACTGGATCCATGGGATGGAGGTCGCCTGATGGGAGCGGAGGACGAGGTGTCCCCGTCGGGCGGTCCACTACGGCTGTTGCCCTGGGTCGGTGCCGAGGGCAAGCCCTGTTATCTGATCGCCGACGACGACGGTGGGCCGGTGTCCCGGCTCGCCGATGCCACGGAGTCCATTCAGCTCGGCATGGGAGCCGAACTGCTCGTCCATGCTCGCGCGATCCTGCCGGAGGCTCCGCATGGTGAACTGCGGTTTCTTGCCGAGCGGTTGAGTGAGGCGCTCGGCGACGCGTTGCGCGTGGCCGAGAGTCGGGGGCAGCGGCTGAAGCGTCACCTCAGCTGACGGCGACGTAGACGGAGGCGCGAGAGACGAGAGGCGAGAGGCGAGATGCGGCAAAGGGCGGGGCCCCCGGAGGCTTCACTCCGA
>NZ_AEJC01000103.1 GCF_000317595.1 Streptomyces ipomoeae 91-03 | reverse complement strand
TGGTTCGCGGTGATCGCCACCTTCTGGCCGACCAGAGCGTTCGTGAGGGTGGACTTGCCCGCGTTGGGGCGCCCCACGAAGCAGGCGAAGCCGGCGCGGTGGGCGGCCTCGGCCGACTTCTTTGGTGACTGGGTACGAACGCTCATGGCGCCCATTGTCCCTGATCCACAGAGCCCGGCCGTACAGCGATCCAGCCGGCACCGGCGCGGTGAGCTTTCGGAAACCCCCGCGCAACGAAACATCGCCGAAACACATCCGTACGCGTCCGGAAACGCACGCCGGTGACCCTCTGACGAGCCCCCGCCCCGTTGGAGACGATCGTGAACCTCGCCGCGAAAGGCGTCGACACCGGCGACACCCCTCGCTCGTTCACCGCGGGCGGTGGCCCGGTGCGGCTCAGTCGAACACGAACGGACCCGGCGACTGCGGTCCGCTCGCCGTGCAGCTCACGGTGATGCCGAAGACCACCATCTGCAGGGAGCCGCCGTACGCCTCCAGGCTGTCGCCGGAGGCGACGGTGCCGGTGAGCGGGCCGACGACCATGCCGTCGCCGGCGGCGAGCGCCGGGTTCTCGGTGCCGGTGAAGGACGTCGTGCCGCCGCCCGCCTTCACAAAGGTGAGCGTGGACTGGATGGAGTCCTCGGCGAGGGCGATCGGGGCGGTGATCTCCTCGGAGGAGAGGGTGACCGTGGCGGACGTACCGCTCTGCGTGGCCGTGAGCGTGGCCGCGCCGGAGCCGCCGATCGTGCAGGAGGCGTTGATCGTCGCGGTCTGAGGGGTGACCGCCAGGGCGGCCGGGGCGAAGGCGAGGCCGGTGGCGGCGAGCGTACCGGCCGCCAGCGCCGCGCCGGCACCGAGTCGTATGCGCTTCATCGAGCGAATTCCCTTCCCTTGCACGGGATGTGTACGGGATCGCACGGGGCTCTGGGGACAGCCTCGTACGACGATCCGTACGGCCCTGTTCGGGCATTGCCATGTGGGGGCGGAGCAACGCGCGGCCGCGCGGCGGAATATGACGGTCCGCCAAAGAACGGGTCCATTGACGCGCGAGCTCCGCGAGATTGCAAGGGATGTTCTGCCGGTTGCGCCAAGGGCCGGCGAAAGTGGCCGAAGCCGATCGCCGAGGCCGCGCCCGACGCGCTCACCAGGGGCGGACGTTGAGGTGATCTGTCCCGGGCCGCGCGAGTTGTCGGCAGCCGGGTGCGGGTGTCCACTCGTCCGCGCGTGATTTTCCCGCAGCTCGGAGGTCTGTTACCGGCCGTAACACTACAGCGCGGGCGATCTGTGGCGGCGCGGGAGAAGATCACTAACCTGTACGGGTGCTGTCCTATGACGAGTTGACGCCGCCGGAGCGGGAGCTGTGGGACGCGTTCCCTGCGGGGCGGCGGGTGGACCTGCGGACGGGGACACCGGAGGACGACCGGGTCGCCGGGGGCGGGGAGTGGGGGCCCGGGCGTACGGTGCGGGCCGCGGTGATCGCGGCGCTGCTGCTGGGCGCGAACTCCGCGCAACAGCCCGGCGCGGTCGCCTCGTTGGCCCTCGCGGGCGCACGGGTCTCCGGACGCCTCGACCTGGCCGGCGCACGGATCGAGCATCCCCTCTGGCTGGAGGACTGCTGGTTCGAGGAGAGCGTGAACCTCTTCGGGGCGGAGACACGGACGGTCGCGATCATGGGCAGCCGGGTGCTCCGGCTCGAAGCCGGATCGACGCGTATCGAGGGACGCCTCGATCTGCTCGGCTCGCGGATCGAGGCCGGGCCCGGCTCCTCCCCCTTCCACCGCCGGAGCACCGCCTTGTCGCTCGCCCACGCCCACGTCACCGGCGCCATCATGCTGAACAAGGCCCAGCTGATCGCACCCGACGGGTGGGCCTTGTCGGCCGGTGGCCTGGTCACCGAAGGAGGCGTCTTCTGCAGGCGCGGATTCGTCGCGCACGGCGAAGTCCGGCTGCTCGGCGCCCAGTTGCCCGGCGGACTGTTCATGCCGGGCGCCCGCCTGGAACACCCCGGCCCTCGCGGAGTCACCCTCGCCCTGGACAACGCCGTGGTCCAGACGCTCGACTTGTCCGACGGATTCACCTCGAACGGCACCATACGGCTGCGCGGCACCCAGATCTCGGACAACCTCACCTTCGAGGGCGCCGTCCTGAACGGGCCACCCGACGGTGACGGCCCGGCCCTCGTCGCCATGCTGCTCCAGACCGTCGACTTCGACCTCACCCTCGCCCGGCCGCCGTCCGCCACGGTCGACCTGCGGGGCGCGCAGGTGTCGTACCTCCACGAGAACGAACACAGCTGGCCGGAGGTGGTGGAGCTGGACGGTTTCGTCTACGGCTCCATCAAGACGGCCGACGCGGGCGGCGAACGCCGGGAGGCGGTGGGCGGCCGGACCTCCGTGATCCGCCGCATGGAGTGGATACGACGCAGCCCCGGCTACAACCCCCAACCCTACGAACAGCTGGCGAGCTGGTACCGCAAGGCCGGGCACGACGACGACGCCCGTCGTGTCCTCCTCGCCAAGCAACGCCACCGGCGTCGCACCCTGTCCCCGGCGGCCCGCGTCTGGGGTCACCTCCTGGACGTGACCGTCGGCTACGGCTACCGCCCCTGGCTGGCCGGCGTCTGGCTGCTCGCCCTGACCCTGCTGGGCACGCTGGTCTTCCGGGCGCACTCCCCCATGCCGGTGAAACCGGGTGAGGGAGCCCCCTTCCAGCCCCTCGTCTACACCCTCGACCTGCTGATCCCCATCGGCGGCCTGGGCCAGCGCACGGCCTGGTACTGGACGGACGACGTCCCGCAGACGCTGGCCTACGCGCTGATCGCCTTCGGCTGGGTGCTGACGACGGCGGTCATCGCCGGGGTGACGCGGACGCTGCAGAGGAACTAGCGGGGATCGAGAGGGAGCCGTCCCACAGCGGACCGGCGGTGACGCGGGCCGTTCTCAGCCCGCCGTCACCGTCACCCGTACCGTCCCGTCCGGCCCCGCCACCAGCACCGGCGTCCCGGGCCCGCCGAGGTCCCGTACGGCCGCCCGGTCCTCGTCGGAGACGGTGTCCGCGTCGGTCACCACGGCCGCCGCCTCCAGGGACTTGGCGCCGGAGGCCACCGCCATGGCGACGGCGGTGCGCAGCGCGCTCAGCCGCAGGGACTCCAGGGCCACGGTCCCGGCCACATACGTACGACCCGTCTCGTCCCGCACGGCCGCCCCCTCGGGCACACCGCCCCGCGCCCGCGCGGAACGGGCCAGGGTGACGATCTTGCGGTCCTCGGGGTCAAGCGCACTGCTGTCAGTCATGAGCCGAGCATACGTACCGCGCCGCCGTGCGGCTCAGGGGCGGTCGAGACGGAGGCGCTCGGCGCGCGGCAGACCGGCCACCACCAGGTCGTACGAGTCCTCGATCAGCTCTCGTACGAACTGGTCGGGCAGGTCGCCGTCGACCGTGACCGTGTTCCAGTGGCGCTTGTTCATGTGGTAGCCGGGGGCGATCAGGCCGGGGTGGTCGGCGCGGAGGCGTACGGCGTCCTCCGGGTCGCACTTGAGGTTGACCTTCAGGGGGCGCTCGTCCGTCCAGCTCAGCGCGAACATCTTGCCGAGGACCTTGAAGACGGAGATCTCGGGGCGGAAGGGGAAGTCCTCGACGGCCTCGTTGAAGGAGAGGCAGAAGGCGCGCAACTCCTGCGGGGTCACCGGGACCTCACCACCGTTCGGACGGTCTGCGGGCTCACTCCGGCTTCGTCTCCTCCGCCGGTGACTCGGCGGGGCCGATCGGCTCCACCAGCACCGTGACGATCTTGTTGCGGCGCCCGGCCGCGGCCTCCGCCGTCAGCCGCAGCTCACGCCCGTCCGGCAACTCCACCACCGACGAGGCGCCGGCGATCGGTACACGCCCCAGCGCCTTGGCGAGCAGGCCGCCCACCGTCTCCACGTCCTCGTCGTCGTAGGCGTCCAGGCCGTACAGCTCGCCGAGGTCGGTGATGTCGAGGCGGGCGGTGACGCGGTGGCGGTCCTCGCCGAGGTCCTCGACGGGCGGGAGTTCCCGGTCGTACTCGTCGGTGATCTCGCCGACGATCTCCTCCAGGATGTCCTCGATGGTGACGATGCCGGCGGTGCCGCCGTACTCGTCGATGACGACGGCGACGTGGTTGCGCTCCTGCTGCATCTCGCGGAGCAGATCGCCGGCGTTCTTGGTGTCGGGGACGAAGACGGCGGGGCGCATGGCCGTGGACACCAGTTCGTTCTCGGCGTCCCGGCTGATGTGCGTCCTGCGGGCCAGGTCCTTCAGATACACGACGCCGACGATGTCGTCCTCGCTCTCCCCGGTGACGGGGATACGGGAGAAACCGGAGCGCAGGGCCAGCGTCAGCGCCTGCCGGATGGTCTTGTAGCGCTCGATGACGATCAGGTCGGTGCGCGGCACCATCACCTCGCGTACGAGGGTGTCGCCGAGTTCGAACACCGAGTGCACCATGCGGCGCTCCTCGGCCTCGATCAGCGACTCCTGCTCGGCGAGGTCGACCAGCGCGCGCAGCTCGGCCTCGGAGGCGAAGGGGCCGCGCCGGAAGCCCTTGCCGGGCGTCAGCGCGTTGCCGATGAGGATGAGGAGATAGGGGATCGGGCCCATGATCCGGGCCAGCGGCAGCAGGACGTACGCCGCCGCCGTGGCCGTGTTCAGGGGGTGCTGGCGGCCGATGGTGCGCGGGGAGACGCCGACGGCCACGTAGGAGACGAGGACCATCACCCCGAGGGCGACGACCAGCGCCTCCCAGGTCTTCTCGAACTCGTTCAGACACGCGTACGTGACGAGCGTGGCGGCGGCCATCTCGCAGGCCACGCGCACCAGCAGCGCGACGTTCAGATAGCGCGTCGGGTCGGCCGTGACCTGGGCGAGCTTGGCACTGCCGCGCCGCCCGGACCGTACGGCCTCCTCGGCGCGGAAGCTGGAGACACGCGCGAGGCCCGCCTCCGCGCAGGCGGCGAGCCAGGCGACGACGACCAGGGCGACGGCACCGCTGATGAGGGTCGCGCTCATGACACGGTCGGGGCCGGGGACGGGCCGGTCAGGCCCTTCTCCGCGCGCCAGCCGTCCACGATGGCGGCCTGCAGGCCGAACATCTCGGCCTTCTCGTCCGGCTCCTCGTGGTCGTAGCCGAGCAGGTGCAGCACCCCGTGGACGGTCAGGAGCTGGAGCTCCTCGTCCATGGAGTGCTGCGTGGGCGCTTCCTTGCCCTGTTTCTCGGCGACCTCCGGGCACAGCACGATGTCACCGAGCAGACCCTGCGGCGGCTCGTCGTCGTCCTTCGACGGCGGACGCAGCTCGTCCATCGGGAACGACATGACATCCGTCGGACCCGGCAGGTCCATCCACTGCACATGCAGCTGCTCCATGGCGTCGGCGTCCACGACGATCACCGAGAGCTCGGAGAGGGGGTGGATACGCATCCGCGTCAGCGCGTAGCGGGCGATGTCGAGGATCGCCTGCTCGTCGACCTCGGTTCCGGACTCGTTGTTGACGTCGATCGACATGGTGCTGTGCTTGTCTACTTCCCCTTGTGCCCGGACTTGCCCCGGCCGCCCTTGTGCGCGCCGTTCTGAGTGCCGTGCTTGCTGTCGTACTCCTCGTACGCGTCGACGATACGGCCGACGAGCTTGTGCCGTACGACATCGTGGGACGACAGCCGGGAGAAGTGCACGTCCTCCACGCCCTCCAGGATGTCCTGCACCTGCCGCAGACCGCTCTTGGTCCCGTCCGGCAGGTCCACCTGCGTCACATCACCCGTGATCACGATCTTCGAGTCGAACCCGAGCCGGGTGAGGAACATCTTCATCTGCTCGGGGCTCGTGTTCTGGGCCTCGTCCAGGATGATGAAGGCGTCGTTCAACGTACGACCACGCATGTACGCGAGGGGCGCCACCTCTATCGTCCCCGCCGCCATCAGCCGCGGGATCGAGTCGGGGTCGAGCATGTCGTGCAGCGCGTCGTACAGGGGGCGCAGGTACGGGTCGATCTTCTCGTAGAGGGTGCCGGGGAGGAAGCCGAGGCGTTCGCCGGCCTCGACCGCCGGGCGGGTCAGGATGATGCGGTTGACCTGCTTGGACTGCAGGGCCTGGACGGCCTTGGCCATGGCCAGGTACGTCTTGCCGGTGCCGGCGGGGCCGATGCCGAAGACGACGGTGTGCTTGTCGATGGCGTCGACGTAGCGCTTCTGGTTGAGCGTCTTGGGGCGGATCGTGCGGCCACGCGAGGACAGGATGTTCTGCGTCAGCACCTCGGCCGGCGTCTCCTGGCCGTCGCTCTGCCCGTTCTCACTCGCTCTGAGCATGGCGATCGAGCGTTCCACTGCGTCCTCCGTCATCGGCTGTCCGGTGCGGAGCACCAGCATCATCTCGTCGAACAGGCGCTGGACGAGAGCGACTTCGGGGGCGTCGCCGACCGCGCTGATCTCATTGCCCCGGACGTGGATGTCGACCGCCGGGAAGGCCTTCTCGATCACGCGCAGGAGGGAGTCGCCGGAACCCAGGACGGTCACCATGGGGTGCGCCGGCGGGACGGTGAACTGTGCTCTCGCCTTCCCCTGCGCGGGGGTGTGAGCTGTCGGTGTCTGAGTCATGGGCCGGCTCTTTGGCCGAACGTCCTCCTCGGTGAGGCTCGCATGCGCGGGCGCTGCGCTGGCTATTCAAGAGTACGACGCGGGGGTGACAGTGCCGTAGGGCTTTTCGGCGGTGCGGCAGCTGCAAGATCCCTCAGCGCCAGATGGGCGACCCTGCCGTCCCCGGGGTGGTGGCCTCGATCTTCGTTCTGATCTCCCCCATCACCTCCACGATCCGGCGTTCGTGTTCCGGAGTCAGGCGGGCCACCGGGACCGAGCAGCTGATGGCGTCCTGGGGCGGGGTGTCGTAGTGGAGGGCGAAGCCGAAGCCGACTATGCCGAGGACGCCCTCCTCTCGGTCCACGGAGTAGCCGCGGGCGCGGACGGTGGCCAGGTCGGCGGTCAGGGCGGCGTGGGTGGTGTGGGTGTGGGGGGTGAGGGCCTGGTAGGGGCCCGGGGGGAGGGCGGTGTCGGGGCGTTCGGCCAGAAGGGCTTTGCCGAGGGCGCCGGCGTGGGCGGGCAGGCGGCGGCCCACGCGGCTGATCGTGCGCAGGTACTCGTGGGACTCGCGGGTGGCCAGGTAGGCGACGTTCATGCCGTCCAGGCGGGCCATGTGGATGGTCTCGCCGAGAGCCTCGGAGGCCTCGTCGAGGTAGGGGCGTACGGCGCGTACGCGCGGGTCGGAGTCCAGATAGCTGGTGCCGGTGAGCAGGGCGCGGATGCCGATGCCGTAGAGGGAGCCGGTGGTGTCGGTGCGGACCCAGCCGCGGCCGATCAGGGTCTGGAGCAGGGCGTACATCGAGCTGCGCGGGACCTGGAGCTCGTCCGCCAGTTCCTGGAGGCGTGCGGGGCGGTCGCCACGCGCGGCCAGCAGCTCCAGCAGTTCGACCGTGCGCGCGGCGGACTTCACCTCGCGGACGCCGCGCGCGTCCCCCGTGACGCCCGCCTCGGCTGCGCCTTCCGCGCTTTCTGTCTCCGACATGTGCCGATCGTAAGAGAGGCACGCGCGACCCATTGACGGACTTCGTTCGCCTACTTAACCTCCATCTTCATACGTAGATGACCTCTCACTCGTCGAGCTCGCTCAGGTCGGCGAGGCCGGCGGGCCCGGCCTCGCCTGCGAACTCACCCTCGCCAACGCGGTAGGAGCCGCCCTGTGAACCTCACGATCACGGATGTACGCCTGACCCCGATCCTGGTCGCCGACCCTCCCCTGCTGAACACGCAGGGCGTGCACCAGCCGTACACGCCTCGGCTGATCGTGGAGGTCGTGACCGCGGACGGGGTCACCGGTGTCGGCGAGACGTACGGCGACACGAAGTATCTGGAGCTGGCCCGGCCGTTCGCCGAGAAGCTGAAGGGGCGGCAGGTCAGCGATCTGAACGGGCTGTTCACGATCGCCGACGAGGTCGCCGTGGACGCCTCGCGCGTCGACGACCAGGTCGACGTCGGTGGGCTGCGCGGCGTCCAGACCGCCGACAAGCTGCGGCTGTCCGTCGTCTCCGGTTTCGAGGTCGCCTGTCTCGACGCGCTCGGCAAGGCGCTCGGGCTGCCGGTGCACGCGCTGCTCGGCGGCAAGGTGCGGGACGCGGTGGAGTACAGCGCGTACCTCTTCTACAAGTGGGCCGACCACCCGGAGGGCGTGGCCTGCGAGAAGGACGACTGGGGTGCGGCCTTGGACCCGGCCGGGGTCGTGGCGCAGGCCAGGAGGTTCAAGGAGCGGTACGGCTTCACGTCGTTCAAGCTCAAGGGTGGTGTCTTTCCGCCTGAGCAGGAGATCGCGGCGGTCCGCGCGCTGGCCGAGGCGTTTCCCGGGCACCCGCTGCGGCTCGATCCCAACGGGGCGTGGTCGGTGGAGACCTCGCTGAAGGTCGCGGATGCCCTCGCCGACGTACTCGAATATCTGGAGGACCCGGCGCTCGGTACGGATGCCATGGCCGAGGTGGCCGCGCGGACGGATGTGCCGCTCGCCACCAACATGTGTGTGACGACGTTCGCGGAGATCAAGGAGGCGTTCGGGAAGGGGGCCGTGCAGGTGGTTCTCTCCGATCACCACTACTGGGGCGGGTTGCGCAACACACGTGAACTGGCAGCGATCTGTCGTGCGTTCGGGGTGGGGGTGTCCATGCACTCCAACACGCACCTCGGGATCAGTCTCGCCGCGATGACGCATGTGGCGTCGACCGTGCCCGGTCTTCACCATGCGTGTGACTCCCACTATCCGTGGCAGGTCGAGGATGTGCTGGTTGAGCGTCTCGCGTTCGAGGGCGGGGCCGTGCGGGTGTCGGACGCGCCCGGGTTGGGGGTGGAGCCCGATCGGGGCCGGTTGGAGTTTCTGCATCGGCGGTGGGTCGATGATGACGGGGCGTTGCGGGAGCGGGACGATGCGGCGGCGATGCGGGTCGCCGAGCCGGGGTGGATGACGCCGACCGTGCCCCGCTGGTAGCGCCGGGCCCTTCATCGCCCCCGTTTCCGAGGGCTGCCGCCCCCAAAACCCCATCCCCCCGAGCCGGAAGGCGCAGCGGGGTCCCCAACGGGACGACGCACCGCACCCCCACCCGGCGCCACCACCCCCACCCCGGGGAGCGTTTGGTGCACACTGGCCAGATCCGCACCACCGCCAGGGAGCACACCGTGACCGCGTTCAAGGGAGAGCGACCACACCGCCGGCCCCAGGTCGACCCACTGTCGACCCTGAGGGCACCGGACGACCCGCCCTGGGACGTCTATCTGACCGGCACCGTCTTCCTCGACATCATCTTCACCGGCCTCGACTCCGCCCCGGTCCGCGGCACGGAGTCCTGGGCACGCGGCATGGGGTCGAGCCCCGGCGGCGTGGCGAACATGGCCACCGCCCTGGCCCGCCTCGGCCTGAAGACCTCCCTCGCGGCGGCCTTCGGCGACGACCACTACGGCGAGTACTGCTGGGACGCCCTGGAGCAGGGCGAGGGCATCGACCTCTCCACCTCCCGCACCGTCCCCGGCTGGCACTCCCCGGTCACCGTCTCCATGGCGTACGAGGGCGAGCGCACGATGGTCTCGCACGGGCACGCGGCGCCCCCGGAGGAGCCCGCGCCGGAGTGCCCGCCCTACGCGCGCGCCGCCGTCGCCTCCCTCACACCCGGCGTGCACGCCCCCTGGATCGCGCAGGCCGCGGGCAAGGGCACCCGGATCTTCGCGGACGTCGGCTGGGACGACACCGGCGCCTGGGATCTGGCCGGGCTCCCCGACCTCGCGCACTGCGAGGCCTTCCTGCCGAACGCCCAGGAGGCGATGCGGTACACCGGCACCGCGTGCCCCCGGGCGGCGGCCCACGCCCTCACCGAGCACGTCCCGGTGGCGGTGGTGACGCTGGGCGCGGAGGGCGCGTACGCGGTGGACGGCCGTACCGGCGAGACCGCGGAGGTGCCGGCGATCGCGGTGGAGGCCATGGACCCGACGGGCGCGGGTGATGTGTTCGTCGCCGGTTTCGTCACCGGCAGCCTCGCGGAGTGGCCCCTGGCCGACCGGCTGGCCTTCGCCGGCCTGACCGCCGCGCTGTCGGTGCAGGAGTTCGGCGGCTCGCTGTCCGCCCCCGGCTGGTGCGAGATCGGCGCCTGGTGGCGCCGGGTGCAGTCCCTGGACCGCCAGGACCCGGCGGCTCTGCGCCGCTACGCCTTCCTGGACGACCTCCTCCCCAAGGAGCAGATCACCCCCTGGCCCCTGCGCCGAGCGGTACCGACGATCGGCTTCGGCCGCTCGGCCTGACGACCGCCCGGGCCGCATCCACTCGGCCCTGGCGGCCCCGAGCACGGGCCGAAGGCCCTGAGCACCTCGTCGACGCAGTCCAGGGCCGCTTGCGCCGAGGGGGTGATCGGCGAACCGGCCAAGAAATCACGTCAGTTCAGGCACGCCCGCTGACACGCGAGGGCGATTTCTTCTACCCCACCTTCCACACCTCAAACATGATGTGCCTCAGATCACGCTCCCTGGGTTTCTTTCCCTCCCCGCCCCCTTGATACAAATTCTCCGCGCGTTCCTGTCCGTCGACGGTCGTCGCCCAATCCCCCTGTTTGAGCCGCACCTTCGTCCGCCTGGAACGCCCGTGTCCCCCCGCACCCCCACGCCCTGGCCCCTCGTCGCCCTTTTCACGGCCGGGTATCTCGCCGCGTACCTCCTGCCCACGACCGTCGGCAGACTCGACGCGGCCCTCCCCCTCACCGCCACCGAGGCGGGCGCCATCGGCAGTGCCCTGCTGCTGGGTTCGGCCTCGGCGGGCTTCACCCTGGCCGCGCGGGTGGAGCGGATCGGCCCGCGCCGTCTGGCCCGTACGGGCCTGCTGCTCGCCGCCGCCGGTTACGGCACCGCCGCGCTCACGGCCACCGTCCCCGTGGTCGTCGCGGGAGTCGTCCTCGGCGGCTTCGGCTCGGGCACGGCGACGGCGGTGGCGGCGGCCGGGATCGCGGCCCAGCGTGACCCCCACCGGGTGTCGACCCTGGGCCTGTTGGGCGTCTCGGCCCTGGCCGGCGTGCTCTACCTGACGATCCCCCGCCTCGGCCCCGGCCACGGCCTCCCCCTCGCCGCACTCGCCCTCGCGGCCCTGCTCACCTGGCCGGCGACCGCACGCCTCACCGCCCCGGTCGCCACGGCCCACCTCACCCGGGCGCGGGGCCCGCTCCCCCACCCGCGCTCCGGGGTGACCCTGGCCGCCACCCTGCTCCTCTGGTCCCTCGCCCAGAACTCTCTCTGGGGCGTCAGCGGCCGTATCGGCACCACCCAGGCGGGGCTGTCCGAGGTCACCGTCGGCGCGGTCTTCGCGACGGCGCTCGGCGCGGGGCTGCTGGGTGTGATCGGGGCGGGTGCGCTGGGCGCGCGCCTGGGTCGTGCGCTGCCCATCGGCGGCGGTACGGCGCTCATCGCGGGCTGTATCGCGCTGAGCGCCTCCGCGACCGACCTCACCACCTTCGCCACCGGCGAGATCGCCTGGAACGTGCTCTACCCGGTCGTGCTGTCGTACCTCATCGGCCTCGCCGCCTCCCTGGACCCGCGCGGCCGTTGGGCGGTCCTGATCGGCTCCGCGTCCTCGCTCGGCACGGCCGCCGGCCCGCTGACCGGCAGCCTGCTCTCCACCTGCGCGGGCTTCCCGACGATGGGCACGATCCTGGCCGTCGGCCTCCTCCTGATCGCGGCCCCCATGACAGCCGTGGCCCTGCGCGCCAAGGCGCCCACGACCGAACACGCCCGCTACCAGGACCAGTCGACCGCCAAGCAGGTCGAAACCGCCGAGCCGCAGCCGGAGTACCGCCCGGCGGCCTGACCGCCGGTCACCCGAACTCGTACGCCTCGACCTCCGCGAGATACCGCGCCCGCCGCTCCTCGTCGTGCTCCAGGAAGGACGCGACGAACGAGTTGCGGGCCAGCTCCCGCAGCCGTTCCGGCCGGAGGCCCAGGGTCTCGCCCACGGCACGGAAGTTGTCGCCGACGTAGCCGCCGAAGTAGGCGGGGTCGTCGGAGTTGACCGTGCAGAGCAGCCCGGCGTCGAGCATCGCGGGCAGCGGGTGGTCGGCGAGGGTGTCGACGGCCTTCAGCCGAACGTTGGACAGCGGACACAAGGTCAGGGGCGTCCGCTCCCGCACCAGCCGCTCGACGAGGGCCGGGTCCTCCATGCAGCGCAGCCCGTGGTCGATCCGCTCCACGCCGAGGACGTCCAGCGCCTCCTTGATGTACTCCGGCGGCCCCTCCTCCCCGGCATGCGCCACGCGACGCAGTCCGAGCGCGGCGGCGGCCTCGTACACCTCGCGGAACTTGGCCGGCGGATGCCCGACCTCGGCGGAGTCGAGCCCGATGCCGACGATCCGGTCGAGGTACGGCTCGGCGGCCTGAAGCGTCTCCATGGCCGACTCGGCGGACTCGTCCCGCAGAAAACACATGATCAGCTGAGTGGAGACACCGTGCGTGGCCTCGCTGTTCCCCAGCACCCGCCACAGCCCCTCGACGACCGTCCCCATCCCCACGCCCCGCGCGAGATGGGCCTGCGGATCGAAGAAGATCTCCGCGTGCCGCACGCCTTGGGCGGCGGCGCGGGCGAGGTAGGCGTCGGCGAGATCCGCGAAGTCCTGCTCGGTGCGGAGCACGGCCATCAGCTCGTAGTACAGATTCAGGAAGGACTGCAGATCCTCGAACTGGTACGCCTTCCGGAGCGCGTCCGTGTCGGCGTACGGCAGTGTCACCCCGTTCCGCGCGGCCAGCGCGAACGCCAGCTCGGGCTCAAGGGTGCCTTCGATATGGAGGTGCAGTTCGGCTTTGGGGATGGACATCAAGGCATCGTACGACCGCTCGACTGCCGGACCGCTCGACGGCGCGACGGCTCCCTCGCTCATCGCCGTTTCGGCAGCGCCACCCTCATCAGATCGTGCGCCACGCTCAGCTCTCCCTCGAACCCGGCGGCCCTGGCCTGCCGTTCGAACTCCTCCGGTTCGGAGTAGCGCTGGCTGAAGTGGGTGAGGACGAGATGCCGTACGCCGCAGTCGCGGGCGACGGAGGCGGCCTGACCGGCGGTCAGATGCCCGTACTCGACGGCGAGTTCGATGTCCGCGTCGAGAAACGTGGACTCGATGACGAGCATGTCGGCGGCGTCCGCGAGGGCGTACACCCCGTCACACAACCGCGTGTCCATGACGAACGCGAACCGCTGACCGCGCCGCAGTTCGCTGACCTCGTCGAGCGAGACGTCGCCGATCGCGCCCTCCCGCTGGATACGCCCGATGTCCGGCCCCTTGATCCCACGCTCGGCGAGCCGCTCGGGCAGCATGCGACGCCCGTCGGGCTCGACGAGCCGGTACCCGTAGGACTCGACGGGATGGGAGAGCTTGCGGGCGTCGAGCGTGTACGAGGAGGTGGCGGCCAGCGCGCCCCCCTCGCCCTCGACCGGCGCCTCGACGATCCGCACCGTCTCCCGGTACGCGGTGGCGTACCGCAGCCGGTCGAAGAACCGCTTCCCGGAGCGCGGGTAGTGGGCGGTGACGTCGTGCGGGACGCGGTCGAGGTTGATGCGCTGGATGACACCCGCGAGGCCCAGCGAATGATCCCCGTGGAAGTGGGTGACGCAGATCCGGTTGAGGTCGTGCGCGGCGACCCCGGCACGCAGCATCTGCCGCTGTGTGCCCTCGCCGGGGTCGAACATGATCCCCTCGCCGTCCCAGCGCAGCAGATAGCCGTTGTGGTTGCGGTGCCGGGTGGGGACCTGGCTGGCGGTGCCGAGGACCACCAATTCACGTACGGACACGGCTGGTTACCCGGGGGGCCACTGCAGGCCGCGGCCACCGATGACGTGTGCGTGGGCGTGCCAGACGGTCTGTCCGGCGCCGCTGCCGGTGTTGAAGACGATCCGGTAGCTCTCCAGCTTGTCCTCGTCCGCGACGGCCTGGGTCTCGCGGAGGACGTCCGCGGCGAGGGTGGGGGCGGCGGTGGCGAGTGCGGCGGCGTCCGGGTAGTGCGCCTTCGGGATGACCAGGACGTGGGTGGGTGCCTGGGGGTTGATGTCCCGGAACGCGACGGTCGTCTCGGTCTCGCGGACGATCGTCGCCGGGACGTGTCCCGCCACGATCTTGCAGAACAGACAGTCGTCCTGCGACTCCCCTGCCATGCGTGCCTCCTGCTCGCCGCCACGTGTGATCAGCTACGCCCGCATCGTACGCCCCCGCCGCCCCTACCCGTCCCATCCCCAGGGGCTGCGCCCCTTCAACCCCGCTGCGCCTTTCAGCTCGGTCGGGTCGGTGCGTTGGCGACTGCGGGTGGGTGGGGGCTGGTCGCGCCCACGCGGCGGAGCCGCAAATCAATACAGCCCCGCGCCCCTTCAGGGGCGCGGGGAACTGCGCGAGCAACCACACACAACCCGCACCCGCCACCCGACCCCGTCAGGAACCCGGCAGCTGCGGTGCCGTCTTCGCCGGGGTCTCCTCAAGCCCCGCCAGCGCGATCCGGATCGCCTCGTCCAGCTGAGGGTCCCGCCCGGCCGCATGATCCTGCGGCGCCTGCACAACCTCCACATCCGGATCGACCCCATGGTTCTCGACCCCCCACCCGTACCCCTCCAACCAGAAGGCGTACTTCGGCTGAGTCACCAACGTCCCATCGACCAGCCGGTACCGACTGTCGATACCGACCACCCCACCCCACGTCCGCGTCCCGACCACCGGCCCGATTCCGAGCGCCTTGATCGCCGCGTTCACGATGTCCCCATCGGACCCGGAGAACTCATTGGCGACGGCGACGACAGGCCCCCGGGGCGCGTCGTCGGGGTAGCTCGCCGCCCGCATCCCCCGCGGCAGATCCCACCCCACGATCCGCCGGGCCAGCTTCTCGACGACCAGCTGGGACGTATGCCCGCCCCGGTTCTCCCGGACATCGACGACAAGCCCCTCACGAGCGACCTCGATCCGCAGATCGCGATGGAGCTGGGCCCACCCGGAACCGACCATGTCCGGCACATGGAGATAACCGAGCCGCCCCCCGCTCTTCTCATGGACGTACGCCCGCCGGTCCGCCACCCACGCGTGGTACCGCAACGGCTCCTCGTCGGCGATGGGCACGACGACGGTGTGCCGCGGATCACCGCCCCCGGCCGGCAGCACGGTCAGCTCGACGGCCTTGCCCGCCGTCCCCACGAGCAGCGGGCCGGGCCCGACGACGGGATCGACCGGCACCCCGCCGATGGCGATGATCGCGTCCCCGGCGCGCACGGCGACCCCGGGCGCGGCGAGGGGCGCGTGTGCGTCGGGGTCGGAGGTCTCGGAGGGCAGCACCCGGTCGATGCGCCACAGCGGAGTCCCCTGGGGACCGTCCTCGTGCCGGGAGATGTCCGCGCCGAGCAGCCCCTGCCGCCGGTCACCGGAGCCACCCCCGCCGCGCGGGGTGACGTACGCGTGGGAGGTACCCAGCTCACCCTGCACCTCCCACAACACATCGACCAGGTCGTCATGGGTGGCCACCCGGTCGAGGAGGGGCCGGTAGCGGTCCAGGATCCCGTCCCAGTCCACCCCGCCCAGGTCCGGCCGCCAGAAGTTGTCCCGCATGAGGCGGCCGGTCTCGTCGTACATCTGGCGCCACTCGGCGGCCGGGTCGACGGTCTGGCGTACGCGGCTGAGGTCGACGGTGATGTTGCTGTCGCTCTCGTCGTCGTTGGAGGCGCGCCGGTCGCTGGGGACGACCTTGAGCTTGCCGTCGGTCCACAGCAGGACGCGTTTGCCGTCGCCGCTGACCGAGAAGTGGTCGGCGTCGGAGGCGAGGTATTCGAGGCGCCGCTGGGCGAGGTCGTACCGCTCCAGGGAGGTCTTCGGGTCGGGGTCGTCGGGCGTGGCCCGGGAGTGACCGAGGACGCCGGTGACCGGGTGGTGCAGCCACAGGACACCGTCCTTGGCGGCGCGGAGCGTGGAGTAGCGGGCGGCCTCGACGGGGAAGGGCACGATCCGGTCGGCGAGCCCTTCGAGGTCGATACGGGTCGCGGGGGCACCCTCGCTGTCCGGGGTCTCGTCCTTCTCCGGCGCCTCGAACGGCCGCCCGTGCCGCTGCGGCCCGAACGGCGACGGTGTGGTCGCGGCGAGCGTGATGAGATGCGGACGGGCGCCGCTGACGAAGTGAAGATCGAAGACGTGTTCGTCGTAGACGGGGTCGAAGGCGCGTGCGGAGAGGAAGGCCAGATGCTTGCCGTCGAGGGTGAACGCCGGTGAGTAGTCCTGGAAGCGGAGCGGGGTCGCCTCGGTGACGGACAGGTCGGCGGTGTTGGCGAGCTTGAGCTGACGCAGCGGTCGCGCGCCGGGGTGCGACCAGGCGAGCCAGGCGGAGTCGGGCGAGAAGACGAGCCCGGACACCTCCCCGTCCTCACTCCGGTCGACCTCCCGGACTTCTCCCGTCTCCCGCTCGACGAGCAGGACGCGCCCGTCGTGCGCGGCTACGGCGGCCCGGCTGCCGTCGGGCGCCATGGCGAGCCCGAGCACCCGCCCCAACTGTCCCGCCGCGAGCCGCCGCGGGGTGGCGCCGGGTCCGGCGCCGGTCGCCGGGGCGAACTCCAACGCGTCGTCGCCCTCCGCGTCCGTCACCCACACCACCCACTCCTCGCCCTCCACCCGGAAGGCCCGAGGCAGCCGCGCCCGCACCCCGTGCTCGGCGGCGAGCGCCCGCGCGGGCCCGGAGCGATGGGTGACCCAGTGGACGGCCCCGCGCACCGCCACGGCGCTGCCCCGCGCGGTGTGATCGGGCGAGGCTGCCCCGAACCACCGGGAGGCGTTCACCGGGAACGGCTGAAGATCGACTCGCTGTCCGCCCAGCCGGACATCGAGCCTGCGCGGCTCGGCCCCGTCCAGATCATCGAGCAGCCACAGCTCACCGGCGGACGCGTACACGACCCGCGCGCCATCGGTGGCCGCATGCCGGGCGTAGAAACCGTCGACAGCCGTATGCCGCCGCAGATCCGATCCATCGGCGAGGGAGGAGTAGAGAGCCCCCACACCCTCGTGGTCGGACAGGAAAGCGATCCGCTCCCCCACCCACAGCGGATACTCGAGATTCCCGTCCAACCCTTCATGCAGACGTACGAACTCCCCGGCCCCTTCTCCGTCGCGGCCGTCGCTCTCGATCCACAGCTTGCCCGCCGTACCGCCCCGGTACCGCTTCCACCAGGCGGCCTCGCGGCCCATCGGCGCGGACAGCAGCACGGTGGCCGGACCGTACGCGACATGGCCGACCGGCCCGTACGGCAGCGTCGTGGCCGGACCGCCGTCGAGCGGCACCGCCCGCGCCCAGCTCCGCCGCAGGCTGGCCTGTCCGTACGTGCTGAGGGCGAGCACCTGCCCGTCCGGGGTCCAGCCGCGCACCTGGGTCCGCCAACTCCCCCAGTACGTCAGGCGCTTGGCCGGCCCACCGTCGATCGGCGCGACATACACCTCCGGCGCGCCGTCCCGCGTGGACGTCCACGCGACGGTCGTACCGTCCGGAGAGATACGCGGATGGTTCACGGGTACGTTGTCCGCGCTCACCCGCCACGCACGGCCACCGTCGAGAGGGGCGACCCAGACGTCGTCCTCGGCGGTGAAGGCGACCAGGTCGCCGTGCAGATGCGGATACCGGAAATACGCGGACTGCGAAGACACTGCGGACTGAGTCACCCGGTCACTCTAAGCAGCGTACGGCCATATGGGGAGAGGGTTTGGATCATGTCTCCGACCGTAGACACCACTTGTCCCGCTCGCCCTATTTGCCCTCGGGCCAGCACTGCGGATCCTTCTGGCACCAGATGGTCTGCGTGACGGTGACCGTCACGGTCGGCCCGGGCCGGTTCGACTGGTCCGGGTCGGGCACACCGGGCGTCGGAGTGGGGTCAGGGGCATTGCAGTTGCCCAGCACATCGACATGGAACCACTCCTTCCCGTCGACCTTGGCCGTCAGATCCCCCCGCACACACTTGCCGTTGATCTCCTGGGTCACCTTCCCGGTGAGGGTGATGTCACGGCCTTTCTTGTCCTCACCCTTGCAGTCGACGCTCGCGACGGTGTTGACGGAGGCGGAGGGCGACTTGGATTTGTCGCCGCCGTCACTGCCGTCACCGCCGTCGTCGTCATACGACGCCGTGCAGTTGAGCCACTGGACGTCGACACCCTGCCGCTCCAGCTCCTTGGTCCCCATCTGGTCCGTCGTGAACGCGACCGCGCCGGTGTTGAGCCCGCCCCCTTCACAGGCCACGAGCCCCACAACGGCCCCGACCCCGAGCACCGCCGCCACAGCCGCACGCCTCAAAGCCCCCATGGACGGCAGCGTGCCACTCCGTGGGGCAGCGCGAAAGACCGAGTGTTGGCCATGACCCGAACTCGTGGGG